>JAQGOU010000041.1 GCA_028293445.1 Verrucomicrobiales bacterium | reverse complement strand
GCACTTAGTTAAGGCCTGTGATCGATGCTTCTCACGATAGATTTCCCCGCACATATGAGGTTTAACTGCCTTAACTAAGCGCCATTCGGATCAGTCCGTAGTATTGACACTAGATAGAGGCCATCGCGAATCCGACGAAGCCAGCGACATATACAGAACGCATGCTTAAATGGCTCGGGCAGAGTGTAAATACTGAGGACTTTACGTGTACGGTATGAGTTTCACGTTCAATCCGGCCTCATTGACGCGGAATTTGTTTTTAGCAATCATTAAAACCTACTTTGCCAGAGAGCTCATCGTTTTTTCTTTGGGGAAGTTACAACTTCGGCAATGGCACACCCTCCCGCCGGGCGACATCATAAACCTCTTTGGCCTTCTGCTCATCACCCCGCATTTTCAATGTCCAGAAATGATCGAGTACGGTTGAAGGAACCAGTGGCTCGAGTTCCCATTCCACTTCTGAGAGCAAGCCAGTCACTTCATTTTTGGCAAAGGTATCGGCGATACCGGTCGCGATGACGCGATCCATTGTTTTGAAAAGCGCCCAATCTGCAGGGTGAGGATATGACGGGAATTTGCTACGATATTCCCTTTTCAATTGAACTGCTTTTTGGACGTTGGCGTTCTGGCGAATGACGTCCGAAATCGATCCACCATTTTCAACCAATAACGGGATCAATGATTGAGGGGCAATAGCGCGCCACGATTGCTTATAAATCGCCGCGTACGATGGTTCTGATTCCATCAACTCCGTGTGCGCGAGATAGAGATAAGCATTTTCGACCGTCGCTGCAGTCGCCGCGTCGGGATGCTTTTCGTGATAAGACAGTGAATCGTTCAACATCTCTTGCGCGTTTACCTTCGTTCCATACAAGGCGGCGTTCTGTCGTAGATTACAAAGCGTGATGGCCACGTATTCTTTAGCAAGCGCGTCTTGTTGGATTTCCTGCGACTTCAGAAGGGTTTCGTATTTGCGAATTTGTGTCTCGTATTTGTCGCGGTATTCCTTGTCCTTTGCGCCAGTGAGGGATTCCTTCCACTCTTTCTTTGCCTCGGTGGTATCAAGGGCGGCGGTGTGCAGACGTTGCCGAAGCTTTTGTATCTCATCGATTTCGCGGAATCCTTTTTGCAGCTCCAATTGCAATTCATAAAGTTGAGTGGTTTTAGGCGAAAGCAACATGGCTTTGTCCAAATAGACCAGGGCCTTCTTCAACGTCGGGTTATCGTGCAGTCGCTTCGATAAGGCGAGTTTGCCGCCCTCATCCGCATAGAGACAGCGCACCATCTGTAAACTCGGCTTTTCACGCACAGCTTTAACATTGATGGTTTCGCCGACGATATCCATTAAGGCGCGATCAACAAACATGCTCGCCGCGTTCATCATCAAAATGCTGTCGCCGGGAGACATGGAAACGGCCTCCTCAATAAATGCGACGCCTCGTTCGTAATCCTTTACGTCACCGGTGACCTCGTATAAGCGAAGGTGGACCAAGCCGCCGTTATTAAGAGCAGCTGAGGTTTTTTGGACTTTACCATAACCATCGGCCGCCCGGCGCAAATAAGTTGCCGCCGCAATCTTATCGCCATCGCCCAAGGCTTTATTCCCACGCGCACTGTCCAGCATGACCTGCACGTGCACCTGCTCAACGTCCGCTTTTTCCAGCCAGGCGATCTCGTCCTCAAAATCTTTTAGTGCCATCGCCCGAAACTGGGCTGCCGCAAATTTTTCCGTGTTGTCCTTGCCATTGCGATATGCCTCTTCTGCCAGTTCACGGGCTTGCGCACGTTCGCCGACGTCACGCAGGGTATTCGCAAGACTCATTAGGATTTTATAAGAGCGCTTGCTGGACACCAGGAGTTGATCAAATAATTGTTTTCCTTCACTCGATTTGCCCAACCAATAATAGACCTGGCCAAGGAAGAGCCGGTATTCATCGGTTTCGCCCGCGAAGCCTTTGATCGCAAGAAAGGTCTTTTCAGCGGCTTCCAGTTCTGTTTTGCGCGCGGTCGGATCCTTTATGTTCTGTGCGCGGTTCAACTGGACGATGCCAAGCTCAAGGGTCACGCTAACGATCTTGTTGGCAGCCCGGAGTTCGCCCAATGCACTCTGGTAGGCTCCGTCAAACTGCATTTCTTTGGTGATGAATTCATCGACCATCGCGTCCTTCTCGGCTTTCGATCCGGCCTTGTATTTCGGGTAAAACGAGGGGTCGGCGTGTCCGTCACGCAAGGTGTTAAGAGCGCGTTGGGAAGCAGCATTAGCCTGTTTGCTATAGCTCTTTTCGACAACGTGAAGCTGTTCCAATCGGGCCTGGACATACGGGAAGAGTAACGCGTAGGCGTCTTCATGGTTGCCGTCGTTTAGAACCATTTGTCCGAGAATTCGAGCGCCTTCGGTCGAACCTAGTTTGTCCTTCAATGGCAAAAGGAGATCACGACATTCCTTCAACTCGCGCCGGGATTCGTAGACCAATGCCAATTCCACTACCCGATTGGTATTGTTTGGGTTCTTGGCAATCGAAAGCTTCAGAAGGTCGATTCTCGTGGAGGGGAGGGTTTCGTTCTTCGGTTCCAGCGTCGCAACTTCGTCAAAAATCGCCAGCGCCTCCTCTGGATCGGTGGCTTTAAGTTGATCGACAAATTTTGACCCGCGTTCGAACGCACCCGAAATCAAGGGGGCTGGTTTGTTCAGCTTTCCGGGCAAGGCGCGGAGAATATGAAAGGCACTTCGCAATTCTTTCGGGGAATTACTTTGCAGCGCTTGTTCCAGCGATTTCTGTAAACCTTGCCGGGCGTCTTCAACCAGCACCTGACCACTGGCAACCTGTTTATAAATATCGGCTGCCTTGATTACCTGGCCCGCTGCCAACAGCTTGGACGCCTGGTTGAGTTGTTGTTTTGCCTGGTACTGTGGCGAAGAGGTATAAGCACTCGAGGCAATCGTAAGCGCCAAAACGACACAAAGTGCCCCCATGCACCGGTTCCAATTGCGGGCAAAGCTGGAAAGCGGTTCTTTGCCGAGGAAATACCAACCACGCTCTGCATCAGCAACGCGATAGGCCCCCATTGCAAAAATCGGGATGAAAAGCACACAAAAGCAGTGTGTTGTGACGTATGTATTCGTCTCTAGGTCGTAGTCCCGCCGTCCGTAGACTTTGGCTCCAATTCCATTCAGGGTGAACAGACTTGGGGTGCTCCCAATCGGACGCATCTTGGGGAATTTTTCGGAGAGGTTGATTTTCGGTTTGGGCGTGTTGTTTTCCATATTTTAAAGTTCGCAGAGCCAGTAAATGGATTTGGGGATCCCTGACCGGTCGAGCACCGTAGAACTGAATACATCAGTTCATCAAGCGTTTTTCAATGAGACAGTTGGCCGCGAAACCGTAAAGGTAGTATTTACACCCGACTCTTTCCGAATGGACCGGCTCGACACAACTAAATATGGGACCGGCGAGCGCCACACCGTCGGTGTTCACGCCGTAGGGACGACTGAGTGAAGCGGGCGGCTCCGTGAGGATATGAAAGGACTCCCTCGGAACTAGAGAGGGGATTCGCCGGGAAATGAACCCAGCCGAAATGATAAAGCTCGGGAAGTCGCGTCAAACCCATGGCATCTCGACCGGTTCAAATATTTCTGCGGATCGCAGACCGCGTTCCGTCGTCGCCCCCTCCGTCCCGCCTGAATTCTGGCACGAAACCTGAAATTTCCCTTGGGTCCAAAACTTCAAACTTTGAACCTCAAACGTCAAACTTGGGCTTAAGCGGTTAATAAACAGCCTCCTGCAAGAACGTCATACGCGTATGACGCCCCAATCCCATCGTCCGAAACTGGCCCTTAAGCGTCAGGTATGAAAATCGGACGATAATAAACGACCGCATGAGTTCAAGGACCGCTTCCCGACTGTCCGGAAGAGCCTCTTACGCGTAAGCGACAGTTCCGGACCGTAAAAAGTCGCGTCATACGCGTAAGACGCTCTTTCGGACAGTCGGAACTTGGTCCTTACGCGTAAGAGGCTCCTCCGGACGATGGAAAATTACGACTCGGTGCCCTGGGAGAACTTTCCGACCGTCCGAAACTATGACTCAGCCGTATGACCGGACTTTCCCACCGTGGAAAATTACGACTTATCCATATGACGCCAACTTCCGACGCCAGAAAATCACGACTTGCCTACATGGGACCAGTTTGCCGCTCCTTCCGGCGGAAGAAAATCCGACGTCCACGGCCGTTGCGGCTCCGAAGTCCGATGGGACGATCTGATGATAGCCCCGGGCTTTCAAGCCGGGGTTAAAGACACCCGATCGAATAACTTTGCCGCAGGCGCGAGCGAAGGAATTTTTATTCGCATTGCTCTGTTTGTGTAAATACTAAGGACTCACCCCGGACTGACCCCTTTTGGTGCTTGTACCCTCTTTCCGGACGACAAAATTTTATGGAAAAAGATGTTTCCCCAATTTCCGACGGTCGTTTTTTGGCGTACAAGCCTTGTACCCCGATTTCCGACGATGGGGAAACTGTCGTACAACGCGTGTACCGGAGTTTCCGACCGTAGGTTTTGGACGTACAACGCGCTTTACCGCTTTCCCTGTCACAGGAGAACGACCCATGCCGTTCCCGCATCCAAAACCATGACGTGTAACCCCACTTTCCGACGATGGAATTTCATTTCAGAAAGCGATCACCGAACTTTCTGGCCCATAGAGATTAAAATCTGAAAGAAATCTCGTCGGTTCAGCCGCCGTTTTACAAAAACCATTTGCTCAGGAATTTTCCCTATGCAATTCTCGGTCGTCCCCGAAATTTAAACCGTTGCCGATAAGGGTTGTGTGGAAACCAAACAACGCGGGCCATCAAAAATTCGTAGCAGCCGAGGTCACGAGGCTCAGACCTTCCTCTTTCAAAAGACCATCAGACAATGAACCCGCCAGATAATTCCCAAGACGACGTCTTCCTGAGCCACAGATCGAAAGACAAGTCTGTGGTGCGTCCGCTGGCGGAGCGGTTGCGGGCGGGCGGGGTGAAGGTGTGGTTCGATGAGTGGAACTCCGTTGCCGTAACCAATTAACCTATGCCAAACGCCATCACCGTCCTCCATATTTCCGACATGCAGTTCGGCAAGTTCCATCGCTTCGCCGAAAAGAAAGACGGCCTCACCAACTCGCACGACACTCTCACAGCCCGTCTCATCCAAGACCTCCAACATCTCGCCGAGCACAACGGAGTCTCCCCCGACCTCATCCTCTGCACCGGCGACCTCGCCGAATGGGGGATGGCCACAGAGTTCGCCGATGCCTTCGCCTTCCTCGCCAAACTCTGTGAGCACTACTCCCTGCCGCGCAGTCGCTGCGTTGTCATTCCTGGTAATCACGACATCAACCGCAAGCTCTGCTCCGCCTACTTCGATGAATGCGAGGGCAATGGCGTCAAACCTGTCTTCCCTTGGTTCCCGAAGTGGAAGCCATTCAAGGCCGCATTCGACAAGTTCTATGGAGGAGTTCCCAGGGTCTCGTTCTCTGAAAGCGAACCTTGGTCCCTTTTCATCCACGAAGACCTTCGCGTCGTCGTCGCGGGGCTGAATTCCACCATGGATGAAGGCCACGATGCTGCGGTGAATGGCGACGACCTGCCGGACAAAGGCCATCACGGCCTCTGCACCGAACCGCAACTCCAGTGGTTCAAGCAGCGTCTTGCCGAAGAGCGATTTGACGGCTGGCTGCGGATCGGAGCCGTTCACCACAACGCCATTCGCGGTTGTCGACATGACGACGAAAACCTCCGCGATGCCGATCTCCTTGGAGGCTTGCTCGGGGACCATCTGCATCTCCTCGTGCATGGCCACACGCACGAAGCCAAGGCCGACATGCTCGACTCAAAGGTCCGTGTCTATTCCACAGGCAGTGCTTCGCTAAAAACGGGCGGAGACAAATCTCCCGTCCCGACCGATGTCCCGAATCAATATCAGATTGTTTCCATAAAGCGGGACGGTTTCACGAGATACTGTCGGCACTACGCCCCCAACAAGAAGCCGCCACGTTTTGTGGCCGATGTCCTTCAATCCGAAAATGGCAGCGACTGGATCATCAAGGACGATGAGGATCTCAGCAAGGTCAGCATATTCACAGCCAAAGCCGACGCCGCGGTACCTGAAGGCCCAACCAAGCAAAAAGTCGCGCCCTCGGTTCTCATCCCCCATCCCCCCGCGTTCTACGCCGAGCCGGACTACATCAGCTCGCACAAATTTGTCGGTCGCGATGCGGAGCTTCAGGCATTGAACGACTGGGCCGCGCCCGCCGACCCCACGAATCTCCTCCTTTTCGAAGCCATCGGCGGCAATGGCAAGAGCATGCTCGCGTGGGAGTGGACCATTTGGCACGCCACGAAGGGTCGTGCCGGAGAACACGCGTGGGCCGGACGTTTCTGGTATTCGTTCTATGAGCGG
Source organism: Verrucomicrobiales bacterium (assembly GCA_028293445.1). Classification (GTDB taxonomy): domain Bacteria; phylum Verrucomicrobiota; class Verrucomicrobiia; order Limisphaerales; family JACDHS01; genus CBHWET01. The sequence goes on along the minus strand of JAQGOU010000041.1, from coordinate 12,207 downwards.
GGCGCCCTCATGGCGGACTTCTGCCGACATGCACTGGCCTACATGACGGGGCAGCCGCTGGAGCAGTTTGCGAAGATGAAAACCGCAATTTTGACGACGGACCTCCTCGCCCAACTCCATGCCCGGCCCTGGCTACTCATCCTTGATGGACTCGAGCGCGTCCTCGTCGCCTACCATCGCATTGATGCCGACGAAGTTCCCGACGAAGAGGCGAACGCCCCCACCGACAAGATCGCCAACCGCAACCCCTGCGACGTCATCCGCGACGAGGACAACGACCTGCTCCGCGCCCTCGCCGCCGCCGCGCCGTCGAAGATTCTCGTCAGCTCCCGGCTCACTCCGCGCGTGCTGCTGAATCCCTCCGGCCAGCCCATCACCGGCGCGAAGCGCATCACCCTCCCCGGCCTGCGCCCGCCGGATGCAGAGAAGCTCCTGCGCTCCTGCGGCGTCCGGGACGATTCCGCGGGCGGCATCACCGGCGACAGCGCCGCCATCCAGAGTTACCTCACGGCCAACTGCGACAACCACCCGCTCGTCATCGGCACCCTTGGCGGCCTCATCGTCAACTACCTGCCCGACCGCGGCAACTTCGACGCCTGGGTGGCCGACCCGCAGGCTGGGGCCGTGCTCGACCTCGCCAGCCTTGACCTCACCCAGCGGCGAAACCACATCCTCCGCGCCGCGCTGGATTCCCTGCCGCCCGCGAGCCAGGCGCTCCTCTCCACCCTCGCGCTGCTCACCGACTCCGTGGACTACGAGACGCTCAAGGCCTTCAATCCCCACCTGCCACCGGAGCCGGAGGAAGTAGAAAAGCCGGAGCCGCCGGAAAAAGAATTGCAATGGATTTGGGGAATGTTGTCCGACGAAGAGAAAGCCGAGCGGCAGAAACAATACGAAGCGGACGTCGCACCTTGGGAGAATTATGAAATGGCGGTGCAAGCCCGGCTAGAGTCGGCGGAGTTCCGCTCGGCCACGAAGAAGCTGGAGGCCACCGTCACCGACCTAGAGCAGCGAGGCCTGTTGCAATGGGATGGCCGCGAGCGGAAGTATGACCTCCACCCCGTGGTTCGCGGCGTGGCCTCGAGCGGGATGGCGGCAGCGGACCGCGAACGTCACGGCCAACGGGTGGTGGACTACTTCAACGCGCAGCCCCACCGCCCCTATGAAGAAGCGGAGACGATGGAAGATGTGCGGAGCGGCCTGCATGTCGTGCGCACACTACTCAAGCTCGGCCATTTCCAGCAGGCGGCGGATGCCTACATGGGGGAGTTGGCTCACACGCTATTGATAAACCTTGAAGCCTATGCGGAAACCTTGTCTCTGCTGCGGCCCTTCTTTCCCTCTGGGTGGGGCGAACTTCCGAAGGAGATGCAAGCATTCGATGGGGCTGTCCTGGCGAATCATGCTGAGTCGGCCTTAACCCGATTCGGGGAACGCAGTGCCGCCTTCGCTGCTAATGGTGCGATAGTGCGAGCCCTCCTTGAAGCAGAAGATTGGGGCAACGCGGCGGGGATTCTCTATAACATCTCGGCAGGCCTGACAGGTGCCCAAGCACTCCGTGTGACAGCACTCTCCTTGGAGCTTGCCACCTTGATTGAGAGCCAGCAGGACATCTTCAAGGCTCGACTCGCGGCTTTTTCTCATCAGTCGGATTCGGGCCAATGGGTCGATGCTGCTGCCACATGGGCAGTCATCGACCCCATGGGGCGAAATTGGTCGCGAGAGATTTATAGGCCCGGATATGCAGAGTTGCTCTACGCTGATTTTCAGTTTAATCAGGGAACATTGCAAGAGGAGCAGCTCGCTAAAGCTGAGAGTCTCGCGGCGGAAGGCAAAGACCGCTCCTTCATTCGATGGGGCCACCGTCTGCGTGGCAACTGGCGGCTGGAGCAGGGCGAGTGGGCACTGGCGGCGGCGAGTTACCAGGAAGCCGCGCGTCTGGCCCGCGAGCGCAGCCTCACGGATGCGGATTCCGAGACCGGCCTCGCCCTGGCCAAGCACCACCTCCGCCAGCCCGCCGACCCTTCGCACCCGGGTGAGCTTGCCGAATCCCGCCACGAAGCCGAAAGACTGGCCCAACTGTGCAACCCCGCGCATCGGCGCCTGGCCCAGCTCTGGCTCGTCCTCGGTGACCCCGAGCGGGCGAAGTACCACGCCCTCGCCGCTTACCGCTGGGCCTGGGCCGACGGCGAGCCGTATGTCCAACGCTACGAACTCACCAAGACTACCGAACTGCTCCAGCAGATGAACGTCCCCATTCCCAAACTTCCGCCTTACGACCCTACCAAGGACGAACCTTTCCCTTGGGAAGCCGAAGTCCGCGCCGCCATCGAGAAGTTGCGCGCGGAGAAGGAAGGCAAGTAGCAAGAGGCAGACTGATCGCCTGGAAAGAGTTTGCTCGGTGCGTTGGAGAAGAAGTTCGCCAGCGATGCGAAAAGGGGCCAGTCCGGGGCCAGTCCGTAGTATTTACACAAGAATTAAGAATGAAACTCACTCCGCTCGTGCCTGTGAGCAAAGTGGTTGATCCAGCGATCATCGTTTCGCTACAGTAACGCGCGAGATAAACAGTTCCTATGGATCCGGTTCCCAAACCCAAAAAAGATATTTTCTGCGCCTGCTTCCGATTTGGTGACCGGTTTTTCGATATGAACCTGTTCGATGATGGCTCTACCCGTTGGTATGACAATACCGCGGAAAATGAAATCGCGAAGGCCGATGGCAGTTGGGACATGAAGACGGATATCTTTGCTTATGGTTTTCCAGAGAGTGTGAAGTTATGGGAGCTTCTCCATCGGGAATTCACGATCCACGCCTCGCTGCCGGAATACGATTTCAACTTCATCGTCAAAAAATTGCTTCCCGGCTATCGGCGACAAAACAGTTACCGCTCCACCGAAGCACTCTGTATTCGGGCCATTCTGCTTCAGTTTTTCTGGAAGGAAATCAATCCGCAATTCTCCCCGCCCGTTCCCGAAGCCACGGCTGAGACGGGTGGGTGATTGTCCCAGTTAGTCAGCCGTTCCTACGGAACTGATTCCGTCCTCGATCAAACCCAGCGTTGAAACGCCGGGCTAGTCTCGGTTGTGCCTACGGCACTGGGGCAGGCGGCTAATTATAATCCCAACTTCTCCGCCTCTTCGGCCCAGCGGCGTGGGGTGCGTTCGTCGGTTTGCTTGGAGAGACTGAGGCCCTGGCACATGTATTCGTGTTTCTCCCGGCCCTGCAATCCCTTGGCTTCGGCTTCGCGCTTTAAACGGATGGCGTTTTTCTGGCATTCCAGTTTATGGGCCTGCAGTTCCAGCTTGTCGGTGCGCTGACGTTCCGGCGCGTGGGCTTTCTGCAGGTCGGTCACGGCCCGCCAGAGGATGTCGCGCTTGTTATCAAAACTCCAGTAGCGCGGGATAAACATCATCGTCCCCTGGGAAGTCGGGTTCACGGAGAGTTTAATGAGGAGAGGAGCCCCGTTCTCAATGCCGTACAGGCAAAATCGTGCGCACAGCGCGTCTACCGCCAATTGAAAGTTACGGTCGGCGTCGCCACCGTTGTAATACCAGGTTTTCTGGCGAACGTTGCGTTCGCAGACGAGCGTCCGGCGGAGCAGGCCATTCTAATATCTCTTCGTCACGTCGTAACGGTCGGTGAACTCTTTCCAGGCGGTGTGCCATTCGGGGTCGTCGAGCTGCTCTATTTCGTAGAGTGCGAACTTATTCCGGGCATGTTGGGTGTGGCAGAAATCGTAATCGCCCGCGAACATCCGTTTCTCCACTTGCGCCACGACCTCCTGGGCCTTGCGTCCTGGGAGTTTGCGCAGGTTGTTCACGATCGCGAGGAGTTCGTCGTCGATTTTCTTGATTGTCTCGATCTGGTAACAGACCTCCTGGCCCATGCCCTTCAGGTCAATATCCCACATTGAATACGGTACCAGCAGCCACTGGCGCAGGATCGTCAGCGCTTCTTTATCGACCTCTACACCATGCGTGGTGAGGTGATGACAGATGCGGTCGATGAGAACATCGACAGTTTTGTGTCGGTTGAAGGTGAGTTGTTTAATTTGCCATTTTTCCGCCTTGAGTCCTTTTCTCATGGGCGGGAAGTAAAGAGAGCGGGGGGAGAAAGACAAGAAATTTGCGATGGGCCATTTACGATTGACGCGGGGAATGGATGTTTAACCGCGAAATACTCGAAAACCTGTTGAAAAAGTAGGAGACGAGGTAACGAGACTCTAACTTGGCTGCTGAAAACCGAGGAAAGTTGAGACTCGTCACCTCGTCTCCTAAGAGAAAAGAGGATTTCGCGTACTCCGTGGTTCATTTCCGCCTTCTCTTCGTTTTTTGCTCCTCCGTTTCGGAAAAATTCGTGTTGATCTGTGTAATTCGTGTCTAAAACTCCCGTTTTTTGCCCCAAAAATAGAAAATCTTTTTCAGCACTTTAATCAATGGCAGCAGGGGTCTGAGGGTGGGCAGACGAATGTCCCCATTCGTTTGCCCTTATGAGAACGTAAATAATTTGTGAAAACATTCCTCGTTCGATTGAAACGAGTTTTCAAGCGAACAGACGAAGACCGGAGTGGACCTAAGAAACCCAACCCAGTCGCGGGTTACGAACAAAACGTTTGGGCCGACAGCGATGTGCTTCGTATCGGCTGGTTCAAAGTTTGAAGTTTAAAGTTCAAAGTTTGAGGCAACCAAAACTCGGAAGACGGAAGGCAGAGGTCAAAGAACTGAAGTCGGATGTCGGAAGACCGGTAAACAGTTAAAGAGAAAGTAAAACATATGAAACAGAAACAAATATTCACGGTCGCAGCGGCAACAGATGCTGTTGAATTGATCCTGGGCGGCATCACGCAGGTCGGTGCCGGTGTCAGCCTGCCGCACAATGCGACGGCTGATATTAATACAGACCTGGTGAACCAAATCATGGCGTGCGGAAACCATGAACAAGCAAAACAAATCAAGGCGACCCTTCGCAACGCCTTGCTCGCAGTGCTCAAGGAGGTGCAGGGGCAGATCCGCGCAACACGCGATGTGTCCAAACTGAACTGGGGCAATGAATACTCGGAGCTGTTTACAGCGCTGGGTTTTCAGGGTTCGCTGCAAGTGCCGGAAGGGATTGAAGAGCTCAAGCGCATGTTGCAGGCAATCATTGCGCATCTGACGGCCAATCCCACGCAGGAGGTGGGCACGCTGGTGACTGCGGCCCGTGCGCAGACATTGCTGACTGCCTTGTTGGCAGCGCAAAATGCCATTGTGGCACAGGACGTAACGATCAGCACGTTGATGAATGTGCGCGATGAGAAGTTCGAGACGTTGCGCAAGCGCATCAGCGGTGTTTACCAGGAACTGCGTTTGCAGCTGGATCCGCTCGACGAACGCTGGGGCAATTTCGGCTTCTATAAGCCCGGTGCGGACGAAACGCCGGACCAGGTCACGGGACTGAAGGTAACGTTGATTGGACCGACGGCGGCAGCAACGAAGTGGGAGGCGTCTGTGCGCGCGAGTTATTACCGTGTGTATATCCGGGTGATCGGTGTGGATGCGGATTATCGCGCGATCGGTTCGCCAGCAGATCTTGATTTCACGATCGAGAACCTGCCTGCGAATGCGTCGATCGATGTCGTCGTCACGGCCGTGAACAACGGCGGTGAAGGTGCGCGCTCGGAAGTGATGCATATTGCGACTCACTAAGCGCCTGCGGCGCATAGCCGATGAGCAATAGCCAATAGACAAGTGCTAGCGCACGGCCACAAGGCCGCCCGGGAAACCGGGCGGCTTTTTTTTGTCCGAGAGCTTTGGTCGGCCTTATAAGGCATCCTGAGGGAAGAAAAGTTTGCTGCGGTGTAGTCCGGAAGCACGTGAGCGTATAAAAGAGTTGTTTCCGAAGTAAGATCGTGAGCTCTTGTATGAATCGCGGGAGAATTAAAGTATGTTCCGATTTTCATCGATACGGGTCGCGCTCGTCCTGCTTGTGGGAGTTTGTGGCGTTTTCGCGGGAGATAAACCGATTGAACCGCCGAAAGTAGCAATCACTGTCACCAATCAGGGCAATCAAGGACTTTCGCTGATGGTTGGATATGGCAGGTTATCTCGACTTAGACTGGAAGGAGAGCCGACGCCGACTAACTTTGTCGAGCGGACGATTCAGCCGAATCAGTCCACGACGCTGGAGCTTCCCTCCGGGATCTATCAGGTTCGCGCGGAAAGCCCTTTTTGTTTGGTATACCGAAATGGGTTTCCATTTCCGTTGAGCATTCCAAGTCTGGGGGGCGATTGGATTACGAATTCAGAAACGTGGGTTTTCAAGTTGGAACCATCCCACTCTGCACAACCACTCGGAACGACAAACGGGCCGCAGGGGAACTCGCCACCCCAATTTGTTAGACCAATATGGAAACGCGAAGTGCAGCCGCCTAGATTGCATCCGTACGCGAGGTTTCCTATCCCGCCCCGGATCGGCTCTCTGACTCCCGTTCCGCCGGTAAGTCCTCTAATTGGGGAGGGCCGTCGGTTACCTCCTCATCCCCCTGGAGTCTTGAATGCGATTCCGATCCGAACCTTGCGTGTGAATCCAATCGATCCGCCTTCGTCCGGCCAAGGTTTGTATTTGCCTCAGGATCGAAGAGCCTTTTGGAGTAACTTGGCGTTCTCTCTCGATAAGACCAACGTGGCCCCGAAAAAACTCTCGCCTCCGTAAACCGATTTCTCAATGCTCTGGCTATGTCTCAATTGGCTGATAAGTGGGTATTAATCACCGGTGCTTCCAGCGGCTTTGGCGCGGCGACAGCGCTCGGCTTTGCGAAGCAAAAATCAAAGTTACTCCTCGGCGCCCGCCGTCTCGACAAATTACAAGCGACCGCCAATGCCGCGCTTCAAGCCGGGGCAGGGGAAGCGCACGTGCATGTGCTCGATGTTTCCAAAACGGCGAGCGTCGAAACTTTCGTGGCCTGGGCGCGCGAGAAGATCGGCCCGTCCGCGATGCTCGATGTGCTCATCAACAATGCCGGCGGTGCACTCGGTCTCGACACCGTGGCCACCGGTAAAGATGACGATTGGGAAACGATGCTGCAAACCAACGTGCTCGGCGTGTTGCGCATGACACGAGCGGCGTTGCCGTTGATGCTGAAGAATCCGGGCAGCACGATCATTAATATCGGTTCACTCGCCGGACGTGTGCCCTATGAAGGAGGCGCGGTTTATTGCGCGGCGAAAGCAGGCGAAAGAAAAATTACGCAGTCGTTGCGGCTGGAATTGAACGGCACCGGCATTCGCGTCAGTTCGGTGGACCCGGGTTTAGCCGAGACAGAATTTTCCGTGGTTCGTTTTAAAGGCGATGAAGAGCGTGCGAAGAAAGTTTATCAAGGGACAATCCCTCTCGTGGCCGATGACGTTGCCGAAGCGATTCTGTGGGTGGCCAGCCGTCCACCGCACGTGAACATTGACGAGATATTAATCAAGCCGACCGACCAAGCGGCGATTCACAAGACCTATCGTCGGCTGAAATAAATCGTGACGCTTGCCGTCGCAAGATTTCGCTGCTAGAAATAACCCAAGCGATGCGGGTGTGGTTCAATGGTAGAATGTGGCCTTCCCAAGGCTGAGACGAGGGTTCGATTCCCTTCACCCGCTCCACTTCATTTATAGTCAATAGAATCAATGCTTCTGTCGGTTTTCTGTTGCTGTTTTTGGAAAAGTGCTACCATTTAGTGCTACCTGTCGCAGCGAAATGCAATGATGTTCACCGATGTCCTACCCCTTTTGACTTGAAAAAAAGTTAAACCTGTGGAGAATAGGAATCGGGCCTGTAGCTCAACGGTAGAGCAGGGGTTTAATGAGTTCATTGGAAACTGTGAATTCATATAAACCCTGTGTTGAGGGTTCGAATCCCTTCAGGTCCACCACTTCTCCTTATTTTTCACACTTCGTCCGCTTCCATTAGAAATGAATTGTGCCGACATAGCGCAAAACAAAAGAAAAATTATGAATGAAGCATCAAACGAGAACAGTGTGACATCCGAAACAAATGCAGTTCTTTTACCCGCAACTGTGCGACTGCCTGAAACGGGCCAACGGTGCCGCTGGACAGGTCTATCGCGTTCCAAACTGAATCAGCTAATTTTGCCATGCAAATTCAACGGTTTCAAACCACCTGTTAAAAGCGTTTCACTGAAAACGCGCACGCAATCGCGTGGAACTCGCCTTATCTATTTGGACAGCTTGCTTGCGCATATTCGTTCGCAAATTGCGCCAAGCAAAACTCCGGCAATGATAGTTCGTAGAAACGGGAAGATTAAGTTCCGCTTCCGAACTTAAAAGGAGGCGAATTCAAGAAGCTGTGAGGCAGTGCTCAATTTGAATCTTTAGTTTAGCACTAAACTGAAACTGTTGACCTGCCTTACACCCTTCAAATACTGAATCCTGCATAACATCCCGCTGCACTTCTGCACCCTGCATAACATTGATTGCATTATGAAACTCAAGAGTTCTCGCGTTGTAAATCACAAGTCCTCGGTCGCTTCCAAGTTGCGTTCTCTTCACCAAGGTAAGGCAGCCCTAAGCAGCATGCACCCGCATTTGACGCAAATATTTGAGAGTGTCATTGAGCCGATCTGGGCGTTGCATTCCTCCAATATTGACGAATTTCTAAATCTGATTGTCTCTAAAATGTATTGTGTAACAACTCGCGATGTCTTTTTTACACTTATGAGCGCATTTGGAAATGCGTATCAGATTCGCATCCATAGAGCCGGACTGCTCGCGCGGTGGCTACGTCAAAACAACAAATATTTAGCCGGATTGTGCCCAGAAGAGATTGATGCATATAAAGAAATGGATTCCAAAGAAGAAGATGCATTTAGAATCTGTCGCGATTTAGCGCTCTCCAGTAAAACCCCACGACGTTTCTTTCTTTCGGCTAACGCGCTCGCTGCACGAATGAATTTAAAAAGTGATATGCAAGCTTACAGGATTATTCAGGAGTTCGTAAATGTGAACATTCTAAGGATAAAAAAACGCGGGTGCAAACGAGCCCAAAAACGCAGGGGCAGAGCAACTGTCTATGCCTATATTCTGCCAGCAAAGTGAGCCGATGACCACCTAGCGTGCCTTAAAATGGATCGACATTTCAAAAGCTGTCGTCCTTCGACACTTTTCTCGGCGATTTTTGTAAGGCTCGGAACAAATTTGAGTCGTTACGGTTTTCGAAGTGTTGGCTTTTCAATTTCGACGCTTCCCTTTCCGACTTTCAACTTGGTGATGTCTTTCATCGCAGAACTTAAATCGTCGAATGGGTGAGGTGTTCGAGCGTCGGAAACGGTGTCCACGAATAGGTTGCTGGTGTAGCTCGAAATAAGAGTATCAGGAAACGGAACCTCTTTTTTTTCTTTCCATTCAAACAGGAGTTCGGCAATCCAACTGGCTCGCAAGATGTCAGTGTAAAACTTGCGATTTTGAAATTCCGCGTGTGCGTGATCTTTGAACCACTGATCGTTCCATCGAATGTAGAAAATTCCTGTTGAAACAAACAAAATTGTTCCTGTGGAAAACGGAAGGAGATGGTGCCAATCAAAAACAGAATCAGTAAAAACTTTGTAACCGAACACCGCCGCCATCGCGACTGCAACTAACATTGCAAACTGACAGAAGCGATGAATTGGTTCTCGTTTCTTTATGGTAGCGTCAGAAATTTCAATACTTTTTTGCTTTTCTATTATTGCTTCGATTCTGCTTAATAAATCGCGTCTAACCACAGTGTTCTCGCGAGCATCGAATTTCTTTTTTTCTAAACTAAAAAGTTCTTCTTGTTTTCCTAGTTTCTCCTCGCGTTGCTTATGGTCAGCGTCTAAATCCAGACGCCGTTTGTTGTATGCCGCATCCAGTTCTTCCGTCTTTTTTATCAGCAGGTCACTCATCCGCTCAGTATTCCCAGCTGAAAGTTGACTTAAATGAGCTGCCTGACTGGAGAAATCGAGGAGGATCGTTTGCGTCGTCTTTAAAAGGCGGCTTTCTTGTTCGGGGAATTTGCTCTCTTCGAATTCCTGTTGGCGAAGTAGATTAAAGTTCTTAGCCAAAGCATCGGAAACAGGTGACAGTTGTTTGAAGGTATCTCTTGAACTATCCGTTGTGATCTTTATATGGAAATCTTCGTCTCCGTGAACCGCGATTTGGTAGCCATCTTTTGTATTGATGGTGGCTGAACGCAATTCGACGTAAGGCCGCACGGCAAGCGACTCAAGCGCAGCTACGAATGGTGCGTTGTTTTCGAGTTGGTTTCCAAGGCATGGCTTACCGTCGAGAAAATCAACTGTTCCTACATTCGTGTAGATTGAAACATTTGTAATTAAGCGTTCGGGCGAAACCGATGCGATCATAGCCGCAAGACGTTTCATCATCTCGAATGCTGAAAGCGGTTTGAGGTAGTATTTAAATTCGCTCATAGGATTTCGGGAGAATAGCGAAGCGTCCCATTATTTCACGGTTTTTCGGCTCTCTTTAGTGCGGTGAAATGTAGTAAGCGTAAATGCGCCTTCAATATGTAGCCTAGAAGCGCCGGATTTCGCATTCTAAATGCCCTGCAAGCGATTTCCTTGCCTCCTGAGTGTGAATGTTGCGAGTTGCTTGCCTTGGGGCCTTAAAAGCCCGGCTGTTAAGCTATATATTTTTGATAAAAGCCAACGCAAAGCGCGACGATGCCCTTTTGATTCACAATGAGACCTTTGACTGAGCTTTTGCCAAAACATCCAAGGCAAAAAGAGTTTTTTAGCACTGAAAACGATACGGTTTGGAAAATCGCCTTGTAGATAGCTAGAGCAGTGCGTGCGGACGCTCGCGTTGGCACAATATTGTCGGGTCGGCAAAAACTCCCTGTTAGGAAAAACTTGCCAAATAGGCCCCTCAAATCAACAGTGCTTTTGAAAGTGAATATGTAACACAAAAATAATTTAATTTTGCGTAGCTACGGCTAGGTCTCACTGAAAACCGCGAATTTTCCCATGCAAAGACCCGACGTAGAGCACGCGCCAATCGGCGCGGCTCGATGTCATCTTTTGCAAAGGCGCTTCGCGGTGCCTCAGTGAGGGTGCGCATTGGGTTCGCGCCCTTTTTTATTCCAACCGTGAAAGCCGCAATCGAACATCATGAATTGCGCTTCTTATCGGAAACATTTCCGCATTGTTTTCCCCCTCGTTTTGATCATCGCATTTACCGGATGCAAATCATTTCCAGTGACTCCATCTCGTGCGGTAGTTAATACGCCAAATTTAAACGAGTTGGTGACCTGTCGAGTTGGTGAGACGTTGGTGAGCCGCGCCGAATATGAGGAGCGTGATGCAATAGAAATCCGGAGTTCCATAAAAGTCGTTACCACTATGGGAAATGCGATAACGGCTGAACCTGGGATTTTCGTCGCTGAAACAAAGAATTCCTTCGGCACCGTGTATTCAGCTTCCCAGCCAATAACATGGGCCGGTATCAAAGGCTTTGGTTCGATCGTCATTCCGAATGACCCAAAAAAAGAAGCGAGAATTTACACTCAGATTGGATATGAATTTCACAATGCAAAACTTCCAAAAGATTTTGCTTTTTCGAGAACAACCAGTCGGCGACTCGCAGTAGGCGGAGAAAAGAAGCTGATCTATAATGGAAGAAACGAGAATAAGTTGAAATTCACTTATCGAAGCCGTTCAAGTGGAGACTCCAACACCTCAGAACAGAACGCCGAATATGACCTTTCCCTTTCCCCTATCATTGAATGGGAAGGCGCTCAGATCGCAATAACGGAAGCAGATGACGTGCGGATCGTATTTCGTGCCGTGAGTTATTTCAGATAGGCAACTCATGACAGTGAGGGAATTTTCATGATTTCCTTTTTTAAGGTTTGCAACGCCAAATGGGTATAGTTGCCGTGAATCTCTTCGGAGCTATGTCCAACCAATTGCATTCGGACATCCGTCGGTGTGTTGTTGTTTGCCAGAGTGGAAATGAATTTGTGACGAAAGGAATGAAACGAAAGGGCGCTAAATCTTTTGCTTCCGTTGCCTTCGGCAGTCTGACAGTCAATTCCCGCCCGATTCATGATTTTTTTAAATGTTTCGCTCAGTCCCGTTTTGCCGCCAATTCGTTTTTCCGCGAGGGACGAAGAGAGATAGACCTGCGCCTTATCAACGGATGCTAATTCATTCAAATGCGCTTCAAGCGAAGGATGCAGCGGTAACAC
>JAQGOU010000029.1 GCA_028293445.1 Verrucomicrobiales bacterium | reverse complement strand
CTAAATGCTTGAAGTCGAATATCTCTGTATTTCCAGTACTCACTTATTAAATCCTGCCATTCAAGCCACTCTACTCGTGCCGGAGATTCGACAGTCTTTCCAGGGACATTGCCTTCCGTAACGTTGGACATGAAATAAAGCGCTAGAGAGTAGAGAGAGCACCAAGCTACGTTTGAGGCAGGTGGAAGATCTGCTGTTGTGCTATCTGCCACCTTGTCACTGACAACATATAGTGGAAAAGCTTCGTTGAAAATAGCCCACTGGGCCAGTTCATCTGCACTTAATCGTCTTCCATTTAGGGTCAAAGGTGGCTCAATGGAAAGTTGAATTACTCCATCCGGTAGAGGCATTTTGTTCGGTTGGTGAGCGGATTCCATAATTACCCTATTAATGCGGCATGCAATTTATAAGGAGCAGCCACACTGCTTTTGGTTTTCCCACGTACTGGTTAGTGTCGGACTTATTCAAAACAATCCATTCCGTGAATGTCTGTATTCAGCACCGCCGGCTGGAAGTTTCAAGGATTATGTTGCCGTTTTTCAATTATTGGCGACGTTTAGGAGATCCTGGCCAGTTAGAATGTCGCTTTGGCCTTTGGTCTTGCGATTTAATGTGCAGCGGAGTCGGAAACAGTTGTAGGAACGACGCTGACCCGATACAACTTCTGCCATGAAACGGTTTCTCGTCATGTTTGCTGTGCTAATCTGTTTTATCGCCATTGCGCAAGAGCACATCACTGATTTAAACATCGACGGAAAGGAGTTAAAGGACATCAAAGCCGTCCGTCTCAGCAACGGTGGAAAAGTGTTGGTGATGTACCCAGATGGCGGTACTTCCTTTGTAGTTGATAAACTTCCACCCGAATTTTTGGCCTCATGGGGCATCAAAATCGACGCAGCCGAGAATTTCGCGCGGGCCGAGTCATTAGGCCTTTTCAGAGAAGTCGATGGGACGGTTTATGATCTCCGAAAAGCTCAGCCAGAGTGGGTGAAGTTCTCGAATATGAAGGTTTTTCAGATTACGCGGGAAGGGTCTTTAATCGAATCAGAGTCGAACAATCCGTATTCCTTAAACGTCATCTTCGTGCGAAGGCTTCCTTCCACCATCGGCGATCGTGACCAGATTACGTTTCTTGCCAAAGCATCGGGATCGTATAGCTATATTAACAAAGCAGGAGATCAGAGGACCGTCCGCGCCTATGACTGTGGGCGTGTCTGCACGCAAAAGGAGATTCCTGAGCAGATGATCAAAGGCAACATGGCCTCTGCGCCAATGCCATTACATGGTGAGCCAGCGGTGGATGTGGTTTCGAGTCTTCCCCAAAGCGACAAACTCAAGGCCACTGGTTCCGGATTTTTTGTGACTGAAGATGGCTATTTGATCACAAACCATCACGTGGTGGAGGACGCAAGTTCGGTGAAGGTGAAGATGCGAGGGAACGTTTTCACTGCAAAGGTGATTGAAATCGATAAGGACGCAGACCTTGCGTTGTTGAAGGTGACTGGAAAGTTCACTCCTTTGGTTCTCTCCGCCACAGATGATGCGAAACTTGGGCAATCCGCGTTCACGATCGGCTTTCCAAACATCGAATTGCAGGGACTGGAGCCGAAGTACACTGACGGGAAGATTAGCAGTTTGGCCGGAATACGTGACGACCCAGACCACTACCAGATTAGTGTTCAAGTCCAGCCAGGGAATTCTGGTGGGCCTTTGTTAGACGATAGCGGCACCGTAATTGGGATTGTTGTGGCGAGATTGAATGACCTTGCAATGCTGCGGCGGTCCGGCAGCCTTCCTCAGAACGTAAACTACGCAATCAAAGTGAAGCTGCTTCGAAAGCTGTTGGCCGGTGTAGCTGACGTAAACCTTCCCAAGCCGAGCACCTCCAAATCGGAGCGCAACGTCCAGTCTGTCGAGTCTTCCGTGGCGATGGTTTTGGTTTATTAAACGATTCCAACCTGCAGAAGACGACGATGATCCCACCTACTTATATATCCGCCGTTTAGACAATGTGGGCAACCGTAGCCTTCGTGATAATAAAATTTCATGGGGCAGTCCTTTCGTGTCAGATGGTGCATCCTGTTTTATTTCAGCTAAGCCGCCGCCGCGTGACAAAGATTGCGCGCGAGTGACCCAACATAGGTCCAGTGATACGCGTAAGCCCCAGTTGCAGGATTGTGATCAGTAAAAACAATACCGGTGTCTAACAACCGGCTGATTTCGTGTTCAAATCTCCCCGCGTCGTCAGAGAAAAAAGGCGCTTTTTTCAGCGATGCCAGACGTAAGAATTTTATCACTCTGCTATCGAGTTTGCGAACCAACCGCGCCGCCTGCGCATGATCTCGCGTAAGGCGGTCTGAAATCGCGCCGCAAAGCTCCTGAGTAAGACTTTTCTGAATGTCGACCTTTCCGTCTTTCGAAGCATCCAATCGATAACATATTGGGAAACGGCGATGCCGCAGATCGAAAGGCAGTTCATCGGGCGGTCCGAAATCTGAGTTCATTACTAAAATGATGCGTTCCCAATTCAAGCAGTGAGCACCATATCCAAGCTCGACCATAACATTTGGATTCGGCAACTTTTTGCCTGCCGAAGTGCTTCCAACCAATGTCACGTCGGCGACCATGATTGCCGACGACGAAATTTTTTCACAAATGACATATGGGATATCCGGTGTTCCTGTTTCATCTTTTGTATCATGGTCAAGTCGCAATGCCTGCTCTCCTTGGATACCAAGCTGTTTGATCGCACTTTTTAGTGCATCTCGGATAAACCAGCGATTCAGATTGTTGGGCGAATCGCTCTGCCAAGAATAAAAAACCGCCGGGGATTCACTCATGACTTCATTTCACTTGAATGGAATTATAGTTTGGAAGTTGCCATGTGATGATCCATCGAGATCGCCACCCGGACGCGCTCGCTCCAATTGTTCGTAAGACAATTCGCGCTCTCCCCAAATTGCCCAAACCAAGGATAAATTTTGCTTCTTTAGGTATGTCCACAAAACTTCCTCCCGAATGAAAAAGAAGCGTTCGCTGTTTTTTGAACTACTTTCACGGAACGCAATTCCATAGGTGGCTCGTTTGCCATCCTTTGATTGAAGATCGTGGGTTTGAGGTAGATGCACTAGGCCGCATGCTTGTGCGAACTGCTTTGCTAAAGTGATCCCGTGGATCGGCTTGTCGTCAACACCTCGCCCCTCGAATCCTAGGTCACGAACCGGAATAATAGTCCGAAACGTTCTGAATTCCTGCTGTATCTCTTCAACTTCATGGAGAACGTCTTGGCGGACCAAACGTTTCAAATCGCTATCGGCCAATGGCACCCCAGTATCCTTATTGGAAATTGGCACTCCAAACCCTTTCAATCGTAAAAGATCGATGCCTGTGATATTGATCGGCTTCCCATCCAAGAAAAAGGCTGGCCGTTTCCGTTTAACTTTAACCTTTTTTTCGTTAACCACGAAACGCAACTCCTCAGGTTCGTTTCTCAAAAGCGTAGTGCACCACGGCATTTCGCCTGCGAAAGTGTAAATACTTTCTGGTTTCTCCGGTAACCATCTAGCGCCAAGGGGCTGCTTCGTTAATGCTTCAACGACCGCTTTCTCTTCCTTTTTGGATATGACAAAAGACCGAATGAAGGTGAATATTCTCCTGCCGCGCGTTTCGTCTTCCTGGGTAAAAATCCCGTCCAGCATGATCCAAGGTCCAGGCTCATCGCGAACGATTGCTTGGCGGATAAACGGCGCAACATCGGGCGTAGGTCCCTTTTTAATCCAATTTTCAAGCGAAAGCTTCGGATGGCCCAAAAAGTCAGTTGTAACTAGACAATGTTCAGCAGTCGGGTTTGGGAAACTCGGATCAATATCAACATCTGACGTTCGTTCGTCTACTTCCCTACGGTCTAGAAGCCCTTGATCCTGCAGCCACCCCCTAAGTTCGAAGAAGGCAATCCAAGAGTACTTTTTGCCGTAACGATCGACTTTGTAAAAATCGTTATCGCTACGTGAATAGCGGCGGTCCGATTCAATCACTCGGTCCACATTTTGAAATTTTTCTGCTGTCCACCCGAGTTGCTTCACTCGCCACAAAACCTGAGCGTGAACCATTCGATATTTATCGTCGTTAAAGTCATAATTTCGCCGTCCTCGAGCAAGTCTGCCCAGTGTATAGTTCTCAAAATCCATGCGAAACGGCGATTCTGCTCCATGACACTTTTCCTTTTCTTTCGGTAATTCAATGTCCTGCCATGCGATTCGACCGCCGTCTGCAAATGGGGGACGTGAGCGTGCGATTTCTGCGACAGAAAAAAACTTTCGATTATGAAAAGCTGTTAACTCGATCAACCGGCTTCCATATTCACGAGTAATTACGTGTGTCGTGCGGCTGGCGGCCGCGACTTTGAACATCAAATCAAAAATCTTCCTGGCAAAATCTTTTAGGACTGTTTTGCTAAAAGCAGGCATCTTTGGATCGGAATGACATGCCATTGCAACACCATAACTCGCAGCAAGCATTCGTTCGAACACGTATGGATCGTTAATATCGGCTGCACGTTCCGTTATTTCGAAAAGCGCAGCTGGATCGCCTCGTCCAAACCAAAATAATGCACGCGTAATCCGGTCGCGTAAGTTGCGAGTGGTGGTAGGAAGCAACCACATCAACCATTTTGCCCGCAAACGGTCCGAGGCGGTTCGGAAGGCTAGATTTTTCCAACGCTGTTCCAAACCGTAAATGTCACCGTAAATATCCAGCCATGGCTCAGATCCATAGCGGTGGCTGCTGCTACTATTACGGCGTAACCATTCGGTCCAATGGAGGTCACGATCTCCAACAGACATTGACCGCAGCAGCGTGTCGAGAAAGTCGGCGTTAAGTGGGTGACTAACCGAAGCCCGAGTGTGAAACAGACGCAAAAACATCCTTTGTGCCCCCGCTTCGGCTTTTCGCACATGGTCAGACAGTGCCGTGACCGTTGCAGCGTCGAGAAAGCTGCCTTCAAGCGCTGAAGCCATCCGCAGAGCCCGACTCCGAAGCGGTTCATCCAACATTTGCCATAACTGCCGGTGCCCTCTGCGGGGAACAAGGCCGACCAAAGAACGGAAAATATCGAGTGCCAAAGGATGACAGTCCGGATTATCGCTGTTGAGAGCCTGAAGAGTTGCTGGCTCTCTTAGCCAAGACTCGAAACTGGAGTGGCCATGTTTAGCCAAGATGGCGTTCGCGATTAGGTAGCCGCCCAAAGCGTCATAAGCGGCAACAATGTTTCTTGCACCCGGAGACTCTCCAGGAATCAAAAGAATGACGCCTTCCTGTTCGAGAAGATGGATAATGCTCTCATTCCAAGGCCGAACATCATCAGAAATTGCTTTTCGCAGTTTCTGTTCGGACAATTCCCGATGCGAATCTTCCCAAAGAGCGGTACCAATTATGTCAATCACCCTTCGAATGTCATGCTCGTAGTATCGTTGATTCCTCGGCGCAAGCTCGCCAATACGTTCAATCGCGCGTTCAAGGTACTTGCCGAACAACCCCGTCAGGGAGCTGGGCATCGCCTCGACGCCGACTTCCACCTTCCTTTCCGGATTTGTTACTTCACAATAAATTCGCAATGTTAAGGGATTGCTCAGTAATTCGTATGGCAATTCAGCATCTTCGCGATTAATTCGGAAGTGTTTGAAGTATTTTTCGATGGCCGCCCCGGTGTCGCCCTGAAAACTGGGTATCTCCACGTGCTCCACGTCGTCTGGTAATGCCTGATGCGCGAAACTCAACCTCGTGGGTGGTTCATGAACAAATTCAGGTTGCCATTCAGGCTCTGCGACGGGTCGAATCCCGGGGCGGACTGTGCAAACGACTAAAACATTCGCGAACCGTTTCAGCAAAATGTTTAACGATGCGAGAGCAGGCTTCCACTGTCTTGGATCTTCAGCTTCATTTAAGCCGTCAATAACCAGCGGCAATCGACGTCGTGCTCGCTGCCCTGCAGCATCCAACGCAGCTAATAATGCCTCCATACTTGGCACCGGAATGCCTTTGATTTTGATATTACCTGCTAGGTTATCGATGGTTCGTCCCGAATGAAGTTCACTTCCTCGCAGGAAAACGCCGGCAGGACGATCTTGCAACGGCGCAGTGAGCCCGGCCGCCAATTGAGTCTTGCCGCCACCAGCGTCCGCGATTACAGCAATTAAACGAACGCCGAGGAATCCATCGACTGTATCGAGCAATTTGAGGGCGAGCTTTAGGTCAGCAAGAGCGTTTGTCGCTACCAATCCACATGGAAGACGAATTCCGCGCATACGTCGCGGCGCCGCGATTGCTTCCGTACTTATATTTCGCGGTCGAGTGTCGAGTGTCACTCGTAGCGTTTCCAAATCGCCCAATTTTAGTAATTGGTGAACGGTTCGCAGCACTTGAGCGAATTGCCGTGCGGTTGCGGTGAATTCGGGCGTTAAGGAAGCGAGCACTCCTTTTAATGCGCTGGGCTCATCAGTTACGGACGACACCGCCGCAAGAAGACGTCCGGCTATGGCTGTCAATTCCTCCCAAGATTCTGCCTCCCCTAACATTCGACGAAGGGTGCGCTCCGCGTCCACGGTTTGGTGAACCTCTGGGAGCCATCGTTTCCGTATTGGGGCAACTGATACATCATGTAAAGCGGATAATGAATTGGGTGTTAACAGCAATTCGCCAAAGTAAGTCTGGCGCAAAATCTCTGCCTCCCCGGCCAGCAATGCTTCAGCCTCCGCCGAGGTCCACAATGCGAGACGCATCTTGGTCTTCAATGCGTAGAACCACTTTTGATCGTCCTTAGTCAGCGGATGCCGCGTCCACAAAACCCAGTCGGTCAATTCAGGGAGAACTTTCGTTGTCTTTTTTAGCGCCTCTTCGATCTTCTTTCGACGTGTGAAACCCAAAGCTTTTCCGCTCGCAAGATCGTACCACCGACACTGCCACCCATACCATCTTCCAACAGATCCGAGCTTGCAGTCGGATTGGAGACGAAGATGAAATTCGACGCCTGGCTGGTTTGCCAGAGCCGCAAACTGGCCGTACCGCTCATAAAGCAATCGGATTAACGCGCGGCATAAAAATTCAAAATTATGCTGCACACTTCCAGAAAGCTTTTCGAATTCAGTCCAGTTAATCATGGCGAGTGTGAATCAAGATTCAGGCTTTGTCTCACCGTTGGCCTCTGGATACGCTCCTGAATAAACTTCTACGCGAGCCCCCTTATCAACCATGAGCTTCAGGAATGCTGAAATATCAGGCTCGTCTGTGGTGATAACAATTTGTGAACCCTTCAGCTCCGATCGGATATCCGATACGAACTGTTCTAGTTCGGCTGGGGACGGACTAGTGAAACCAACCTTTCGCAGCAGGGCCATCACGTCGTCGGAATAGCGGTCAGGACCCGCTTTCTCTGTATCCTGGGAAGTCATGTATTCCGTGATTTCATCGATTGCCTCCTTCGCTTTGGCGGCAGAGCTTGCATCCTTGAACTTGCCAATCATGACAAGATTTGCGGAATGTTCGGATCCGTAGCTATTCCAAGTTTTCATAGTCTGGTCTGGTTTTGTCGAAGGTCGGCGAGAGCGGATAAAACTCCCGTTGGCCCAATGGGAACACCTCGCTCAGCGTAGGAGTTGGGTTTCAGCACTCCATTTGCGTCAATGTGCATATACGCGTGCAGTCCCACCTCATTTACAAACGGATTGCAAGTGGGTAAGCCATCAGCGCCTATTTCGCTAACCGCAAGGCGCATCCTTCCTGAGTAATGTTCGACCCATTGTTGCAACCCTCGCGAGGTTGATTCTGTGATTCCTGCGCAGCCGTTGGTTGGCTGTTCAGGAAGCAGCAGGAATTCAGATGCTCCGGATTTTTCCGCAAATATTGCTGCCGCATCGATGTCGGGAAGAGTGTCTGAGTTCACAACATAGTTTATTCCAAATGGTGTTATCGTTTTAATGGCCTGCACTCGTTGGCTAAAAGAATGGAATGAACGGCCACGAAGGCGTTCGTAAGTGGATCCGATTCCATCCATGCTAAGACGAACAAAATGCACGTTGCCTTTCAAGGCGGTGAGAAGTGTTGCGTCGAGATGATGACCGTGCGTAGTAAACGTGACTGCCAAGCCAGTGTTTCGGCACGCGTACGAACAAATTTCAGCGAAGCGCGGGTAAAGGGTGGGTTCTCCCCCTCCAAAACCAACCCCAATGGTCCCGTTGGAGTCCAGTTCATGTAACCATGAAACTATTCGATCATAATCCAATATGGCGCGGGTTTTTGGGGCATAGCAATATTTGCACGCAAGATCGCAAGTGTTTGTAAGGGCGATTGATACCTGACGGGGCGCTTTTGCCCACATTGAATCAACCGGGGCGATTTCTTCGATCAGAAGATTCGTGCCGGAATTACGATCAAATAAATGGATACCGTCCGGGCCCGGTCGAACCTTAATCCCAGAATTAAACATATCCCTATTCACGCGAAGCAGCGCTTGGCAAACATAAGCATCGGCCTATAGTTGCCATGTTGGTCTGCAACGCTCAGCTATACGCTGGTTCTGATTAAGTAACAAATTCTTTATTCTTAGGTCGTTTTTTTATCCCCGCATTTACGCTCAAACCCTTTTTTACAAACGGTTTAATCAATGTGGTGTCGGCACAAAGGGCGAATCGAAAAAATTGGGGTTGCCCACGGTATAATCAAAGATGCCGAAACGTCGCTTTTCCAAGATTTTTACAACAGTCGATGACACAATCTGCATTTTGTTATCAAACACTGAAGGTTTAACTACCAGATTCATTCCCGCATCCACCCGAACGCTTAGATAGAAAAATCCATCGGCAATCGAAAGTTTTCTAAAAACCGCATGTTTCCGATGCCGAGTGAGAATATAATTTTTCCTTTTTGCGCCTTCATCTGCCAAAAGGTCTCCCAAGAATGAATGTGATCGCCTGGTTCGCATTTTCGAAACGAGAATCAGTTTTGCTCATTTGACGTGAGGTTGAATTGATCAATAAACGGGGAAAATTACTTTATAAAAGTGCTAACACGCAGGCAAGAAGGTCATGCCAAAAGGTCGGGTTGGACGGATTTTAACACACCGCCAAACACCCCTGACACCAGGAAACACGGGTGAGCCTGTTGTTAGTTTTTGGCCGGAAATGCAGCCAAGTGCTGCAA
>JAQGOU010000023.1 GCA_028293445.1 Verrucomicrobiales bacterium | reverse complement strand
CAGCAGCGCGGCGAGCACTGCCAAGAGGTGAAGGATAACCGAAACGGTTATGACGATTGCTGGTGTCATACGTTTACGCGGCGAATTTGCGTTTGCCCACGGCTCCGAAACGAGCGACCAGGTTCTTTGCTGCCTCCGCAGCTTCCTGCCGAACGATTTTGTTATCTCGAAGTGTGTCAACGTCCAGACTGCCGAGCTGATCCATGATGACCTTCGCAGCTTCAACGATTTGCGGATTGTTCGTGAGGTTCAGCGCAGGAACTAGTTCCACGATGTCTTTGATGTTCTGAACCAGAGTGTCGCGGAAAATTCCCTCCTTGCTGGAGAGCTTGTCCGCCATAGCCCGCACCGGAGCAATCATCCGGTTCCAGGTATCAGCGACCGCTTCAGCAATGCGCTGTTCGTTGCGTGCCTCTAAGTCTTGGCTCATTGCCGTGACCTGTTCTTCAGCGAAGCTTTTGACGAAGTGGTTAGCGTTAGGGACCGGTGTGTATTCCATCTCAAATTTGAAGCTCTCTCGCATTCCCTGCACTGTCGGATAGTCGGCAGCGTTGAACGTTTTGCTGTGCATGATCCGCGCCTGGGCTAACCAGTTCGGATACTCTTCGATGAACGCTTCAACGAGTTTGTTGAATTCTTTTTGGAAGCCGGTGAACTGATCGTTGTAGCTCGCTTGTGATGCAACAGTCAGCAAACGGTAAGCATCCTCCCACGGAAGCGTTAAGTCGTAATGGCGGCGGCGGCACTCGCCAGCAAACTTCTTGATTGGCATAAGGGCTTCCTCGGGAAGCTTGTATTTGATCCACTTTCCAGCTTTGCCGGAAAGTTTGTGAAGCACTCGCACGTCTTGGGTAATTCCAGGATCGTTGCGTGAGTTGCTGAATACTCCGATGGAGAGCCGCACTAGGGCGGCGTCGATTTCTTTTGGCATATTGTCTCAGGTAGGTAGTTAATGTTTCCGTGCTGTCCCCTCCCCTTGCCGGGAGAGGACAGAGGGAAACACCTTTTTGAAGGTGTCCCGATTTCGCGAAGTCGTTCCGTGTTTTCCATCCCTTCTTTGATTTGTGGGGGAGTGTTAAGTGTCCAAACTCAGAAACTCACTGTGACGCTTTCGCAATCTCTCGGTGGGCTATCTAATTTGCTCCCACCGTTCGCCATCCGGGACTTAGCCGGATGAAGTTCTTTTTCGCGGTCCTGAGGTGCGGTGGCTGCCGTATCGCGTCTTGAACACTCTGCGATTTGGCTCCCGCCCTCTCTGCGCCGACTTTTCAGTTTTCGGAAAACTCTCGGGTTTTTATCGGTCCCAATCCAACCGTGATACGAGTATATATCGGTATATACCGTGGTCAATAACAATCGGAAACTAGTTCTAGGGTGTTTCTGATGGGTTTTTGGGGTGTTTTGGACCCCATCTCCTGACGTTTCCTCTTAAGTAAGAAAGGCGGTGAGTTACAAATGGCAAAAGCTGTAAAAAAAGGCGGCGGCAAAAAAGGTGGCAAATCGAAAGGTAAAGGCGGCGGCGGACGCGGTTAAGTTCCCCCACTGAACCCGGTTTTCCTTTTGTTGTCTCAAGCAGCGTCAGAAGTGGCGCTGCTTTTTCGTTTCCACGGACGTTCACCCTCTATCAGAGAGCATAACCGAGCCATGCAATCTGTATTCCAAGACACTTTTAAAGCATTGGAGGCGCAAGCAAAGCGCACTCCTGAAATCCTCGTTGGGTATTCCGGGGGGAAGGATTCCCGCGCCGTCATCGACATCTGCCGCAAGGTGTTCCCATCCGTTAAGGCGTTCTTCATGTATACGGTCCCTGGGCTGTCCATCAACGAAGAGGCGATGTCCTACTGCAAAGAAAAATGGGGTGTTGAGCCTGCGATGTTGCCTGATTGGAGAACGATCATGGACATTAAGGACGGCAGATGGTGCGACGTGTCCAACGTGATGGACGGCTTTCCTGACCTGGACCTGAAGAGCGCATTCGCTTACGCGATGGATGTCACCGGGACAACGATCATGGCGACCGGCATGAAAGACGCGGACGGATTACCTCGCCGACAGTTCTTTGCCAACATTCGTGATGGGGCCGATCCGGTATGGGATCACGTCATTCATCCAATCCGCAAATGGACGAAAAAGGATGTCCTGGACTATCTGAAGGTTAACAACATTCCCCTGCCCGATGCCGAGGAAGGCGCTGTCACGAGCGGAGTTGGATTGGATCACGATTCCCTCTGCTGGTTACACGACAAATACCCGGACGATTTCAAGAAGCTGCTCGGATGGTTTCCATACGCGGAGGCCGCAATCAAAAGGAGAGAATTTTATGGCATCTAAGAAAACGAAAAAGACGAAGGCTCCAGCGAAGCAGAATTCAGCCGCAACGAGCGGAAAGATTTCCAAGTTTCAGGCGTTCACGGTGGCAGACATTCACAGGAGCCAATGGATCAATGCGCCATACAACCCGCGACATATGACGGCGCGGGCAAAGGTTAAACTCCGCGAAACCCTTAAGAGTGTTGGACTCGTCCAGCCGCTCGTCTGGAATAAGCGAAGCGGGAACGGCGTTGGAGGTCACCAGCGAATCAGCCAGATCGACGCCCTTGAAGGAACGGCAGATTACTGTCTGACGGTCGCAGTCATCGACGTAGACGATAAGCGCGAGCGCGAATTGAACGTGCTTCTGAACAATCCAGAGGTGTGCGGCGATTGGGATTTGGAAAAACTGAAGGAGGTTTTGGCCTTCGAGGATGTTGAACTGCTCAACACGGGTTTTGATGCAGCGGAATTCATGAAGCTTTTCGGCGAGGCTCCAAGCAATGCCAACCCAGACCATCAGGACGCGCTCGCAGAGCAGATGCGGAAAGTAAAAGAGGCTTACGCGAAACTCAGCCAGTCGAATTTGAGTAAAGACGACACTGATTTTTACAACGTGGTCATTTTTGCATCAACCAATGATCGGAAGGAATTTCTGGACGAGTTTGGATTTGAAGAGAACCGATACATCGACGGACGGACACTTACTCAGCTCTTGCGGCAATTCAAAGTTGAACAGGCCAAGCTTGCCAGTGCAGGGAACGAAATCGATGGCGCGAGCGTCCGCCAGGACGAACCCGTAGTCACCGAAAAACCAGCGTGATTTGTGCGTGTCCACACAATCCACAACTTTACAGGCACCAATGATGCCGCCATATGGAAGCGCGTCTACGTTTATAGAAAGGTCAAATTCCTCTTCAATGGAAGCAATCTCGTCTTTGGACGGGCGAGATTTTCCGGCGTGAATCAAAAGAGGTCCACGAAAGCGCGTCTCCCATGTTCGGTTTTCAATGTCTTTCAATCCGGCGACGATCAACGACGCCCACGGTTGTCTAATACTCAGGGTTTTCATTTCCTGAGTGTATATCCGTATATACCGTTCCAGTCAATCCCTATCTAGGAACGCATATGGACATGTCCCCACAAGATGCTGCGAAGAAGATACTGGAGAGGAGTATTCTCAATCTCGCAAAGAAGGTGTCGGACGGCGGAACTCTGACGGCGCAGGAATACACACTCCTAAACCAGTTTACAGAAGGAACGGGCGGCGGATCGGTCGGGCCTGCATGGGTCCAGAAACAAACGGAATTGGCCGATGTCCTAAATGTTACACGCAAAACAATTCAACGGTGGCTGAAGCTTCCAGATAATCCGGGGACCGGTGCCAATGGTAAATACAGCGTCGTTGCCTGGAGGACGTTCGCGAAGCAGCGTGGACACGATGACGAATCAGATAGCGTTGACGAACTCGACAAGCCAAAGCTGCAAGCGGAGCAAATAGAGCTTCAGAACGAAAAGCTTCGCCACTCCATCGGGGTTTTAAAAGAGCGCTACATCGAAAAGCAATTGGCGCGGCAAGTTTTCGGAAAACTCCTTCTCTCAGCTAAGGGCCGTTCTTACTCGAACATAATTCGCATTGTCACACTGGCGCGACTAGCACCGGACACCACAACGGCGGCGGCAGAGGTCCGAAAGGAAATCGATGCCATGTGGCAATCACTCACCGATTCATCATGGCTGAAGGAATAACCATAGAGCCTGAAGTATTGGACCCGATGGACTCCGCCGAAGCGCAGGAGTTCGCCGAATTCCTTTCTCGGCTCTGTGAACCTCCGTCAGACGAACCAACGGAACACTGGGCAGAAAAACACGTTCTCGTTCAGGACGGGCCTTTTGCTGGAAGTCATTGGCGTCTCCAGTTCACTCCGTTCATCCAATACATTTTCGCGGCGATGCGGAAAACGGGGATGAAGCGAGTCACGCTGATGTTCTCCGCGCAGTATCTCAAGACCACGGCAATCATTATCAACTTTCTCCGCAACGCGAAGGAAGACCCGTCAGACGTTATGTGGGTAATGGCGGACGCGGATCATATCGGGGACTTCGTTGCAAAGCGGCTGATGCCATACATCGAAAATTGCGAGGTAGTTGCTCCCCTGGTGAAGCGCACTCGCGGGATGATGATTCAGTTCGAGGCGTTCAATCTTCTTTTGCGCGGGTCTAACTCGAAGTCGAAACTTCAGTCTGACCCAATCCGGTTCATTTACTGCGACGAACGCAGGGAATGGAGAAAAGGCGCAATCGACATTCTCAGGAAGCGTCTCCGCACATTTCCTAACGCGTTGGAAATTTCGGCCGGAACGGCTGGAAATCAAGACGATGAATTGCACACGGACTATGACGAGGGAAGTCAGACCAGAGCGCACATCAATTGCCTCAAGTGCGGACATTCTCAGCCAATCCGGTTTGGACGTGATGTCAGCGCGATTTGGAAAACTGCGCGTGAGTGCGGCGGTTTCGTCGGATGGAGCAACGAGAGCAATCCCGGCATTGAGGAAATTACGAGACCTGACGGGGTTTGGAATTATGAAGAGGTAAAAAAGCACGTCAGATTCGAGTGCGAAAATCCGAAGTGTCGTGCCCGCTACACGAATAACCAGAAGTATGAACTCCTTCGCACTATGCACCCCCACGACTACAATCCGAACGCTCCGAAGGATCATGCAAGTTTCGGCGGTTCCGCATTTGAAGCCATTTGGGAAAGCTGCGATTGGGACAAGCTCGTTGAAGAGTTTTTAAAAGCCGTTGAACAGGCGAGAAAGGGCAACATCGCCCCGATGATCGCATTCATCACGGAAACGCTTGGCGAGCCGTGGATGGATCGTCTCGGTGTGATACAGAATTTCGGATTCCTGGAAGCGCGGAAACAGAAGTATGACTTCGACGAAGTTTGGCCTGAAGAAAAGATTCGGTTCATGGCTGCGGATCGTGGCGAGGCAGGCGGCGAACATTATTGGTGGGTTGTCCGGGCCTTCGCACTGAGCGGCAAGAGCCGGTTGATTGCCTACGGAAAAGCGAGCAGCAAGGCCGAACTGGAGCAACAGCGGAAAGACTACCGCGTTGACCCAAACAACTCGATGCTCGATACCGGCCATGAAACCCAGGACTGCTACCGGTTCTGCCTCGCGCATGGGTGGAAGGCGTTCAAGGGTGAAGATCGCGACTATTACCTTGTTGTCATTCGGCACCCCACCAAACCGAACGTGACCAAAACCGTTCGCCGTGTGTGGCTGAGAAGCGATGCCCAAGTTTACAACGCTCAAACGAAACTCAGGATCGCAACCATAAAGTTGTTTCTGTTTGGTAACCACCCGCTCAACGAATTGTTGGCGGAGTTCATGACCGGCCTTATCGGCGAATGGACGATTCCCACTGATGTCAGCAAGCTCTACTTCGAGCATATGACTTCGGAACGCCGGGAAAAGGTTATCGGCCCTCGCGGTCAGGTTTCCTACATCTGGAAATGCTACGGCGAGAACCATCTTCGGGACTGCGAACGCATGATTAAAACGGCAGCGATTATCAGCAAGACGATCAACGCCACTCAGGAAGATCACAGCAAGCCAAAGCCACAGAATAACTGACGTGCCCTCTTAAGTGATGGCAGCGAACCGATATTTGATGATTCGGGCGATTGCGCTTGCAGCGCTACGTCAGAAAACCGAGAGCAAGACCCCACTCCAGCTCTTGGAAGACGTTGTTATCGGTAAATACACGTCGGAAATCGTTGACGGCAAGACGGTAATCGGGACAGACGAGGCGGGCGGCTCCGTTTCCTTCGCTCTCATTGGTGGGTTCACTCCTGACGAAATCCTCGGGCTGGTTATGGAAACGATTGTCTGGATCAACTCGCAGGAAGATCCCGAGGACTACCCGCCATACCCCCCGCGCCGAATCAAACGGATGCGGGTTTCCTTCGAGAAGGCGACAATCTAATGAAATTTCCACGCATTTTTGGAGTCGGAAACCCTTTCGCTGCTTCGGTTCCAGTGCCTCAGGTTGCCACCGCGCCAGCCACTACCATTCGGGCAGACGCTTCGACCACGACAACCGGACCCACGCCGGAGCCGGGAATGGTGAACGCTGGAAATGGGAACTATCACGAGGCGCTTCGCAGTTCAAAAGACCGGACGGCGATTCCGCAGGCGATGATTCACATGCGGCCTCATTACTTCCAAGTAATGCAGGGGCTTAACCGCAAGATGGCGGCGGCGATTTCTCGTTACCTGATCGACAACGGCGGGGTTGCATCCTACGCGGTGAATCAAATCGCGAACTACTCGGTTCCGATTCTTCCGCAGGGATCAACGGATGATCCTGTTGCGAACACGGAATACGAAAACTTTTTCGCGCTGTGGAGTAAGCAGGCGGACTATACGCGACGTTTCACGTTTGCCGACTTGCAGCGGATTGCCTGCATTGCAATCGACGCAGACGGCGACATCGGCGCGTGCATGGACGGATCAACCGGCGCTCCAAAAGTCCGAATGTATAGCACGTTTCGCATCGGAAACATGATGGGCCTAGATAAGACCGATGGTGTTGAGCGGGATGCGAACGATGTTGTTCTCGGCTACAAAGTTATTGAAGGCTCGGACCTCATTACCGGCAAAGCCAATCGCTTCATTCCACTGGAGCAAATGATTTTGCTCCGAGACATCGACCGTTACGAAAACTTTCGCGGTTGGACCAGTCTGAAAATGGGGAGCAACGATCTTCGCGACAGGTCGGACATCAAGGCGTTCACGAAGCTGAAAGAAAAACTTGGAGCCGCCCTCGGGGCCGTCATTCAGCAAACCGGCATCATCGAAGAAGACGTTTGGGGGAACAACACCGGCAGCGAATCCGATCCTGGTAACGATCCATCGGAAGATAAAGCGCCGTCACAGAAAAAGCTTTCCCTCGCTGAATTGCTTGGCGGAGAAATCATGACGATTGACGGGGAGCTGAAGCTTATTTCTCACCAATCCCCAGGCGCAAACACGTTAGACTTTTTAGACTTCCTCGCGGGCGAATTCGTGTGCGGCCTTGGTATTCCACCGGCGTTCTTTCTCGACGAAAAGTTGACCGGACCAAACGTCCGCGCCGTGCTCGGGAAAATTCAACGCAAGTTCGACAACCGCAAAGAAATGATTTCCCGGTTTGTGGAATTCGCATGGGTTCGAGTTATCGGATGGGGCATTGACACGAAACAACTTCGAGCCGTTCCGAATTGGGAAAAAGTTGGATTCCAATTTCAACCGCTGATGACCATCGACCTCGGGGATCAAATGGCGAATGAGCGCGAAGACGTTTCCATAGGCCAGATGAGCCGACAGGCGCGACACGGCAACGCGGGCCGTGACTGGCAACGCGTAGAGGATCAAATCACGCGTGAAGATGATTACGTTTTAGACCAGTGCATTAAGCAGTCCCAACGGACAGGCGTTCCTTTGGACACGATTCTTTTGAAGCGCGGTTTCTCTGGCGGGCGTCCGCCCATCCAGCAAGGCGGCGATGGCAACGGAGGAAAAGAAAAACAGGAGAAAAAGAAATGAAGATATTCGGCAAGCGTCTTTCAATCGACATACCGCTTTTAACTTCCAGCGCCGTTTCCTACATGGCGAGCGCGGAAGTTTCTGCGATTGATGTTCAGGCGGCGGAGCATCCGTATTTTCAAACCCTCAGAAAGCAATGCGAACCAAAAATGGAAGTGCGAGGCGACATGGCTTTCATCCCGGTTCAAGGGGCACTCGCCTACAATCCCGATCCTTGGGAAATGCTTTACGGAGGCATGGAAGATTCGAGAGCGGTCTTAAAGATGTTTCAGGACGCTTATGGAAACTCGGAAGTAAAAGGCGTTTTAGTTAAGATGGACACTCCGGGCGGGATGATGATTGGAGGGCCGGAAATATCTGACATGGTGAAAGCTTGCCGCGAAGCTGGTAAACCCGTTGTCACGCACATTGGCGGGCTCGGAGCTAGTCTCGGGTATATGATCGCGGCACCATCGACGCGCATCGTTTCAAACCGTAGCGCAATCTCCGGCTCTATTGGTGTTATTGCGAGCTTGGCTGACTACAGCGGTTACCTCGAAAAGCTCGGGATTAAGTTCGAAGTATTCACCAACAAGGAGGCTATTTACAAGGGCGCTGGAGCACTCGGCACAACGCTTTCCGATCCTCAACGCGAACAAATTCAAGCTTCCATTGAATCGGCCTTTGCGATGTTCAAAAGCACGGTGTTGCAGTCCCGCCCAGGTGTGAAGCCTGAAGCAATGCAGGGTCAAACGTTTCGCGGTGAAGAAGCGAAGAAGGTCGGACTTGTTGACGCAATCGGCGATGAGAATTACGCGGTCCAACTTTTGAGAAGCAACATGCGGTAGTTCTCACCTTTTACTGACGTTCCGCGTTTATTGAATACAGAAATTAATTTTATGCCAAAAGACCTTCTTACTCTTGAAACCGAAAACACCACTTTGGCTGCTTCGGTTGTAACTCTGACCAGTGCGCGTGATACCGCGCTCGGACAAGTTTCCGCGTTGACTACCGAGAACACTACATTGAAGGCCGATAAAGGCACTCTTACCACGCAGCTCGGGACAGCCAACGCGAATCTTTCAACGGTGACCGCAGAACGCGACATGCTGAAGACTGAAAACGCAACGTTGAAGGCGAACCAGGATACGGCGATTGCTGCTGGTGTTGCCACGAAGTTAACCGCGCTCGGAATTTCCAATACCGGCGCGAAGAAAGAAGAAGGCGAGAAAGCGAAGAAGCTCACCGTGACTGAAAAGCTTCTCGCATCCAAGGGAGTTACCACCATCGCCGAACTCGACGCGAAGAAACTCGCCGCAAAATAAATTTGAGCGCACGCCGTAAGTAAACAAATCGCAATCACTCTAAAAAATTATGCCCGCACAAATCGCTGATCTCTGGACACCTCAAATTTGGGTTGAGTCCATGCGCGAACGTCAAGCCACGTTCCCCGCTCTGTTCAACTCCGGTATCGTTGTCTCCACTGACAAGATGACCGAGATTGCCACCGGCGCTGGCACGTCTGCTAACGTTCCTTTCCTGAAGGACATCACGGATCAGACCGATGAAATCCAAGTGGAGCACGTTGGTCCAGTCACCGATAACGGGCAAGGCGGCGGGCTGCAAAACTTTCCGATCCTTAACCGCGTTACGAAAAACTCCGTAACGGCGCTTTCGGCTCAGGTTTCCGGTGTGGACCCAATGGGAGCAATCATCGACCAGTTGACGGCTCGCCGATTGAAACAGCGGCAGTCAACCCTTGTCGCCATGTTGCGCGGGGTTTTCGGCACTGGAGCCACGGCTGCTAATGCGGCGGGGGCTTTGTCTGCTGTTCGGCTTGGTGGCACAGCCAACGAGCCGTTTATTGAGGCGGGTGCCCAGGCTAACGCTAATTATTTGATCGACCCCGACAAGTTCATCGACGCGAGCACGTTGCTCGGTGAACTGGAAGACGATTTGATTAACGGTTGCATTCTTTGCCATCCAGTAATCAAAGGCCGTCTCCGCAAGCTCGACCGTTTGAACTTCAAGACGACGGTGATGCAGAGCGAGCTTCCGTGGACGATTGAAACGTATTGCGGCGTTCCGATTTTCACGAGTGCGGCACTCGTTCGTGCTGGCACTGGAGATGGTGCATCGGGCTATGTCTATGACACCTATCTGATGTCTAAGGGCACTGTCGGTTACGGTGAGAAGGCGCAACAAGGCGACACGAAGGATGTTGCGTCGTTGCAATACTTCCTCGACCGCGACTTGAACGATGATCTGATTTGGGATCGCACGCGCTTCGTGCTCGGTATTAACGGCCTGAAGTGGGTCGGAAATCCTGGAGGTCAGTCCGCGACGAACGCAGAACTCCAAACCGCTGCGAGCTGGAATTTGGTTTACCAGACTGCCAACCGCGTTGGGGTCTCCTGTATCCGCACCAACGGCTAATTCAAACCATAAGTCCCGGCATTCGCGAGTGTGAGTGCCGGGCATTTTCAACAATGCAAAACGCAAAAGACGATTGGGATCAGGAGAACGGTGAAACGCCGTTAGTTGCTCCTGGCGCAAACCACGCAAAAGGCATTCCTGATGTGTCAAATCCGGCGCACCCCGCAACGAAACAGCCGCCAATCGTTTTGGAATCTTTTCCACCTGGACTCGCTGATTCTTTTGAACTGCTGAAGAGCTTGCTGCCACGCGCTAAAACCGACAAGTCGGTTGCTGCGCGTTTAGCTTTGCTGAAGGCGCATATTGCCCGCATCCAGAATGGAGCGCCTGCCCCATTTATTGATGCCAATGCTCAACACATCGGACACTTGAGCCACGGAACCGTTTTGCGCCGCCAGCGGCTTGAAAACGCTGCCCGCAACAATCGGGATCTGGAAGAAGTGCTTTCGGAATATGACCGCCTGATTGCTGCTGAGGTAAATGATGATTCCAATGTCGCACTGCTCCAAAAAGTCACCGGGGAACGCGATACCGCCATTGCTCGTTTGGAAGGCGTCACCGAAAACAAGATTCTCGCGGATGGCAAGGTTAACGAGTTGATGTTGCAGAACGATCAATACGCCAAAGACATTGCTGATTTCACCGGACGCCTTGAATCCGCGAACTCCGCCATTTCTGAAGCCAACACCTTGGCACTTGCAACGAATGAACGCATGGCTGCGATTGAAACCGTAAACGCAGCACTCACCACTGAACGCGATGCTCTCAAGAAAGAATTGGAAGAGCTTAAAAAGAAGCTCAAGAAATAATCTCGTCCGCTAAACAAAAACACACACTATGAAGTTGAAAATTCTCACACTCGTTATGCTCGCTGGAGCATTTTTCATGTCCGCACCTGTTCAAGCCCAGGTAGCAGGCACATATCCTGTTTCGCTGCGAACCACAAACGCAGTTGCATCAAGGCTCACCAATGCGGTGTATGCCTACACGACGAACAGTTACGCGACTTCGACAACGAACTCCGCCATCTTCGCTTGTAGCGAATATGATTATGTTGGGCTGTCTCTGTCTGGCGCTCTTTATGGCCTGTCCACGAATGGAACGCTCACCGTATGGGTTCTCCGCAGTTTCGATGATGGTCGGTCCTACGAAACTACGCCGGAAAGCGCCAACACGATTGTCTGGCAGATGTATGACACCACCAACACTACCAAGTGCAGTCTGCTCGACATGCGAGGCGCTACGCATTTTAAGATTGATCGGCTCATCAACACGAATTCCGTTGGTGCCACAAACTTTACTTGGTATGTCGATTTGAAGACTCCGAAATACGGGTCCAAGGTCGCCACACAATAACCTTTCATGACGCCGACGCAAAAGGCACGGCTCGCAGGATTCAACGCCACGCTAAGACAGCGTGGCGTTTCTGTATTCCTTCAGCCTGACGACTACGAGTTTACCGCCGTAGTTGAAAAGGTTGTCCCGGATGAAGGCGGAAGGATGCCGAGCAAAGAGGTCCGAACCGCTTCCCGCATTCACATACGTAAAACTGATTTACAGGAGTTTTTGGATGAAGAGGAAGAGACTATCGAAGTTGGCAGTGTGTTCCACGAAACGGACGGACTGACCGGGAAGCTGTTCACGCACCGCGTTACCGGCGTAGACGAGCACTCCACGGAAATAAAAGCCATTTACGATGTCGAAACGACCGTGGCTGAAGATCAGCCGGAAGAAGAAGAGGAAGAAGCGCCGTAATGAAACTCGTTGTCACATCTAACGCGCCGAAGTATCGCGATTCAATCGTGGAATACATGGCTGCGTTCAAGGTGGGACGTAAACAGGCGCTACGGACTGAAGGCGGGAAGCTTGGCGAGAAGCTCATTGCATTTACTCCCCCGCGCAACAAAGCGCAAGGCCGCTCCAGGGTGGCAAAGGATATTCGGAAGCTTTTCTTTGGCGTCGATGACATGGCGGAGTTTGACAAGGTTGGCGAAGCGATCCGAAACAACAACATTCAGACAGTAGGCGGCGAACCTGTTGTTCGGCTCTTCTCGAAAAAGGATGGAACGGTTTACGGAGTAGACCGAAGGCTTTACCGGCCTGATGCGACTCTCGAATACATGTCGCAATTTCACCAAAACAAACGGAACGGGCGCGGGCGCGTGGGTGAAGCCGGACAGAGCACGCGGGACATCGGGCGTTGGAAGTTCCTGGACGTGATGGCCGTTCCTGCGGATCGGCTTAAGGAATACATCAAAAGCGTTCAGGATCGTGTTGGACGCGGTAAAGGCGGGTGGGCCGCTGGAACCATTAAGCTTGGCGGACGGGTTGCACAGTGGATTGCCATTCACGCCAGAACCGCTGGACGCTTTGAAGATCATTTAGATGACGGCGGGGATTACATGCTGTTTGAGAACCGTTCCGAGTGGGCATCAGGCGGCGATGACGACCGCGTGATGGAGAACGCGATTAGCGCCAGGACTCGGGACATCTTAAGGGCAGTAAAACGTGAACTTGATAAAGGAGTTTTCAGACCATGAGCGTGATGACACTTGAGCAGATTCAACCGTTCGTAAAAGCGCTGATAGACGCGCATCCACAGTTCCTCGCGAAAGGCGTCACGGCGATTATCGATGACGGCACTTATCCGAAGTTGCCGGGGCTGGAGAAAGCTTTGCAGAATAAAGGGCTCGCCATAATCGTTTGGGAACTGATGGGCCTTCCCGGTGAATCGGCTGCAACCGGCCTGTCGAATCTGAATCTTCATATCGCAATCGTGATAAAGGAGAACATCAAACTGAACAGCGACGTGCACGGGACCGGCATCCACGCTAAGACCGCCATGCAATACGTTCTGGAGTGTGTTCCCGGCAATCCGAAGCGCACTCCACCAGGAACTCCGATCAAACTTCACGATGAGGAACCGTTTGAAATTATGGAAATCATCAACGGGGTTCGCACTATCGTTGTGAACTTCACCAAGGAACATAGGATAAACCCAATATGAACCGTGACGATTTCAATAAGAATTCTCTCAATGCTGTTCTAGCTCGCATGGAGGAACGGCAGAAGAATGATTCCGAACATCTGAAGTGCATTCTGGAGCTGGTTGAAAAACAGGGTGATCGCATAACCAGCTTGGAGCACGGAAAAATTTGGATCATCGGGGCGGCGGCTGGTGTGGCTTTCTGCGCTCGAATGCTTTGGGAGTGGATCACGACAGGCCCCAAGCACTGACGTTTTCGCTTAGGTGAATGAAATCACCATTGACTACAATATTCGGTGCTGTCGCCTGTGTGGGCGGCGCGATCCTCGCAGCCTGTATTCCAGGCGGACCATTGCAGGGAATTATCAATCCTCAGGACATTCCTCAGTGGCTCAAAATGACGGCGTTTCTTTGCTCGGTTGGCGGCGGAAAGCTCGCGTTCTTTTTCGCTCAGGACACTCCTAAGCCTTCAGAGGACGTGGTAAAGGAAGTGTCGAAGCTTCCAATTCTTTTATTTATCGCCGCACTGGCGCTGTTCGCGTGCGCGATGGGTTGCGCTACCTCCAGAGTCTCAGACTGACTTGGAGTAATCCACCTTGGGGGCGATGCTGCGCTCATGTGATGGCCCATACTCGGTTGGGTCAGAAACAAAAGCATCGCCCCCATTTTCTTTTTCCACTGACGTTCCCAGTTAAGTAGAGCACAGAAACAAACTGACCTCACACTACTATGCAAACAGGTTCTAAAATTTTCGGTAACCACGCTTTTTTCGCCCGCGAGGGAGATGCTATCGCGCTTCCGGCCGTTGGCGTTGTTGGTCGCAGCTCCAAGCCAGATCCTGAAGATAATTCCTATGTCGAGGTGGGATTGCTGGAAAAGGACGGCGGTCTTGAGATTGAAAAGAAGCAAGACGACACTGACATCTTCGCTCCTACCCCCGGCGTTTACCGCCTCTATGATGTCATCAGCACGAACAAAGAGCTGAATATTATGATGTCCACGAAGGAGTTTTCCCCGCTCGCTTTCCAGCTCCTTTTCGGAACCGCAAACCTTACCGCTCTTCTGAATGCGAGCAGTGGCGCGAATAAGCAATTCAATCCATTGGGCGGAATCGACCTGAAGGGCTGGTTGCAGGTTGAGCAATATGACCAGACTGACACCCTGGCGAACTTCTTTGAGGTTTATGGGCGTCTTGAAATCGACGGTTCCATGAAATTCAACGGCGGAGTCATTGAATGCAAATTCAAATTCCGCTGCCTGCACAGCCAATACAATTCCGGCGTTCTCGCCTAAACACGTTTCCACATGAAAAAATCAATCACACTATTTTTTCTGGCGTTTGTTTTCGCGGCGTGCGGACAGTTCACTACGAACGTTGGCACACCCCGCGCACTCACGAACTATTCGTTCAGAACGAACAGCGCAACAAACAGGGCGCTTTCGAACGTCGGGTTTGCGAATTATCTTGATACGAACGTTGTGGCCTTTGCGTCTCGCGCTGGACTAACTAACAGCGGAGATTTCAAAGCTGTCATTGCGTTGAACTCCTTGGTGCGTCAGTTAAAGGCCGCGAACTTATGGACTAACTTCTACGCGCTTTATCCGTTCTGCGGTAGCACGTCCAATTCGATGGCGGAAAATCTGGTAGCTACAAACTACGCGATTACTTGGCGCGGAACAAACACGTTTAACGCATACGGCGTTCACAGCGACGGTTCAAGCGGATACGGTGATAGCGGTTTCAATCCATCAACGGTTGGAGTTTTGACGAATAGCTTCCATCTCTATTCCTGGGTTTCTGGAACCAATCAAGAAGCTTACGCCGCTGCTGCTGTTATTAGCGCGACTACGACAAACCTACCTTCTCAGGTCAGGACAACTCGACTTGCGAGGGATCACGATCTTAGCACGTTCTTGGTGAGTAGCACAAACGGCGACACCGGATATCTTAGCGACTACGGCTATTTCGGCGGAAACTTGATTGGTGCCATCTCTGGAACGAATACGTTTTTTGCCTACGACGGGCTGTATAAATCCAATTCAATTCCGGCACCGGTATTTTTCCCCAATACCAATCTGTTTATATTGGCTGACACGACGCCAAATACTGGCGTAGCTAGAACTTTCCTTCCGAGCGCTGAAAGTGTTCGGGCAGCGAGCATCGGGCGGGGTATGACGACCAACCAAATGGCAACATACTTTGCGATCATGAACCGCTATCAGCGCCTTCTTTCCCGAGACACACCATAACCATAAACACGTTTACACATGAGCACCGAGAAAACAGAAAAAGGACCGACTTCCACTGAAACCCTTTTGGGCGGAATTGATGTCCTTGTCAGCTTTAAAGAACAGTCCGCAGCTTCAGAACCAGTAAAGGTTTTGCAGTTGCCGGTCAGTTCGTTTCCGAAGCTGATGGCGCAGATGGACGATGAAGTTGAAACCATCGCCATTTTCACCGGAAAAACAAGGGCGTGGGCTGACTCCATTTCGATGGAGTCTCACGAGGCAATCATCATTGAAGGAGAACGGATCAACGGGGATTTTTTCGGGCGATGGGCGGCGCGTCGCGTGGCGCGTGTGGAAAGAAGTCTTCCCGGCGCGATGGACAAGCTTATGACGCAAGCCTCGCAGAACTCGTCGCCGAAGCCTCAATAGACCTCGGCATAACTCTCGCCCAGGCTCGTGAGCACAGTTTGGCGCAGTTGATTCTTTTACGTAGGGCCGCGAGTCGCAAAGAAGCAGCTCGCGGCCTTTTAAATTGTCAGACGGTCTTTGCGGCAGTTGCAGCGGCAATGAGCAAAGACAACAAGTCGATCTTGGATAAGACGGTTAAAGAACTGAGAAAGATTATCGATGGGTGATACCACAAAATCGTTACGGTTAAAGTTGATGCTCGACGGCGTAGCTTCGATTGAAGCTGGCATGAAGCGGGTAACGAACCTTATTGGTTCGGTCAAGAATGCCGTTGTGCCTTTGGCTGGTTTACTTGGTGCTACCGCGAGTGTTTACGGGGTTGCGGAATTGATTAAAGGCGGGCTGAAGTTCAACGCCGTCATTGAGCAACAGACCATCGCTTTCAAAACTCTTCTCGGAACGATGGGAGCCGCACAGACGCGGGTGAAGGAACTTTCCAAATTCGCGGCACAGACTCCGTTCGAACTGCCAGAAGTGATTGCCGCAAATCGTTTGCTGCAAACGCTCACAGGCGGCGCGTTGGCGACTGAAGAAGGCATGCGCCTTGTTGGTGACGCCGCCGCCGCCGTGGGGCGCGACTTTCAGGAAACCGCAATGTGGACCGGACGGCTCTACGCTGGACTCCAGAGCGGAACCCCTATCGGTGAAGCGACAATGCGCCTCTTGGAAATGGGGCTGATTTCCGGCGAAACGAAAGTGAAGCTAGAAAGGCTCGCGCAATCTGGAACCAGTGTCGGTCACGGAATGGAAATAATGCGGGAGACGTTCAAGGGAACTTCCGGCGCGATGTTGGATCAGAGCAAAACTTTCAACGGCCTGATGAGCACGTTGAAAGACGGGTTTGCAATCATGATGGGTGAATCAGTGAAGCCGTTCTTCGACCAGCTCAAGGTGATGTTGGACGGGATGGCAAATGCCGATTGGGAAGGCATCGGAAAGAAAGTGGGCGCGTTCTTTGGCGTCATCATCGAGTCCTGGCGCGATGACAAGTTCCCGGAAATGATCGCGCTACTCATTGAATCCGGTTTTGAACTTGGAGCGATGGGCGCGAAGAAGTCTTTCGATAAGCTCGTTGCTTTTATTGAAAGCGATTCGATGGGAAGCCTCATGGCGGCGCTGTTCAACGGCGTGATGACATTCGGTGTCGATTTAGCAAAGGCGCTCATAACGATTCTCAAAGGGCCGATTGCTTTTTTCGGTGCCGGATTCGATTGGGTTTATGACCAGACCCGCGAGAAGTTCACGCGCTTCGGACATTTCCTGAAGGAAGTCTTCGCGGTCGCAATCAATTTTTGGGCGGAGAAATTCGAATGGATGATTAACAAATCCATCGCGGCGTTTAACGACCTCAAAAAGTATCTTGGTTTTGAAGTCACCGTGGGTGCTCCCGTGAAGCTCGGACGTGTCAGCGGGCAGTCGGAAGATGTCAGGCCAGCGAAAACGATCGGCGAGGCTTACGAGGACATGAAGAACGCTTCGGATGGCTTCGCTAAAGATGCCATCGCGTATCTGGACGAACATTTGCAGGCGGCTCGTCAGGTGTTCAAGGTGGGTAATTTCGGCGAAGACTCTGGTGCTCTGAAGAAGTTGATGGAGTTGATGGAGCGCTACATCGCAAGCCGGAAAATGCTCGGTGGATCAGTTCCCTACGGAGCAACCGGAGTGGGATCTGCTGGACCCGTTAACACGGCGGCGCAGTTGAATGAGTTGCTCGCAAATGAGCTGAAGCTAAAGAACCACCTCGTTGAAATCGAAGGGCAGCTTGCTCGCGTGGAAACTGATTTCACGACGACGAAGGCTGAAAAGTATGCGGAGCGGAAACGCCTCATGATGGATGAAAAGGCGACACTCGAAAAGATTGTCGCGACGATGCGTGAACGGGCCGCGATTGAGCAAACGATTGATCCTAAAAAGGCGCTCCAGATCGAAGGGCAAGTTACCGGCTACGAAAGCAAGATTGCTGGTGTTGATAGAACCATCGGCGGACTTGGGCCTGATCCGAGTAGTTTTAAGCAGCAATTCTCCTCAGTATTTACGGAGCTTCGAGACGAATGGGGAACACTCGCAACGCAAATGGCGAGCACGTTCAAAAATAGTTTCAACTCCGCTATTTCTTCAATCAGCAACGGCATTACCGGCCTGATTATGGGAACGATGACTTGGGGGCAATTCCTGCAACAGATACCCGTTCAGATCGCGACACAGATCGTTGGTGCGATTGTTCAAATGGGAGTCAGGTGGGTAGCAACTCAACTTTTGATGGCGGTAATGGGTAAATCCATTTT
This sequence comes from Verrucomicrobiales bacterium, assembly GCA_028293445.1. Lineage (GTDB taxonomy): Bacteria > Verrucomicrobiota > Verrucomicrobiia > Limisphaerales > JACDHS01 > CBHWET01. Next base: position 2,583 of record JAQGOU010000023.1, on the reverse strand, counting down.
GGCGGCATCAGTTGCGGCATCGGTTCCATTCGCGGCGGCACAGTCTGCAATCTGGGCGGCTCCGGCAACTCTCGCGACTATCGCCACGATGGGTGGAGCGGCGGCGGCGGCTCCTGGACTCATTGGAATCGCACAAGGCTTGACTCTCGCTGAGTCTCTCACCGGATTCGAGCAAGGCGGCTTCACTGGACGCGGGGCGAAAGATGGAGTTGCTGGCGTTGTTCACCGTGGCGAATTCGTGTTCCCGCAAGATGCCGTCAACAGGATAGGAATTGACCGGCTGAACGCGATGGCGTTCGGAAACTCAAACATTGACCTTGGCGAAGCATCTTCCGGCTTCTCTCCAGCGTCGGCAGCTAGTTCTAACGTGAACGTGGAAGGTCACAAGGTCATCAACATCATCGTTAGGAGTGAAGCCGAAATAAAGCAGGCCATTGAGAAACACGGACCCGCAATGGCTATTCGAGTTATTCGCGAGAATAAAAACGAGGTTGGGATACCGCAATGACGCTCGTAAATAATCACGTTCTGCTTTCGGACATGCCGAACATGGTGAAACCGCTTCCGTGGAAACGAAGATGGCAGACTGGCGTCTCTACAGCCCTGGAAGGGAATGAGACTCGCGCAGGGTTCAAAGTAAAAGGACTCGTTGAGCTTTCTTGGAACGTTCAGCCCACAGACATTCCGAGTCAGCAAGGTTTTGAGGATCGGATTCGCGCAGCCAAAAAGGCCGGTTACGCGTGCTCTGCCTTTTGGGGGCGCGGCCAGAAGCTCGCAGCCAATGTGAACGGCACAGCTGTTTCATTCACGGGCCTGAATTGGGCTTGGAGCGCTGGTGATTACGTATTTTTTTTGGACCTTAATACGCAGACTGTAAATGTCCGCCAGTTTCTAACGGTTGCCCCTTACGTCCTTTCTGTCGCAGTGGATCACACATTCTTAGCGGGTAGCCTTTGCTGGCCGATGATCTTCGGAAAATTCTCAGCGAAGGACATTGCGGCACAGAATCCATCCATCGGCGGAACACAACTAACCATTTCGGAACTTGAATCACAGGACAGCGCTCAACTCGGGGCTGTAATTCCACCGGCAGGAACCGGGATCGGAGTTTGGACCATCGGAACAACTTTCATTGTAGGAGGATCATAAAATGCCTGGAGTCTTAGAAAGTGAAGCAACACTAGCCGCACGTTTCGCGAATGGACAAACGCCGCCACAGCAAGCGTTTTGGAACCTGCTCAGAACGATGTTCGGAACCGCCGAAACTTCCAGCGCGGCGGCGGCGGCGGCGGTAGCTGCTGTAAATGCCCTGGTTGACAGAACACCGCGTGTAAATGCTCGATACAAAAAGGTTGCTGGCGTGTGGGTGCTACAGAACGGCGGCGGCGTGGATACGGTTGTGGAGTTCCAAGTAACCGCAGGCGTCACCACGAAGTATATCGACGTTACTCCGCTCGTTCCATACGCGGTCAATGACGTGTTTTATAAGGTAGATGTTTATCAGGCCAACAATAACACCGCAGCTACAAAGGCAAATGGAACCAACGGCAGAATAAGGATCGGTGACTATCCTGCTGGCGGCATAGCTAACGGAACGGTCTTTCACATTGTTGTGTTTTAATATGACCTACCTAGGTAGACCAGTTTTTGATTTCCCGGTGAATTGGGCGAAGCCTGCGAACAAATCTTTCACGTATGACCTGAAAGAAGTATCGCTCGGATTCGGGGCCGCGTTCTTTACCTCCTTGCAGGCGCACGTTGTGCAAGGGTGGCAGTTTCAAGTGGATCTTACCGATGGGACTCAGATTGAATCGTTCGACGCGTTTACTGGCGCTTTGTTTGGGCGTGTCTTTGGTTTCTGGTTTCCGGCTCCGATGGAGGGTATGAAGGTCACCGCGTCCGTTGACACGACGCATTTCGACATTAAAGCCCAGGGACTCGCTGGAACGTGGCAGGATCATCCAGACGTTTACCTGTTCTTCGCACGCGATGGATACGCTTCAGCGGCGGCAAAGATTACCAATGTGGTGGATAACGGAGCCACAGAGCGCGTAACGATCAATGCGGCGGTGAACGTTAACTTGTTGCACGCGTCTGCAATGGTTAGCCGGTTGCATTACGTCCGACTCGCTTCAGATGAAGAGTCTGGAGAGTTCCCGGCGCAGAATTGGCAAACTCGTTTCGTAAAGGTTGTTGAGCTTCCAAAGGAATATGCGGCAGTTGAAACCGGGCAACAGAAGATTTTTCTCTATCACTTTTGGGCGAACTATCCAATCGGCGTGCATTGGTATTACACAGGATTTGCGGCCAACGTGGTTTCCAACAATGTGCTCTATACCAAGTTCGGCATTGAGCATGGCGGAATAACTCAGAGCACGAAAGGAGACGCGGAGAAAATCAAGATTGAGGCTAAGGCAGATGCCAACCATCCGTTCTCGCTTTATCTTCCCCTACCCTTTCCGCGTCCGCTCAACGTTGAAGTTTCCGAAGTGGATTATTCGGCGCTCGACACTCAGACGAGGCTGTTTACCGGCCAAGTTCGGACAGTGGAACCGGGCGAAACGCTTACGGCGCAGTGCGATT
>JAQGOU010000337.1 GCA_028293445.1 Verrucomicrobiales bacterium | reverse complement strand
CGTGCGTAATCTGGATGTTTAATTTTTGCCGCCAAACCGGCGCACCACACACGACACAGCTTTGTGACCCGTGTGTGCTGGTTATCCTAATTTTTTTATATGGCTGAGAACGATCCGAAAGAACCACAGAAGCCCGAAGAACCTTCGCACAACGCGGACAGACCGAAGTACGCCCAGAACGAAAAAATCGAGAAGATCAATGTCGCGGACGAAATTAAAAATTCGTTCCTCGATTACTCGATGTCCGTGATTGTTTCCCGCGCGCTGCCTGATGCGCGTGATGGCTTGAAACCTTCGCAGCGCCGTATTCTGTTCGCGATGCACGATTTGTCGCTGTTTCCGAATCGGCAACATCGTAAATGCGCCAAAATTTGCGGTGACACCAGTGGTAACTACCATCCTCACGGTGAAGCGGTGATTTATCCGACGCTCGTGCACATGGCTCAACCATGGGCGATGCGTGAACGACTGGTCGACGGTCAAGGGAACTTTGGTTCCATTGAGGGCGATCCACCGGCGGCAATGCGTTATACCGAAGCGAAGTTCACGCATCTGGGCGCAGCCTTGTTGGAAGACATGGACAAGGACACGGTTGATTTCGTCGCCAACTATGACGGCACCCGTGAAGAGCCGACGGTTTTCCCCGCAGCATTTCCCAATCTCCTCGTTAATGGCGGCACCGGCATCGCGGTCGGTATGGCCACAAACATTCCGCCGCATAACCTCGGTGAAATGATCGATGGCATTTGCGCGCAGATCGATAATCCGGGCATCACGATTCCGCAGTTGATGAAGTTCGTGAAGGGACCTGATTTTCCGACCGGCGCGACGGCGTTGGGCCTCGAAGGTATTAAGAGTTACTTTACCACCGGTCGCGGTGGCGTTCGTGTGCGCGGTAGAATAACCGTGGAGGAAATGAAGGGCGGTCGCGAGCAACTCGTCGTCACCGAAATTCCTTACAACGTCAACCGTGCCACCCTGGAAGAACGCATTGCGGAGTTGGTAAACGAAAAGGTTCTCGAAGGCATTTCCGGAATGCGCAACGAGTCGGACGAAAACACTCGTTTGGTTCTCGAACTGAAGCGCGACGCGATTCCCAAAGTCGTCATCAACAATCTTTACCAGTACACGGCGCTCGAATCGTCGTTTGCGGTGAACATGCTGGCGATCGATCACGGTCGTCCCAAGATTCTTAATCTCAAAGAGCTGATCAATTGTTACATTGAGCATCGTCGCGAAGTGATCATTCGCCGGACGCGCTTTGAATTAAGAAAAGCTGAAGAGCGGGCTGAGCTTCTCGAAGGTTATCTCATTGCGCTGGCGAACATGGATGAGTTCATCCACATCATTCGCAGTTCGAAAAACCGTGAGGAAGCAAAGATCAAATTGTTGGCGTTCGAATGGACACGTGAGCAAGTGGAACGCTGGTCTGTTTTGATCCGCAATGAATCACGATTGACCAACGGGCGCTATGCGCTAACGGAACGTCAGGTGGACGCGATTCTTGAATTGCGACTGTATCAACTCACCGGTTTGGAAATCGATAAGGTCGAAGCTGAGTACAGGGAGTTGCTCAAGAAGATTGAAGATTTAATGGATATTCTCGCGAAGGAATCGCGCGTGCTGGCGATCATCAAAGAGGAACTCCGCGCTATTCAGTCGAAATATGCGACGCCGCGTTTGACGGAACTTGTTCCGGACGAAGGCGACATCGCCATCGAGGATTTAATCGCGAACGAAGGCGTGATCATCACGCTCACGCATAGCGGTCTCATCAAGCGTACCAATGTCAGTGAGTACCGTGCCCAAAGACGCGGTGGCAAAGGTGTGATCGGCATGACTACTCGCGAAGGCGCCACGGAAGATCAAAATGATTTCGTGGAACATCTCTTCACGGCGAGCACGCATGATTATCTGATGTTTTTCACCAACACCGGACGTGTCTACGTGGAACGTGTGCATGAAATTCCGGACATGGGCCGCGCGTCCAAAGGCCGCAGTATTGCCAATCTTCTCGAATTGAAAGCGGGGGAGAAAGTGGCCGCGATGATCCGCATTCAGTCGAAGCAGGGCGAGAACAACGTAGACCAAACCTGGACGCAGTCCGGTGAACTTTTCTTTGCGACACAGCAGGGCACCGTCAAGAAAACTTCTCTCTCGGATTTCGGTAACGTCCGCAAAGGCGGGATTATCGCGATTGGCATTGATGATGGCGACGCGCTGATTGAAGTGAAATTTACGCGCGGAACAATCATCGAGAATGACGTCGTGACAGATCCGGGTGATGACGTCGTGATCATTACGCATGACGGCATGAGTATACGTTTCTCCGAATCCGACGTTCGCTCGATGGGCCGTTCGGCTGGTGGTGTTCGCGGAATCAATCTGGATAAAGGTGATGCCGTCGTGGCCTTGGCTATTGTGGTTGCAGATGCGACCCTTTTGGTTTCAGGCGAAAAAGGGATTGGTAAGCGCACGGACTTTGGCGAATACCGACTGCAATCGCGTGGTGGCAAAGGCATCATCACGATGAAGACCAACGAGAAGACCGGCAAAGTAGTTGGTGCACTCACGGTGCATGACAACGAAGACATCATGTTGATCACCGTCGAAGGGCAAATGGTCCGCACCAGTGTCAAAGACATTCGCGAAGCAGGTCGCAATACGCAGGGGGTTAAACTGATTGATCTGTCTGCCAGCGATAAGTTGCAGGCGATTGCACCTGTGATCAGCGAGGAATCCGAAGCACAAGCTGTTGAACCTGAAGCTTCCGGTGCTCCAGAAGCTCCACCTACGCCTCCGCAGCAATAGAGTTGGCGAATTTTTGATTGCCGTAAAAATAGTTTTGGCTAGAGTCGGGTTGTTCCCAAACCCAGCTCAAGCCTATGTCTGCTAGACTATTCATTGGTAATCTCTCGTACACTATTACGGAAAACGATCTGCAAAGTCACTTCGCCCAGGCGGGTGCAGTGGTCTCTGCAAAAATCATGCTCGATCGAATGAGCGGGAAGTCCCGTGGATTCGGTTTCGTCGAGATGAGCAGCGCGGAAGAAGCCCAAAAAGCTATCTCGTTGTTTCACAAGCAAGACTTCCAGGGTCGACCTTTGACTGTGGATTCTGCCAAGCCGCGCGAAGACCGTCCTCCAGGAGGAGCCCGTGCGCAGGATCAACAGCGTCCGGGTTGATTATTCTTCGAGGAATTTGCCCGGATTTAAAATCCCGCGCGGATCCAGAGCGTCTTTGACGATCTGATGCAGATGGCGGGCTTCGGGAGACATCGCCAGGGGCCACCACGGCTTTTTCGCGAGACCGATGCCGTGCTCCCCAGTGATGACTCCATTCCAGGCGAGAACCTGTTTGAAGAGTTCATCTAAAGCTCCGGTGCTGCGTTCCACTTCCTTAGGATCATTTGCATTGATCATCACATTCACGTGAATATTCCCATCTCCCGCGTGGCCGAAACAAGCGATCGGAAAGCCGTGCTTCTTTTGCAGGCGTCCCGCGAAACTAAACAAATCCTCCAGGCGTCCGCGCGGCACGACGATATCCTGGTTCAACTTCTTCAAGCCGGTGTCGCGTAGTCCGTACGAAAACTCGCGGCGCAATTGCCATATCGTCTCACAGCCGGAAGCGCCAAAAGCGTGTTGCACGAAGAGCGGTTTTATTCCCGCAAGTAACTGTTGAATCATCTTTATCTCGGAGCGGACGGATTTCTCCTGTCCATCCAGTTCAACGATCAGATGTGCGTTGCAACCAGCCAATGAAGAGTTGCCGGTTCTTTTCTCCGCTGCACGTAGAGTGAAAGCGTCGGCGACTTCGACGGCACAAGGTAAAAACCCCGCTTGAAAAATTGTCCTGATCGCTTGCGCGGCGGATTTCATGGAATTGAAACCCACACTCAGCGCCGCGCGATAAGGAGGCAGCGGTAAAAGTTTCAAAGTTGCTTCGGTCACGATCCCCAGCATCCCTTCACTCCCGACAAAGAGGCGCGCAAGTTCGAATCCGGTTTTGTTTTTATGGGTGCGACTGCCGAGTTTAACAACGGTGCCGTCCGACAAAACCACTTCGAGTCCGAGAACGTAATCGCGCGTAACACCGTACTTTAAACAGCGTGGGCCACCGGCATTCGTAACGATATTTCCACCGAGGCTGCAATCGGCACGACTCGCCGGGTCTGGCGGATAAAACAGATTTTTTTCCTCACAAGCATCCTGCAATACTTTCGTGATCACCCCGGGTTCAACGACGGCCACGAAATCGTTTGCGTTGATTTCTTTAATACGGGTCATCCGGGCGAGCGAAAGAGCGATACCACCTTTGGCCGGCACGCAACCTCCCACATAACCAATACCTGCGCCGCGCGCGGTGAGAGGGATTTTATTTTCGTAAGCAAAGCGAACAATTTGCGCGACCGCGCGGGTGGTGCGGGGCAGAGCAACCGCATCCGGTAAATTGGCAGCGAACCATTTGTCGCCGGCGTGCGCCTGGCGAACTTTAAGGTCGGTAGAAAAATCTCCTGCAGCGAGCAGGCGTTTTAATTTGGCGAACGAGACTGGTCGAATCACGACGTCATATTTTCCTCAGCCTTTATCAAAGCGCGAGCTTCTTCTGCTTGATCCTGTGGAACCTGAACCGAACTGCCGCCCGATGCGATAGTGCCATGTTCAATGTTCATGGTGGAGAGTTCGTTAGGAATGACGGCGTCGAAACCTGCAACTTCAAGGCGGGAACGGACAAGTTGCGTTTCAGCGGGATCGCCCGATTCAAACACGGTGATCATTTCCATGTCCTAACACTGCATCTGCTCGGCCAAAATTTCAAGCCGCTGATTTCAAATCAGCAAAAACAATCACGCCAGCACCGGTCTGCAATAAGCTTTGCACCTGCACCTGAGCCTGTTGGCCGACGAGAGTTTGTGCCTGATTGACCACAACCATCGTGCCATCGTTCAGATAGCCGATGCCCTGGCCTTTATCTTTTCCTTCGCGGACGATACGTAAGGAAAGTAATTCTCCCGGCAAAATAACCGGCTTCAAGCGCGCGGAAAGTTCGTGCAGATTGAGGCACGGCACCGATTGCAGTTCCGCGATTTTCGATAAGTTATAATCGTTTGTGAAAAGCTTGCCTCCGATCGCTTTGGTCAGGCGCACCAGCTTGGCGTCAACTTCCGCTTCCTCGGGGAAATCGCCCTCGTGCAATTTTACTTCGCTCCGGGGATTGTGTTGAATCCGGTTTAGCATTTCCAGACCGCGTCGGCCACGAGCACGTTTCAACGTATCGCTCGAATCCGAAATCTGCTGTAGTTCCTTCAGGACAAAGCGAGGCACAACGATGGTTCCTTCGACGAAGCGCGCCTCCAATAAATCTGCAATTCGTCCATCAATGATGGCGCTGGTATCGAGCACGATGAAGTTCTCAGGTTTGCTCTGGGAGGAGAAACGCACATAAGGAATGATCAGCGAGAAATCTTCTTTATTACTCCGCATCGCGAGCACCATGCCGATGTAACTGAATCCCATGAAGAGTGCCAGCCGCACAATCCATTGCGTCCTGCTCTCCACGTAGACAAACAGTTCAGAACGATCGACCAGCCATGCGATGATGCTGCCGAGTAATAAACCACACGTCGCTGCCGAAAAAGCTCTGAGCGAAAGTCCCTTGACCATCTCGTCGATGGCAATGAGGAAACCACCGAATCCGAATCCCGCCATCATTCCATACAGTCCGCCATGCTCGTTGCTGATCAGCTCGGGGCGGACCTGGCTCACCTCATACCCACCAACCGTGCACAGGGCGAGGAACAAAATTCGAATGGCCCACAGTGTCATTTATTTTTTGGGGGCGAAGGAGGCGTCGCCTTCGGTTTCCACAGCACACGCCAGAGGCCTTTGTTGTTAACGTTGCTGCTCAGGACATTCAGGTTGAAGGCCAGTTCTCTGGCGTTCGAAAGTGTCTCGGAAAGTGTTTCCTTCATCTCGCGGTCCTTGAGCAAGGCACCCGCGACGCCTCGGCCTGCTTCGACTTCGCCGAGCAGATTCGTCACGGAACGCGACGCATTTTCCAGATTGTTCATGGCGCGAGTCATCATGGTCCGATTAGTGAATACGGTCTCGCTCAGCTCATCCGCAAGTTTATTCAACTGGCCAGAGAAGTGAGCCAGATTGCTGACCGCCCCGCTGATTGCCGGTTCATTGGTCTTAAACAGGGTCCCGATCTGTTCCACCGTTTGGATGGCGCTTTCGGAAACCTGATTAAAGTTGTGGATTGTGTCCGAAAGGCTGAGCAGGTTCGACTGCGCCAGAACCACTTCATCAATCCGTTTGATCGCAGAATTCAGGCGTTGCGCCGTCTCATCCACTCGATGAATAAAACCCAGTGATGCACGGGCGACTTCTTGTAAATCAAACGGTGGCTCGCCGCTCACCATCTCTTTTTCCTTCAGCAGGGGACCCGCGTTGGCCTGCGGACGAATCGCCACAAATTGGTCACCGAGAAGGCCGAGGGAATCGATGGCGAATTTGGCATCGTTATGGATCTTATAATTCTGATCGAGTTTCAGCGTCAGTACGACCGCTTTGCCGTCGGGAGCGAGGTTGATATCAATAACGCTTCCAATTTGCACTCCGGCCAACAGCACCGGCGCTTGCACCTTCAACCCGCCGACTGTCTCGGCTTTCATCAGAATTGTGTAAGTGGGCCGGGAAAAGGACAGCCCATGCGAAAACACCAGCATTAGCGCCGCGACAATCGTGAGCCCGATGGCGACAAAGATGCCTACCTTGAAATGCAGTCGTTTCATTGTTTAAAAATTGTGTTCCTTCTCCTCCGAAATGCCGTTCACAAAATTGTGGACAATCGGGTCTTTGGAAGAAAAAATTTCATCGGGCGTTCCGCTTACGTGAATCTTTCCTTCGTGCAGCATTAAAATCCTTTTGGCGACACGACGCGCGCTGCGCATATCGTGCGTCACGACGATGGACGTGACCTTCAGCTTCTCAACCACTTTTACCATCAATTGATCGATGCTGTCGGATACAATAGGATCCAAACCAGTCGTTGGTTCGTCGTAAAGCACGATTTCCGGACGATACACAATGGCTCGCGCCAGGCCGACTCGCTTACGCATTCCACCCGACAGTTCCGCAGGCTTTTTATTTTCCGTTCCCGGCAAATCCACCATTTCCAGGATGTCGCTCACGCGTTCCGTGATTTCTCTCTCCGTTAGTTTCTTTTCACGGCGGAGAGGAAAGGAAATGTTTTCGGCGACCGTCATGGAATCAAACAGCGCCGCCATTTGAAATAACATTCCGAACTTGGTGCGCACGCGGATCAGGTCGCGTTCATTCATATGCGCAATGTTTTGGCCCTCAATCAAAACGTCACCTTCATCCGGTTGCGTCAGGCCAATCAGATGTTTGAGCAGCACGCTTTTGCCGCCGCCACTCGCGCCGATGATGACGACGGACTCGCCTTTCTCGATCTTCAAATTCACGCCGTCGAGCACGCGATGTGATCCGAAACTTTTCTTGAGGTCGCGAACTTCGATCATGTCGGGAGCATTTGATTGAGCAGCATCGTCAGGAAAAAGTTGCTGATCAGTATGGTAATTGAGGAATAAACGACCGCTTCCGTCGTGGCGCGTCCCACGCCTTCGGCGCCCTGGCCGCAGTGGAGTCCTTTGTAACAGGCGACTACCGACAGCATCGCTCCGAAGCAAGTGGCTTTGATGAAACCGCTGGCCATGTGTTGCGGATACGTGTAACGCAGCATGTTGTGCCAAAGATACGTCGGGTCGATATCCAGCAGGTAAACTCCCACGACGTAACCCGAACCAATACCGATCGCGATCGATTCGGCTGTGAGCAACGGCATCGCGAGGACGGTTCCCATGATTCGCGGAACGACTAGGTAATCGACCGGATGCGTGGCGAGCGTGCGCAACGCATCGATCTGTTCCGTGACTTTCATGGTGCCAAGTTCGGCTGCGATAGCTGCGCCGACGCGACCCGCGAGCATGAGACCGGTCAAGACCGGCCCCAGTTCGCTGGCCATCGAGACACTCACGACTGCGAGCGTCGCGGTATCCATTCTGACTTTGTGAAATTGGAAATATGTTTGCGCGCACATCACCATCCCGGTGAACGCGCCGGTGATGAGAACCACCGATTGAGACTTGATGCCGATGAAATAAATCTGGTAAAGCAAATCGCGCGAACTGATGCGTCCGCGGAAAATGGAGCACACGGCTTCCCACGCGAGAATACCGCCGCGTCCGAGCCCTTCAAACCAGTCGGTCACAGCCGACCGTGCATAATTGATCATAGCCGCGCGAAATCTAGCAGAGGGCAGGGGCGGGGGCTAGTGCTTTGCATAAGTTCCGAAATCGGGATGTGCGATACGGCTTCAATTCCACGGCATAGACTTTCGCATCGCCCAATATTCGGTGGCAGGTTCGCAGATTTTATTCAGTCGGGATAATGTGTCGGCATCGAGAGATAACTTTTCTGCCTGCAGATTTGAATGTAACTGAGTGCTCGTTGTGGCACCGCTGAGGACGACATCGACAAAGGGTTGCGCCAGGACTGACGCCAGCGGGAGGGCGTCGATCGAGCAATTCAGACGCGACGCTTCGGTTTTTAGAAGCGCGAGCTTCGAAGCGAATGTGGGATTTTGATTTCTCTCGGTCAGGCGGCCGTTCGCCAGCGATTCTTTAATGACCACTCCCATGCCCGCAGCATGCGCTTCCGCTAGCGCACTGCCGACGGATTGCTCCAGTAAGTTCCACGTCGCCTGAACGATTCCGAACAACGGGATGCCATCAATTTTCACAGTCATCGCACGGAGTAAGGTTGTTGCTTGTTCAGGCCCCGTCACAGTGAGGCCGATGCAGATGCCTTCATTGCGCAGACCCGCTAATTCGTTCAGAACGCCTGCATTCTCGAGCGCACCCGTTTCGAGCGTGGTCGAATGAATCTGGTAAACGCGAAGATACTCGCCGAGCAGTTCTTTGCTTTCGCGCCATTGCCGTTGCAGAACGGGCAGCGAATGATCTTTGATCTCATGCATTGCCGCATGAACTTTCCAGTCAGCCGTATAGGTGTAACCCCATTTGGAAGCAATGGTCACAGCGTCACGTGACATCTTGCGTTTGCTCAACCAACTCGTCAGGAATTTCTCGGCCAGACCGTAAGAACGCGCGGTGTCGAAGTAACGGACGCCACCATTCCACGCTGCATCCATGACGTCGTGCGCGTGATTCTCCATCGCGGCTTCGGAGTAATCTTTTTTCAAATCATCCGCGTGCCCCAGAGTGATGTAGCCCGGTCTTCCGAGCGCTGCCATTCCGAGCCCAATACGTGATGCGAGTAAACCTGTATTGCCGAGTTCCGTTTTCAAAGGGAACGAATATTGCGAAGTCCGCCGCGAATTTGAAATCTATTCTCCTGCGAAATAAAAAAAGCGGCGACCTTTCGATCGCCGCTTTCGCTAAACTATTCTTTGCCGATTAACTCGGGCTGGGCAGTGCTCCGGTGGAAGGTGCGTTCTGTTTGAACACAAGTTTGCCTTCTTCAACCGTCACCATGATCGCCTCGTTATCGTGCAAACCACCGCGTAAGATTTCTTCGGCGAGCGGATCTTCGAGATAACGCTCCACCGCACGGCGCATTGGGCGCGCTCCATATGTCGGATCGTAACCCTTTTCCACGAGCAAATCTTTTGCCTTGTCGTCGAGCACCAGGCGGAGGTTCTTGGCTTTGAGCCGTTCCATGACCTTGTTGATTTCGAGGTCCAGGATCGTAACCAGATCCGGCTTGGTCATCGAACGGAAGACAATGATGTCATCCAAACGATTCAAGAACTCCGGACGGAACGAGCGCTTGGCTTCCTCGAGAATCTTATCGCGCATTCTGTCGTAAGACGATTCGTCAGAAATCGGCGAGAAGCCCATCGTGGTCTGCTTCTTGATCGTTTCCGCACCGACGTTCGACGTCAGCAAGATGATCGTGTTCCGGAAATTCACGACACGTCCAACGTTGTCCGTCAATTTGCCTTCTTCGAGAATCTGCAACAGCATGTTCATCACGTCCGGATGCGCTTTTTCGATTTCGTCGAAGAGCACCACAGAATACGGACGGCGACGGACCTGCTCGGTGAGTTGACCGCCTTCTTCGTAACCGACATAGCCCGGAGGTGAACCGACCATGCGCGAAACGTTATGGCGTTCCATGTATTCGCTCATATCCAGTTGGATGAGCGCTTTGGAATCGCCGAACAACACTTCCGCCAGCGTCTTCGCGAGCAACGTTTTTCCGACACCCGTCGGCCCGAGCAACGCGAAGGTGCCAATCGGACGACGCGGATCTTTCAGGTCAGCGCGGGAACGGCGCAGCGCACGGCACATCGCCGAGACGGCTTCGTTTTGCCCGATGACGACTGCCGCCATTTCTTTTTCGAGCGCGAGGAGACGTTCGGCTTCGCCTTGTTCCATGCGCTTGAGCGGAATGCCGGTCCACTTCGAGACGACTTGAAGAATATCTTCTTCGTCGACTTTCACTCGCTTCTCTTCGCGCGAGTTCTTCCACGCATTCAAAACAGACTCCAGTTTGTCCTTGGCCTGTTTCTCTTTATCGCGCATCGAAGCAGCGCCTTCGAAATCCTGTTCCTTGATCGCCTTTTCCTTCTCGGTCTTGATGCGTTCAATGTCGGCTTCGAGATCTTTCACTTCAGGCGGACGCGTCATGGCGCCGATACGGGCGCGGGAACCGGCTTCATCCATCAAATCGATCGCCTTGTCCGGCAGATAACGATCCGTGATGTAACGATCGGAATATTTCACCGCAGCTTCGACAGCCGCATCAGTGATATCCGCTTTGTGATGTTCTTCGTATTTAACACGAAGACCTTTGAGAATCAGAATGGCTTCATCGACCGAAGGCGCATCGACTTTCACCGATTGGAAGCGGCGTTCGAGCGCGGCGTCTTTTTCGATGTATTTGCGATACTCATTCATCGTTGTCGCACCGATGCATTGCATTTCGCCACGGCTCAAAGCGGGCTTGATGATGTTCGACGCGTCCATCGTTCCTTCAGCAGAACCAGCACCCACGATCGTGTGCAATTCGTCGATGAACAGGATGACATTCTTCGCGCGGCGGATTTCGTCCATGACCGCTTTGATGCGTTCTTCAAATTGACCGCGGTATTTGGTGCCAGCGACCATCAGAGCAAGATCGAGAGTGATCACCCGTTTCTCGCGCAAGATCTCAGGAACATTGCCCTTGGAAATTTCCTGGGCGAGCCCTTCGACGATCGCCGTCTTGCCAACGCCAGCTTCGCCGAGGAGAACCGGGTTGTTCTTCGAACGGCGACAAAGGATCTGAATGACGCGCTCGATTTCATTCTGGCGTCCGATGACCGGATCCATTTCGCCTTTGCGAGCAATCTCCGTGAGATCACGTCCGAAGGCTTTGAGAGCAGGGGTCTTAACATCACCCTTCTTCTCGGATGATGCCTTCTCGGGCGTTGGGCTTTCGCCTCCAGCCGGTGCAGCGCCTTCTTCACCTTGAGCGGCAAAGTTCGGATCGAGCTCCTTCAGGATCTCCTGGCGGGTCTGTTCGATATCAACATCAAGATTCTTCAGGACGCGGGCAGCAACTCCATCACCTTCGCGCAACAAGCCTAATAATATATGCTCGGTGCCGACATAAGTGTGGTTCAGTGCCTTGGCTTCCTTGGCAGCGAGGGCGAGAACTTTCTTCACGCGCGGCGTATAAGGAATATTACCAATCATCTTTTGGTCAGGGCCGGTGCCGACCTGTTTCTCGACTTCCATACGGACAGTTTCGAGATCCAGGCCCATTTTTTGCAGCACATTGACGGCGACACCCTGGCCCAGCTTGATCAAGCCGAGGAGAAGATGTTCGGTGCCGACAAAGTTGTGGTTGAACCGGTCTGCTTCTTTACGCGCCAAAGCCAACACCTGCTGGGCTCGGGGGGTAAAATTATTCATGGCTTCGTCGCTCATAATTTTAAATTATATCCTTCAGTTTGTTTGTCCAGTAGCCCCTCCACCAATTCCCTTGGTGCTCGGGCGGCTTACCCTTAGCAAACGCTCCCGTAACATATCAGAACGCAAGACATCGCGCTCTTCGGCGCCCAGTTTTTCGGAAAATTGTTTCTGCAGATGCGCCGGCTGCGTGATGATAAATAATTCATCGATCAACGACTTCTCCGTCCCGGGGAACTGGCCCAGATCGACTCCGAGGCGCAGTAACGACAAAAGATTCATCGTTTCCTTGGACGAAATGCTGTGGGCGTTCGCGAGAATACCGAAGGCGCGCCCGATATGGTTGAAAACCATCTTCGGCTTCTTCTCCATCAGCGTTCCGCGTGAATTTTCTTCGTGCTCAATGATCTGCAACAAGACTTTGTTCAGACGATCGACGATATCGGTCTCCGTCTCCCCGAGGGTCATCTGGTTGGAAACCTGGAACACATTTCCCAACGCTTCCGTTCCTTCGCCGTAGAGCCCGCGCACGGCCAGTCCGAGTTTGTTCACTGATTGGATGATCTGATTGATTTGCTCCGCGAGAACCAATCCCGGCAAATGCAACATCGCGCTGACGCGAATACCCGTTCCGAGATTCGTCGGGCACGCGGTGAGATAACCCAGATCGCTGTTGAACGCGTAATCGAGGCGCTTTTCCAAATCGCTATCAATCTGATCGATGGCGACCCATGCTTGTTTCAGTTGCAAACCCGGGCGCAACGCCTGCATACGCAAATGATCTTCTTCATTGATCATCACGCACAGGGATTCGTCCCGATTCACCACCAGACCGCTGCCCGCACTCTTGGCCGCGTGTTCGCGACTGATCAAATGGCGTTCGACGAGAATCTGCTTATCGGTCGCGGACAGATTGTCCATCGATTGCGCAAAGGCATTTTGCATTTGCGGCAAGGTTTCAACCGCAGGACGGATCGCATCTAAAATCTTAACGCGCTCCGCCTTCTTGGCCCAACCTGGAAATGCCAAGCCTTTGACATTACGAGCGAGGCGCACGCGACTCGACATGACGATCTTGTCGTGCGGTCCGGTGCGCCGGGTGGTTTCGGCGGGTGACGCAAGGAAATGATTAATGTCCATCTTCGATATTGGATTTTCGATTTTCGATCGACGCATTCGCAGGTCTTCAGCGCGTCAATCGTCTCTCGTAAATCGTAAATTCTTCAGGTCGTCGGAACCTGATTCAGCTTTTCTTTCACCGTCTTGATCTCATCCCGAAGCGTTGCCGCTTCTTCGAAATTCTCAGCGGTGACGGCTTTCTCAAGTTTCTTCTGCAAATTCTTCAAACGCTCGAACAAATCCCGGCTCTTCTGCAAGGCCTG
Organism: Verrucomicrobiales bacterium; assembly: GCA_028293445.1. Taxonomy (GTDB): domain Bacteria; phylum Verrucomicrobiota; class Verrucomicrobiia; order Limisphaerales; family JACDHS01; genus CBHWET01. Next base: position 1,274 of record JAQGOU010000337.1, on the reverse strand, counting down.
CGGCACCTTGCCGACGTGACGCGGACCTTTGTGCATCGATTTGAGCAGTCCTTCCAAAGGTTCGGCAAACACCTGGTAACATTCCGAACACCCAAAGCGGCCGGACTTCTTGAAATCCGCCTGCGAGAAACTGCAACGAGGACATTTAAGCTCTTCGCCGCCTGCCGTTTCCTCGATCTCTTTCGAGGCCCCGAGTCCCAGTAATAAATCCGCCAGTGAAAACCCCGCCGGGTCATTCACGCCCTTGGCTTTGGCGCACTCTTCGCACAGGTCCACCTTTTGCATCTTGTCACCCACAATCTGGGTGAGATGCACCTTCGCCTCGTTCTGTTTGCAAATCATGCACTGCATATATCAAAAAATGGAGTAATGGTGTGTTGGAGTAAAGCAGTGTTGGATATCAAGACTCCAATACTCCACCAAACCATTTCACCGCCTCTATATCGGTTCGCCGGACGCGTTTGTCAAAGTGCGATACTTCGCGACCAGATCTTTTGTGATCGGTCCCGGTTTGCCATTGCCGATGACACGCCCGTCAATCTTCGTCACTGGAATGATTTCCGCGCCGGTACCGGTCAGGAAACATTCGTCCGCGTTGAACAAATCGTAGCGCGTCAAATTCGGTTCGCTCACCTTCAATCCGCTTTCCTGAGCGAGATCGATGACGGTCGCACGAGTGATCCCGTAAAGCGCGCCCGCGGACAACGGCGGCGTGAACAACTGATTACCTTTTGCAATAAAGATATTATCGCCCGTGCATTCCGCAACGTAGCCGTCCGAGTTGAGCATGATCGCTTCTTCGACACCCGCGTTGTTGGCTTCGATCTTGGCGAGAATGTTATTTAAATAGTTCAGCGACTTGATCGCCGGGTTCACCGCGTTGTGCAGATTGCGCGTGGTCGCGACAGTGACAATCGCCATCCCCACCTTGTACATTTCTTCGGGATACAACTGGATCTTGCCGGCGATGATGATGACCGAACCGCGCTTGCAACGATTCGGATTCAAGCCGAGCGTGCCCACGCCGCGCGTAACCACGAGCCGGATATAACCATCCTTCAATTTGTTGCGACGGCAGGTTTCCGTGGTCGCCTTCATGAGTTCGGCGTGCGACATCGGAATATCGAGGAGGATTGCCTTGGCAGAATAGAACAGGCGGTCGATATGTTCCTTCAGTTTGAAGACGCGGCCGTTATAAGCGCGGATCCCTTCAAATACACCATCGCCATAGAGCAAACCGTGATCGAACACGGATATTTTCGCGGTCTTTTCGT
>JAQGOU010000004.1 GCA_028293445.1 Verrucomicrobiales bacterium | reverse complement strand
TCAATGCACGCCGAAGTCAAAAGCAGACAGAATATTTTTGGGATATCGCGGACGGGATGCGTTGCGAGACACGTTGCGGGCCATCGTGTCGCTGAGCAAATGCGACGGTGATCGCGAGGAACCTCCCCGTCACGGACAGGAAAAATAATTAAAGAACCGGACGCTTAGCCTGCTGCCGTTGCCACTCGGCTTTCACTTCATGTTGGAACCAATAGCGGTCCAACATTTCCAACATGTTCTTCAAATCCTCGGTCGAGGGCGGTTTAATGAGGAAAGAGTTTGCGCCCATTGCGTAAGCCTTGTTGATGTCCCTGATTTCATCAGAAACCGTCAGCACGACCACCGGCAAAAAGGGAAACGGAGATTTGTTGCGAATCCAATCCAGGACTTCGAAACCATTGACTCGCGGCATTTTCAAATCCAGCAACGCGACGGTAGGCAACGGAAACTTCATTCGATCTGCGTAGCCACCCTCCCCGTTCAGATACGCAATCGCCTGTTCCCCATCATGAACATGAGCGATGTTGTGTTTGAAGCCACCCTTCTCCAGGGCGCATTTAAAAAGCTCGGCGAAACCCGCGTCATCTTCGGCATAAAGCAAAACATCGCGGCGGAACATAAACTCCTCGGTATCGTTTATTGTTTCGATATTTCCTTTGGGATTTCACGACTTGCATTCGGCGATGCAGGTACGAAATAACGTGTTTGAACTCGGCGTAGTTGCATAAGGTCAGACACACCAAAAGGTTGAATGCATATACCAACAGGTGCAACATCCTTTCAACAAAAGAGCCCCTGAGCAATGGCTCGGTGGATCCCCCAACAGCCTCGGGTAGAATCATTTAGCAAATGCGGACCACGCCTCCTGAGCCGAAAGGCCATGGTATTATGCCCCGCTCATCACTTTGTCCCTTTGCCGCCGCTGAGAGAACTGCGTGGCTGCGTCTATGCCCGCAACCGCTCGATTATGGCTCGGTTAGCGGCAGGTACACTGTTCGTCACCAGGCCACTTGGCTTTGCATTAACCCGGATCGCACATTTCTCGTGCTCTCAGTGTCTACCTTTGCCTTCTGCAGGCGCAAGAGCGACACATCGGCCCGTAGCAGTTTACGTTTCCAGCGAGCCGCCTTGGCCAGTGTAGTTTTCATTGGAATAGCTTCGGCTGCGGTGATCAGGATATTTAGCTTCTCCTTTTGGAAGAGCAGGCGTTGGATCCCGTAACTAAGGGGGTTGATCTCAACCGATTTGAACTTGCTGGTTTCGATTTCGACTCTGAACTTTTCGAATTGTTTTCGTGTCATAGAGTTTTTGCGTTTACAGGTTCTCCGCTCCCGAGTGCCCTCGGAATGACAAAACAATAAAGGTTTTCAGAAACTTGTCGTGTCCGTACTTCTTCGTAAGGTCCCTTACGTATCACTCACAGGGGTTTTTACTATATAACCCAAAAACTGGTTTCACTCTCACGATGCAGGTCACAATTCCTCGCAGAGTTGTATCCTGCCGCGCGGATATCAACCGCGCCCTCGGAACTGAATGCGCACTGACCGGAAGTAAGTAATCGTCGTCACGCTACTTTCCCACGGTCGGAACAAGGTTCGGACTATAGCGAAAAGCAATACCGATTAGTAGGTTCCGAGGGGGAACGACGTCCCACGGGGAAGACTTATGAAAAGAGAGAACCAGACCATTCTGATTGCTGAAGACAGCGTGGACGACCAAATCCTGCTCAAGCGAGCGTTCAAGAAAAACGGCATAGTAGATCTACAAGTCGTGTCCGACGGAGCGCAGGCGATCGAGTATCTCGACGGTGAGGGCAAGTATTCTGACCGGGAACAATTTCCATTCCCGTCTATCCTCATCACCGACTTGAAAATGCCGTTCGCTGATGGATTCCAGGTGCTCAGTCACATCAACAGCAATCCTGAATGGGTGGTCATTCCCATTGTCCTCTCCGCTTCCAGCGACATGGACGACATCAAGAAGGCCTATCTGGTCGGAGCCAAGTCTTACCTGGTCAAGCCGTCCGACTCTACTCAATTGGACCGGCTGATAAAAAAACTTTATGATTACTGGATTGAAGTTGAGGTGCCGCAGATCGTGGCAACCGGGCATATGAAAAAGACCGAGAGCGCCGGCAAACTCGGTGAACGCATCTCTCAGCCCTAGCAGCCTGTTGAAAAAGTAGGAGACGAGGTGACGAGTCTCAAATCTCCTCGGTTTTCAGCAGAGAAGTTAGAGACTCGTCACCTCGTCTCCTACGAAAGGGAAGGGTTTTTCAACAGCCTGCTAACCGTCCTTCACGGAGAATACCCGTGGTCGTTTGCGCAAAAGGGGGCTCACGCCCTTTCCTTTTCCGATGTCTCAATGCCGGTTCCCCTCCGCTCCTGACACTTCTGATCACCTCAGCACAGACGCCGCTATAAAATATTTTTCCCACGCCCATCTGTGCCACGACGCCATTCGACGCACAACAGAGCGCTCTTGTTCTTCCGCATCGGTGATTTCTGGATCGTCGGGAACGATTTTGTTGCCGTCCATCTCATGCTGTAATCCGCTGACCGGACAATACTGGATCGGTTCAATTTCTTTTCGCGCGATCTGGAATATATTGCCGAGCGACGTGAGCAAGGTTGAGCTTTGTTCTCCTTTTCATGGCAATGCCTTCGCTCGCGTTCGCAACTTGCCCGATCTTAACCGCACCTGTTACCACTCTCTTCTTAATCTCCAAACGGAGGATACTTTTCAAACTTTGGCAACGCGGGATTCATTTGGTCCCACGGATGCGCGTCGCATGTCCAGACATCTGCTTGCGGGCTGAACCCACTCGGATCATCCAGGCTCGCCGCTCTGATCGCGACAATGTGAGGGACTCCGTCCGGCTTGCCGATAACCGGCGAACCGCATTCAGTGCAAAAGCCCCGATGCGTCTTGCCACCCATGTGACTGGGCGAGGCATGGAACCGGAGTGTGCCTTGCAACAGCTTGAAAGCTTCCGTCGGCACGACGACGAACGACGCCGAGGGACCCCCGCTGGATTGCTGGCAATCTCGACAGTGACAGTTAAGCATCATCATCGGTGCTGCCGTGGATTCGTAGCGAATCGCGCCACAAGCGCATCCGCCTGAAAAGGGTGTGGTTATAGTGGCCATATATATATCGGTGTATCTGTTGATGATTTTCGTTCGTTCAATAATCCGACGAATGAGCGAGCGACTTCAGGACATTCATTTTCGTTTCACGTGATGTCGCAGGTGAAAGTGTGAACATTAGGTCGTTAGTCCCAGTAATTAAAGATGACATTTCCAACGCACTGCGGTTCCCAGTACCGGACCTGATCCAACTCGCACTCATCCAAACCGCTAAGATCTGCTTCTTGCACTGGCGCAGTTGCCTCCCGCTGACTCAGCACCGTATAGCCATCGAAATGCGGGGCGAGTTCAGGGCAATCGCAAAACTCAATGTCCAAAGCGTCTGGAGTCGCAGCGGGTAGGGCAAAGGCTACGACCGGATAGTGGGCATTGCAAAGGACACGCACCTCCTTCTTTGCTTCAGGCAAGCTAATCAGCACGTCGTGGAACTTCTGCGTAAATTTCTGAGTGCACGGCAAGACTCGACCTCGAACCATCCGGGCCGCAGAGGCACCGGCGCTTTTAAATTCCCGTAAACTGACCTGCGGCGGCGGAGTAGAGCCCGACCGATAAAATCCGGTGATGCCTTTTGGTAAGTGCATTGGCGACGTAACGACACCAGATCAACCAACTTGGGTCAAGAGAGGCAAATCACGAAGCGGAACCGACGCCGTGATCAGCCGTGGGACTCGAGTGTTCGTTGGGTTTCTCATGGTCTCACGCTCTTAATCACAATAGTTGTGGCACACCTGATGAGTCACAGCTCCTACCAGATACCCGGACTTTGGCGAAACGCCGATAGCGAATAGAATAACCCAATCGCTAAATTCATACTCCCCATGCCTGTGCGGCTTCGTATGCAACAAGACGTAATAGAGATGCCCACAAAGAACAAACCGCTGCAACTCTGAATGCCAACGTAATGAATTGGCATATGCTGCCACCACACTAGGGTCAGCTAACTCAGCCAACTTGTCGCCGGGACTGGCAAAAATGTTCGGCTTGTCGGACTCAGTGTGAATCTCATCGTTCTCAGTCCCGGGATGATAGCCCAGGTATGGAAGCGAAACGGTATCGAGACTCGGGATGTGAATACTTTTGAACCGCACGGCACGAAGCTCCCGTAAGACGGACGCTGCAGTCGGAAGCGACGTCAACGGGGTCGCCGACACACACACGAATGGATGCAGTTTGCAATCGCCAGCTCCATACCAGCACCGAGTCGCAGGCAAAGAAGCCAGAAATCTCACGTCTTCCATCGCTTCCGATCCGAGAGCGCGATTCTCGAAGGACGCGATGGAATCTCGGAGAACAATTCGTTCATCCAACGGAAAGTCTTCGTCAGGTGTGTCGAAAGTGAGAATCCGTGAAATGTTGCTCATGCGCTTTATCCCAATGACCCAACTCAGCCACGCCGGGCTTCAATGTGTCAACCGTCAATCAGAATGACAAACGTGATCCCGGCGTTGGCTACACCGGCGAGTTGAACACCAAACGATACTCTTGGCCAACAACAGGCCATTCCGGGTTTAGATGTTTGCGCTCGAAGATAATTCATCGATTTCAGCATCACCGCGCGCTCGCAGGAGCCAAGTGTTCCTTCTCCCACTCCGAAAAATTTCCATCCGGAGTGCCAGGCGGAACGGAGCCGTACTGGGCTCGACCGCTAGCCATTACACTTAGCCTGCCCCACCGTCCGTTGACGGGGTTTTGCCAGAGCTTTTTTTCCCGGAAGACGAGGACATCATCGTTGGTGAGCGAGTTGAGCGACCCATGATAGATGATTTCAAACTGATCGGCGGGGTTATCATTACTCTTCTCCAGCTCCTTTGGCCAAAACGGCTCGGCTTGCTCAAAACTGGCGGGCAACTGACCTCCATTCATCTTGGCGTATGCTAGAAACGCCTGCATCCAAGCTGTCGAGCCGGTCTCCCTGGCCGAAATGAGATTGGCCTGCGCCTGTTGCGGTGCCTGAGCTTCCGGCAACAGCGCGGGCTGTGTTCGTCGATTCAGCTCCAGCAATTTTCCCAGTTCGTTAGTCTTATGCCGTAACATCCCGATCTCGCCGCGCAAACGCAGCAGTTCACTCTGATCCTTTCGCAAGCGTTCCAGTTCCTCCTTTTTCTCGGACGCAGAAATTAAAGCCCCATCGCGTTCGTTGGTCAGTTGCTGGATATGGTCGGTCTGAAGTTCTTGTAGTTTTGAGATTCGAGCACGCAAGGTTGAAGCTACATAAGCCTCGTAGATGGCTGCGCTGAGTGCGGCCAGAGCAAGGAGAACTAAAATCTTTCGTGTTGTGGTCATAAATCCGGATGGAATTTTGCCATGCGTGCGATGCGGCCTAACGATTCTTCGGAACAGCGACGCCGCGCCAGTGATATCCAGAATACGAGCGAGCCGTGATCGCGTTGCATCCGGTTTGGTTAAGCGACTTAGTCATTTAAAATCAAATCCCTTTGCTTGAATTTGTATTTGGTCGCCGCTCTGCATCTCGATAGTGAAAATGCCATCGAGATCAACAGAGGCCGAGTTGATAAAGACTGATGGGCCCCACGGATTCTGATGAGGAATGAACGCCTCGCTGACATCGTGCCATAGTATCTGGCGGGCAACTGCGTCCTTTGTTCGGTCCATAAACGCAAGAATAGACGCAGTGCAAGTCCGATGCTTCCAGTCCAAGCGCAATTCCTGAAGAATAGCATCATGAAGCGGCAACGACGAAAACTGCCGAACGACCTCTGGAGTAACGCTGTTGGAACTCATAATGCGCGAAGGTCGCTAACGCTCCGAATCAGCGAGCCCGCGCCCACGCCGTTTTGATTGCAACCGAGGTGCAATCGCGGGCGCTGCATTCGGTTTGTTAGATTGCTTGAGGTTCGTAGCGGCGCGTTCGACAACAATGTCCGCCAAGCTGGGGTCCCATTCCGCAAGAAAATCTCTGAAATGCCTGTGAAATGGCAATGGACCCCTCATTTCTTTCGCGCAATTTAAAAAGAACTTTCCCAGTTGCGCAATCGAGTCCGGATCTCCGCTGAGTTGAATCAGTTTGGCATTCAGAACTCGTAAACCGCGATTATCTTGGTCCGAATGTTTGTTTACTGCTATCGCGGTGAGCTTTTTCATCGTTGCAACCTAACCATTGATTAACAAGTTCGTTTGCCTTGATAACATGATATTGGCGGTATTTTCGAGCGGGGCTCTTCCTCCGCAGTCGACACTCCAAAAGTGAGATTCTGGAGGGCGGAAGTCAAGGGTGCAGGCGGTTCGCAGCTTTCTGGTTAGGTATTCGGTTGGACTCGGAGAAGTTTCGCACAAGCTTTACCCGAGCTGCTCGGCAAGACCGACAATAATGCCCTCAGGCCCGCGTATGTAGGCCAGGCGATATGTGTCCTCATACTGCATTTCGCCAATAAGCTCGGCCCCGTGAGCGAGCATGTGCGTAACGATAGCGTCGATGCCTTCGACGGCGAACATGACGCGACGGATGCCCAGCGTGTTCACAGGTGCGTCTACAGGCCCAAACCTGATGGCGGTGGGCGTGTGGAACTTGTCCAGCTCAATGCCCTGCCCGTCGGGAGTCCGCATCATCGCGAGAGTGGCCCGGACATCCTTGAGCCCGATCAGTTTCCCGACCAAAGGTCCTTCGACGGTCGTTTCTCCCTCAAGCGTTAGGCCCAGCTCGATAAAGAACGCCTTTACGGCTTCTAGATCGTCGAAGACGATGAGAACGTTGTCCATCCGTTTGAGCGTCCTGTTCTTACTAGGCTTGGAATTTTTGGGCATAGCTTTGTTGCAGTTGAAATAGGAAAATAGATGATTGGCTTTCGTTAACCAGTGCGCGGGTGACGCCGCCTAGCCTTAACAAGTTCGTTCGCCCTGATAACATGATATTGGCGGCATTTTCGGGCGGGCTCTTTCCTCCGCAGTCGACAACCTGAAAGTGAGATTCTGGAGGGCGGAAGTCAAGGGTACAGGTGGTCCGCAGCTCTTTGGCCGGACTTCCCAGTCCTGGGATGTCGTTCGAAGTGGTTTTGTATCGTTTTGCCGTCCGGGAATCGGGTCCGGAGGGGAAAAGTAGAGATTTTGGCAGTGGGAAGGTGGTTTTTAGCCGTTTTCTTCGTTTTTCGGAGCCGGGAAACGGGAGATTTCAGCTCACTCCCCGCTTTCCGGGAGTCGGAAAGTGGCCGGTGAGTCTGATTTACGTTTTCCAAGAGGGGGAAAATCGTATTTCAGACTGATTTACGTTTTCTGAGAGCCGGAAACTTGTCCGGAAGACTGATTTACGATTTCCAAGAGCCGGAAATTCGTCCGGCAGTCTGATTTGCGTTTTCCAAGAGTCCGGAACTTCCCCGGAAGACTGAATTACGTTTTCCAAGAGCCGGAAAATCGTCTGGCAGACTGAATTCCTTTTTCCAAGAGTCGGAAAATGGTCCGTGAGTCTCATTCTGACACCCTGAGAGTGAGAAAATGACCATTTTTGCGCCTCTCGGAGCTCACGGGAATTGATTAACGCCGCGCGATGTGGCGGGACAGCACCCGTTTCGGGTGCAGCAATCTGAAATTGTCAGTCAGCGTTCGATCTTCACATGCAGGCCCGGAGGGCCGATATCTCTGTAGTAAACGGGGAAAAAGAACATGAGCTCCAGAGGAGCGACATATTAGATACTGAAGATGCCGCTCCTTTGGAGCTGGAAAATCGTTTAACGATGCGATTCTACAAAGATTCCGGCCCTACGGGCCTGCTTCCTACCAATTTATTCGTCCTCTTTTTCTGTTTCTGCATATTCCGCTTATCCCATAATTCATCTGCTTTGTTTTAAAAAAATCGTGTTCATCTGCGCAATTCGTGTCTAAAAGTCCGCAAGTCCGTCTCTTTTTCTCTTTTCTGGGCTCAAACCAGCTAAAAACCGTCCAAAAAATTGTGATTATTTTTGCATTTTCCATGACAACATCCACAACCCGCTCAAAACACGAGACTTACAGCGCAAAAATAGTTTTTCATCTGTGACACTGTCTTTCCAACCCCTGCTTTAAAGTCGTTTCCAGTTAAAGCAAAGAACCTAAGTGGTTCAAACTCTGAAGCTTAAAGTTTCAGGTTGTGGGGGCTGCCCACTTAGAAGCCGAAGAATGAAGCGGCTTGGAGTTGTGAAATTTGATCGAAGGCCAAAAAAAAGTTTTCACGTTTCGATCAATAGAATCAGGGCTGTCGCAGGGGGGACTCCAATGTCCCCATTTGGAGTCCTTACGGAGCCAAAGAATTTATGTGAAAACATAAACGTTCGCTTGAGTGCGAGTCACTCAGGAGAACACATGAAGACCGAAGGTAGAGCTAAGAAACCTCCTTCAGTCGCGGGTTACGAACAAAAATTGTTTGGGCCGACAGCGATGTGCTTCGTGCAGCGCGCCGCGCGCAGGTTCAAAGTTTGAAGTTTAAAGTTCAAAGTTTGAGTGGCCTGCGGCGCAGTTCGGAAAGTAGTAGTCAGTAAAACGCCTTGTTGAGCGGAAGTCGGAAATTCCGGCGGCATAGATGTCGTTGGGACCTTGTGGGCGAAATGCCTGCGTTAAGGGACGCATTGTTGCGTTAGACCGGCGGATGATCGGCAAGGCATCAACAGTAACAAAGTAAACGAAAGGTAAACATATGAAGAATCCAACACCTAAAAATCAAATCGGCGTGCTTGCGCTTGTCCTTGCCCTCTATAAGGGCGCGCTTGAGCACGGTCTCACCATCGGCCTCAACCATATCACTGCAGCCATCCTGCTGGCGCTACGCGTCGCAGCGCTGACCGCACGTGATGTGTATGAGACCGCTAAACTCGCGATGTCAGATCGTCGCATCACCTACAACGAAGCCTATGAAGCCGCTCGCGAATTCGTGGCCCTGGCGCGGGATATACTGAAGCCGATTTTCGGCAAACAGTATAATCAACGCTGGGATATCACCGGCTTCGTTGGTTCGCTCCAGGTCCCCGATAGTGTCGAGGAACTGCTCGTTCTCGTGGAAACCATCCATGGTTTCCTGAGCGCGAATCCAACCCTGGAGATGGGCACCATCACGGCGGCAAAGGCGCAGTTGGTGTTCGACGCGTTGTCGAATGCCCGCAGTGCGATCGACAGCCAGAAAACGGTCGTGAGTAATCTCATTGCCGATCGTGACGTGAAGTTCGAAGCGCTCCGCAAAGGGGTGCGCGACCTGATCAACGAGCTGGATACGTTGATTGATCCGATGGACGCGCGTTGGTTGTCGTTCGGGCTCAACAAGCCTGGTGCGGAAGAAACGCCGGACGCCGTGGTTGGCCTGATCGCGACCTTGATCGGTCCGACGGCGGCAGCGTTGAAATGGCCGGCCGCAGCACGTGGTTCGTTCTATCACGTGTATCGCCGGATCGTGGGCGTCGATGCGGAACTGGTCCTCGTCGGCTCGCCGGCGGATATCGACTTCACCCTCGAGAACCTGCCG
>JAQGOU010000641.1 GCA_028293445.1 Verrucomicrobiales bacterium | reverse complement strand
CAGGGCCAGCAGTTGCTTCGTCATATCTTCAGGCTTTGGTCCATCGCCCTCGCCCTGGTTGGCGGGGCTCTTTGAATCGGCCGGAGGCGGGTCGAGTTTCACCGCCCATTCCGCAAATTTCGTCGACCAATTCGCCAGCGACCGACTGGCTTCCATGCTGATGTTATCCGTAATCATGGACCGCACCCGATCCAACTCGTCGGCGGTCCGTTCATCCTTCATTTGCTTGCTGACATCGCCGTAATTCTTTTTCTGGGTTCGTTCGAAAAAGCGATTGATTTCCTTTTCGAGGCGTTGGGTTTCCTTTTGGGTGCCCTCCTGCGCCTCGGACAATTTGCCGTTGATCCGTTGCAGTTTCGGAGAAAGTTCCGATGGCATTAAACCGATGCTTTCCGGAAGAATCTTTTGCAACTCCGCGCCGATGTCGTTTTCGGAAGAACTCACTTTGCGCAACCGCTGGGCGAGCGTGAGCGCCTGCAGATCGTCAAGACCCTTGTTAACTTTGCCCTGAATCTTCTCCAGTTGCTTCAGAACGTCTTCTTCTTTCTTGCGGGCGTCGGCGAGGTTCTTTTCCTTGGCATTCTGCTTGGCCGCGTTTTGTTGCGCGGCATTTAAATCCTCCGCCGCGGCCTGCATGCCCTTTTGCGAAAGCTCCTGCATCTCCTGGAAGTTCTTCGACCAATCCTGCAGAAGTTGTTCTTTGAAAACCGGGTTCTTCATCGCCTCGCGCAGCGCCTGCATTCCTTCACGGGCCAATTGTTCAAGAGCCTTCGCATTTTGTGCCTGATCCTGTTTCGCGGCCGCGATTTTATCGGCGGCTTGTTTGGGAGAAGAATTCGTGTCGCTCTGCAGTTCGGAAGTTTTCGCCGCGATCTTATCTTCCATGCGCGCAATTTCTTCGACCTGCGCAAGCGTCGTTTCCAGTTGTTGGCGGATGAGTTCGGCGTGTTGCTCGTTCCCCAAGATATGAATGCGGTAGACTGCGGATTCAACGCGTTCCCGATTCGGCATATAATCGCGCGCATAGCCGGTGAGCTCGACGGATGAATCGGGAGGAATTCCAAATACACCCGGGCTCCAGTGAAACACCTTTTCGACGGATTTTTCATGCGGCGTCCGCGTTTGGTTTTTCATTTCCGTGACCGCGCGACTATCTCCTTCGTCGGTTCCGGACGTGAAGTCCCACGACAACCCGAAATCACTCACGCCAAAGTCATCGCGCGCCTGAAGGCGAATATCCAGGACGTCGCTATAAAGCATCGCCGAGTCGCGTGCGAGATCCGGCAGGTCAGGGAACGGCGGCGCATCTTTGAGGGCCTGCACGGCGAGTCGCCACGGCGCCCCATTGCTCAAGCCGAGTTTATCTTCCCACGAGAAAAGAAAATGCGTGACGTTGTCGCTCTTGATCTGGTCCGTCGAGAATTCATCGCCCGAGATTTTCAACGATTGCAGATCCTTGCCTTCGATCCCCAGTTCAGCGCGGGAAATCTCTCGATTCAATTTAGCGCGAAACGAAACCAGGCTCCCTTCGAGCAAAGGCAAAGAACCGTTGTGGACAATGCTGTTCGTGGCTGGTTGTTTGAGATAATCCGGCAACTGAATCGACGCAGACAATTCTTTTAAGGATGGCCGGTGGCTCGGAACGATCGGCAATTGCTTTTCGGCGTCGCCAAGTTTGATCGTGAGGACCCCGTTCTGCATTTGGCCGGGGACCTGAAAGACAACCATGTTGCCCTGGGCAGCGCCTGGCAGCGACGGTTGCTGTCCCACGTGGGCGACGGCGCGTGAGGGTTTCCAAAAGGAGCGATAGTTCACCCGGGCGCGGACTTCAAAATTTTCGCCGTGCGGAACCACCAGTTTGTCGGAGGCAAGTTCAAGGTCCACCAAAGTGTAATGATGAATCTTTACGATCGGTGCGGCGAGCCGGGCAAAGGCGTTGGCACTGGCCGCGGGAAAAAGGGCGATGATCAGAATGGCCACTCCTACTAAAACTCCGGCCCCGAGAAATACTTTCCTCGGGAGACGGGTTTCGACCGCATCGACGAAAGGATACTTTTCCGCTTCCTCAGCGACTTGCCTGATGGCGGCGCGATAGAGCTCGGGAGAGAAATTGCTGTCGTGCTGTTTTTCGCCGGAAAGTTCGACAATGCCCAGCAGGCGATCGCCCAGGCGGCGAAACTTTTTCTGGACGAGGATCGCCAGTTTGCGCTGGTCCCGGCGCTTGATTACCCAGTGCCGGATCCAGAACGCCGCCGCGGGCACGACGACGAGCAGCGCGAGAATGAAAAGAAACGACCGCAGCCACATCGGTGAATCCCAAAAACGATCTGAGAAAAAAAGGATGAGAAACGTCGCGCAGACGCCAATAAGCGCAACGGAAACCACAAGAGCCGTCTCAACTTTCCAGAGTCGACGCTCCAACTCCAGAAACTGACGGCGCAAGCTGTCCGGCAGACTCACAGAGCGATTTTCAGGCGGAGCCACGTATTAATCTGAAAGATAGGCCCTGTTGGTGTCAAGGAAAGCGAAGAAAGGAGAAAAGTTTCTTTTGGGACCTCGACAGAATGGAATCCGAAAGACTCTTCAGGGCGTCGGGCGCGGTCACAAGGGAACCGCCGCCCTCGATCCGAAGTCGGTGGTCGAAATAGTTCCTTTTTCCGGCGAGGGTCTTTTTTTGGAGCCAAAAAAACACCCTCGGCTATCTGGATCCAAATTTTTGCTCTAAAAAAACGCCCTCGGCTGTCTGGATCGCCATTTTCGGAGTAAAAAAACCGTTCTAGATAGCCGAGGGCACTTTTTTGGAGCCAAAAAACGGATCCAGCTGGCTGGAACCAAAATTTTGGAGCAAAAATTCCAATCCAGACAGCTGAGGGCAGTTTTTCAGAGCAAAAAAACCGTTCTAGATAGCTGAGAGCACTTTTTTAGAGCAAAAATTTGGATCTAGATAGCTGACGACGATTTTCCAGGGGGACTATGTGGGTTTTATTGGGGTTTTGACGTTTTTGGAATTTGCAGGCAAGTGAAGTGAAGGAAAAACCAAAGGCAGCGACAGCCTCGCTGTTCTGAACCAAAAAGAAAGCTGGAGGGTGGCAAAATTCCACCGCTCCAGCATCTAAATCTACACCGTAGGATTAGTATTTCCGGCTGCCGATCACGTCCTTGGCCGTGGATTGGTCAAATACCTCATCTTTAGCGATAGTCTTTTTCTCGACTGCCTTGCCAGCGCGAATCGCTTCGATGGCGTCGAATGCGGCAGGCCCGAGGAGAGGATTGCACTCGACGGTGCAGTTTAACTTGCCGGCAACCATCGCTTCGAATGCCGCTTTGACGCCGTCGATCGAAATCACGACGATATCGGTGCCGGGTTTCATGCCCGCTTCGTCAATCGCCTGAATCGCACCGAGCGCCATGTCGTCGTTGTGTGCGTAAACCGCATTGATGTTTTTGCCTTCCGCTTTCAAGAACGCTTCCATGACTTCTTTGCCTTTGGCGCGGGTGAAGTCACCACTTTGCGAGCGGAGAATCTTCATGCCGGGATTCTTGTCGATAACTTCATGAAAACCTTTTTTGCGATCAATGGCCGGGGCAGCGCCGATCGTGCCTTCCAGTTCAACGATGTTCCCCTTCCCTTCGAGCTTCTTGGCCAGCCATTCGCCGGCGCGACGTCCTTCTTCCACAAAGTCGGAGGCGATCAGCGTGGAATAAAGCGATTCATCGGAAACCTTCACGCCGCGGTCGACGAGCACGACCGGGATATTCGCTTGTTTGATTTCGCGCAGCACCGGTTCCCAACCGGTTTCGACGACAGGCGCAAGAATAATGGCATCAACGCCGTTGGCCACAAAGGTGCGCAAGGCTTTGATCTGGTTTTCCTGCTTTTGTTGGGCATCCGAGAATTTCAGGTCAACGCCGCGTTTTTCTGCTTCGGAGCGGATGGAATCGGTTTCCGCCGAACGCCAGGCGCTTTCCGCGCCAATTTGTGAGAAACCGACCGTCAGTTTTTTGCCGGTTGAACCTTGCGGCTGCGGAGTGCCCGGGTTTGGTGAGCCCGATTTCTCGCCACAGGAACAAAGCGCCAGTGCTGCCAATGCCAAAGAGAAGGAAAATGCTTTCATGGGGGTGGACTATTGGAAATTTTCGCCGCGACGTCAAATCCGTAGTCATTAATCTGTTTCAGCAGACTAATGAAAGACTTTCAGCGGAAAACGAATGGCTGATCAGCGATTGGGCAGATGCCACGGACCTTTGAGCTTTTGATATTCGCTTTCAGGCAGTTGGACAAGAATGGGCTTCTGCGCGGGATCCAACCAGCGGAGCAACACCTCCATGTTTTCGGAGGTCATGGCCGTGCAGCCACTGGTGCCGGTGCCCGCGGCTTTCCAGATGTGTAGGAAAATACAGGAACCGCCACCGAATTCGCGGGGACTGGAGTTATGGTTCACGAACACGCCCAGGCGATATTGCTGGCCGATTTCGCGCATCTTCTCCGAACTGTTCCAGTCCACCTTCTTGACCCCATCGCGACTGACAATCTGGTTGTAATAGATAGAATTGGTGTCGTCGACGCATTCGATGGGGGATAAAAGTTGTTGATACGGCAGTTTGATAAACTCAAGGCTCGTGTGTGGTTCCAAGCCAAAGGCGGAGGGCAAACTAAATACTCCCGCGGGGCTTTTGCCGTCGCCTTCCTTCTTGATCGGACCGGAAAAGTGATTGGTGGGATGCAAACCTTGCCCCCAGCCCAGCCCGTTTCGGCCTACCACAATTGGCATTTCAGCTCCAACCTGACGCCAGGGCGAGTCGGACGTACCCCGCACAAAACGGCGGAGGCTTCCCGAAACGGAGGTCCAATTGGGAGTGGTGACCAGGAGAAGTTGCGAGTTCGATGCGGTGAAATCCCCGGCTTTGGCGAGAGGCGCCATGGTGAGATTGATTACCAGCAGAGCAAAAGTGAGCAGAAGAGATTTGGAGAACATTTGTTTGTTTAGAGCTTTTTTCAACCAAAATGCGTGAACCTCACGCACAGTGCGTGAAAATTAAGCATAAAGGAGTTAAAAACACACGTCGAAAGTCGTCGGATGGGGCGAAAGGAGGGTGGCATTGTTGCTGCTAAAAGGTTTCTTAGCAAATGGGGTTGACACTGAAATTGAGAGTTCAATACAGTGCCCGCTCTCAAAAATAGCAACCAAAGAAAACAACCAGGAAAAACTTTATGAAAAAGAAAAACCATATCATCGGGGCTTTCACTCTTATTGAGTTGTTAGTCGTTATTGCGATTATCGCAATTTTGGCAGGAATGCTCCTGCCAGCACTCGCTAAAGCCAAAGCTCGTGCTCAACGTATCAACTGCGTCAGCAACTTGAAGCAAGTCGGCACCGCGATGCGCATGTTCGCCAATGACAACGACGGGAAATATCCCGGCGAACTTGGCACAGCTGGAACGAATTACGCGTTTAACTTATTTCAAGCTGCCGGTGATCAATTGAGCAGCCCCAAGGTCCTGATTTGTCCGAGCGATTCCGGTCGCCCCGTGCTTCCACGGGCACCATTGGATTTCACTATGCCCGCCGCCACCACTAACAGTTTCTCTTTCGGTGGTGTGAATGCAACCACTGCGCAAAATAACAGCGCCTTGAGTTATTTCTATGGTGTTGATGCCAATGACACGACGCCCGGCATGCTTCTTTCCGGTGACCGCAACATTGGTATTGGAACAACTGGTGCGAATGGCGCTGCTGATAAGACGTCGGCAATTAAGCCGGGGCTTGTGAGTGCCATTGTTGCAGGTAATGGGCTTTTGTCCAGCAACAGCACTACCGCTTACAACTGGACGACAGAAATGCATAATGGCGTTGGCAACATCGGTTTGGCTGACGGCAGCGTGCAACAAGTCACGGTCAACAAACTCAAGGAACAGCTCAAAGCTACGGGCGACCCGAATGTTGTTAGCGCAGCCACTGGCAATCGCGTCGTTACGCCGAACTACTAAGATTTAGTTTCTCAAGCGAAAGGCGTTCTGTTTAACAGAACGCCTTTTTTCTTTTTACGAGGTCAGGCGGATAATCTCCTCAATCGAGGTTTGAGGATGGAAACCGATCGTGTTCGCCAGCTTCTGAATCGCGGGCCGTCTCCGGCGCATATCTTCGAAGCCTGCCAGGTAAGCTTTGTCGTACGGAACATACTCGATCGAAGAGCGTGACCCCAGGATCTGCAACACCAGTTGCGCCAGCTGCACGATGCTGATTTCACTGTCTCTTCCCACGTTGAAGATGCCACCTTTCGCACCGGCGCAGTTCTGGAGCCGCACTAGAGCTTCGACGGTATCCTTCACATAACAAAAACAGCGGGTCTGTTTGCCATCACCAAAGACTTTGAGCGATTCCCCCTTCCTGGCCGCTTCAATGAAGCGGGGCAAAACCATTCCATAACGCCCGGTTTGACGAGGACCTACCGTATTAAATAATCGAGCGATGAGGACCGGGAGACCTTTCTCCCGCGCGTAGGCCAATGCCAGAAATTCATCCATGAGTTTTGAGCAGGCATAACTCCAGCGACTTAAGTGCGGCGGCCCGATCACCAAATCGTCCTCTTCCGAAAAAACGTCCTTCTGGCTTTTCCCGTAAACTTCCGACGTGGATGTCAACAGCACCGGAACCTTAAACCTGCTGGCAACTTCGAGGATCACTTCTGTTTCGTGGAGGTTCGTCTCGATCGTGTGAATCTGAGATTTCATCACCAGTTCCACGCCCACGGCTGCTGCAAGGTGATAAATGGATTCCGCGCCCGCCACGATTTCCGGAAGCTCTTTGCACGTTGAAACCTTATCAGTAATGACTCGCAACTGCGGATGAGATTCCACGGTGCGTAGATTATCGAGGCGACCGGTGGACAAATCGTCGATCACAACGACCGACTTTCCATCCCTCAGTAAACGCTCAGTAAGGTGTGACCCGATGAACCCCGCGCCGCCGGTGACGATGATTGGTGATGACACCCTCCTATTCTGGAAAAGAATTGAACCGACTCAAGCTTGATTCGCAGCTTCTGGATTGTAACCATAACGCAAATGGCGGAAAGCCAAACACTCAAGCTGCCCACAACTGTACCGAAGGCTGCGGCAGGAGGCGGGTTTCGCTCTCACCTCGCGCAACTCATGCGCGTTAATTTGTTGCAGGCTGGCAGACGCCTCGCCGGGGTACAAAGGGAGTCGCGACTCCTCACGTCCGTCATTGTAGGATTTATCATCGGTTACTTTGGGGTCGCCTTTTGGCTGTTTCAGCGCGGCCTTAATTTTCTGCTTCGCGATTTTCCCGGCTTTGGAACTCTGCTGGCAGAGCGGCTGATTTTCCTGCTCTTTGCGTTTCTGTTCGTCCTCTTGTTCTTGAGCAATTTGATCATCAGTTATACGAATTTTTTTCGAAACCGTGAAACCCACTTTCTCCTTTCACTCCCTGTTTCGACACAAACTATCTTTCGCTGGAAATTTATCGAATCCACGCTGCTGGCTTCATGGGCTTTTCTGTTTTTGATTGCCCCGCTGCTCGGCGCGTATGGATTAATCAGCAAAGCTCCCTGGCATTTCTATCTGATCACACTTTTTTCAACGGCCCTGTTTATTGTTTTACCCGCAGTAGCGGGAGCATGGGTTGCGCTGAATCTTGCGCGCTTTCTGGACCGACGGGCCTTTCAAATGGTTGCCCTCTCTGCGGCGGTCTTGCTCCTGTGCGCCGCGGCTCACTGGCTTCGACCCGAACCGATTGCAGATGATCCCAATGAGGTGCGCGTGTTAGCGGTTATGGATCGCTTGATGATGAAAACTCACTTTTCACATTCGCCCTTGCTACCGAGCTATTGGATGTCGAGCAGCGTCCTGCTCTGGGCGGAAGGCGCCTGGTCGTCAGCTCTCTTCTTTATCCTGGTGCTCCTTAGTTACGTGCTGTTCTTCGGTTACCTAAGTTTTACGACAATGGGGAAAACGTTCTACGACGCCTTTTCAGTTGTGCATAGCCGGGCGAGCGTCTTTGAACAATGGAATTGGTTCCGGTCTTTGCGTTCCCGCCAGAACATCTTCCGTTATCCTCAAAGTCTCTTTGAAAAGCTGTTGCAGAATATTCGTGGGGCCGGATCGGATGTGCGGGCGCTCATCCTGAAAGATATTCGAATCTTTTGGCGCGACACCACTCAGTGGGGACAGACCGTCATTCTCTTTGGCCTGCTCGGAGTTTACATCATCAATTTACGTCATTTCACACAGCAACTCACCAACCCCTTTTGGATTCACCTTGTTTCCTATCTTAATCTAGGCGCTTGCTCGCTGAATCTTGCCACCCTCACGACGCGCTTCGTTTACCCACAATTTTCCCTAGAAGGAAAACGTCTCTGGATTGTCGGCATGGCACCCATCGGTCTCGTTAAAGTTGTGAAAGTTAAATTTTGGCTGGCAACCCTCGCATCGCTCGTGGTCACGCTGGGGCTGATTACTCTGTCGTGTCACATGCTGAAGATGCCGCTTGAACGCACATTCTTTTTTGCCGGCACCATTACCATCATGACCTTCACGTTGAATGGCCTCGCGATGGGGTTGGGCGTTTTGTATCCGAACTTCAAGGAAGAGAATCCGAGCAAAATCGTCAGCGGCTTCGGCGGCACATTCTGTCTCGTCCTGAGCTTCCTTTATATCGTGGGCTCTGTGGCGATGTTGTCTCTCGGCGCTCCCTGGCGAATCCGCGACGAAGTTCATTCCTCAATCTTGAGGGGGCCATCCTTCAATTTCGCCGTGGTCGCCTCGATCGGCTTTCTGTTGTTTTCCCTTTTGCTCGGGCAATTACCGCTTCAACTGGGACTCCGACGCGTTTCAAAGTTCGAGATGTAAGATCATCTAGCCGTCGTTGCGGTAAGTTCGAGCGCCGCCAGAAGTTCATCAACATTAGAAAAGTGCTGGTTATTTTCTACGGTAACCAACCCGAAGCCGAAGCCATACGCCGGCCCATTGGCCACACACGCTGTCGTCTTGCACTCGAGAATTTGTTCCCTGGCTTTGGCAATAACATCCTCGCGCGTGCCATCGACTTCATACTTCCAACCAATGATGGCTGCATGCGGAAACCAATTGCGTAATTCGCGCAGGATCTTGGGAGTCGGCACCAACTCAGCGAGGAGCGCCCCGCCTCGTGTGGAAATTTTGCCACTTTTGGTTTCAACGAGCGTTCCGTCCGCCTGGCGTTCGAAAACTTTCCCGAAACCAAAATCGCTCACGGCTGCCGCATGGAAAATTGCACCGATCTGTTTTGCAGAACTCTCTTTAAGCCGCTGACGCAAATCTTCCGTCGTGGTGAACGTTTGCATCTCCTGTGCTTTTTGTTCCCGATGAAAAGTCGAATAATGGCCGAGCAACAAGGTGACCTGATGACCTTGTTCAAAAAGGAAGTTGGCGAGGAGTGAGCCCAGCTTTCCCGAGGAAAAATTCGTCAATCGCCGAACTTCGTCCAAAGGTTCGTACGTCGGGCCCGCGGTGACGATGCAATTCACGCCTGCCAGATAACTCGAATTCACTGATCAGGAAAGCAGGAAAATTCGATTTTGCTTTGATGTTGCTTCGTGGCAACGTGTCGGCCATGAGTAAAATCGTCGGCATTGATCTCGGCACAACCAATTCCCTGGTTGCGACTGTCGATTCGGGAATTCCTTTTGTTATTGCCGATACCGAAGGCCAAAGACTCACGCCGTCCGTCGTTCATTTCACTTCATCCACTGGAGAAACGATCGTCGGGCACAAAGCCAATCGTGTTCGAGTGATCAAGCCGGCAGAAACAGTTTACTCAGTAAAACGTTTCATGGGTCGTCGCGGTGCCGATATTTCCCGAGAAGAAATGCTCGTGACTTATCCGGTGCGAGGCGAAGGCTCTGGAACCGTCACGATGGACATTCATGGTCGCAGTTGGGCCCCGGAAGAAGTTTCCGCAGAAATCCTGAAGAAGCTGAAGCACGATGCGGAAGGTTATTTCGGCGAACCAGTCACGCGTGCTGTCATCACGGTGCCGGCCTATTTCAACGATGCACAACGGAACGCAACGAAGAGGGCCGGAGAGTTGGCTGGCTTTACGGTGGAACGCATTGTCAACGAACCCACAGCGGCGGCGCTTGCCTATGGATTGGATAAACTGAAGGAGCATTCGAAGATCGCCGTATACGACCTGGGCGGTGGCACCTTCGATCTCTCAATCCTTGAATTGAATAATGGCGTGTTTCAGGTTCTTGCCACCAACGGGAACACCCGGTTGGGTGGCGATGATCTGGATAGTCAACTGGTGGAGTTCATCGTCGAGAAGATCAAATCCGCAGGTGGTCCCGATGCAAAAAGCAATTTACCCATGCTTTCCCGCATTCGGGAAGTTGCCGAACAAACCAAGATTCGTCTCTCCTCCGAAACAGAAGTGGAAATTGGGTTACCCTTTCTCACACCAGAATTTTCATTTGGCTACAAGCTCACACGCACCGAACTCGAGGCTCTCACGCGCGACATCATTCTCCGTACGCGCCCGCATTGTCTTCGCTCTGTTGCCGATGCGAAACTGGAAACGAAAGACCTGGATCAAATCATTCTCGTTGGTGGACAGACTCGCATGCCGCTCGTCCGCAAGCTCGTGTCCGAGTGGTTTGGCTGCGCCGAATTCGATGAGGCCCGTGGCGATCTCCGACTAGGTTCAGACTTTCATAAAGGAAAGGGACCGCAGCTCAATACCTCACAGAATCCTGACGAAGCGGTTGCGCTGGGTGCGGCCATTCAGGCAGAAATTCTTTCGGGCGGTTTCAAAAATCTTTTACTGTTGGATGTCACGCCGCTCTCACTCGGCATCGAAACGTTCGGCGGTTTAATGAACGTTATTATTCCACGCAACTCGACCATCCCTATTAAAGCGGGCGAGATGTTTACGACTGCAGTAGACAATCAACGCAGTATGCTGATCCACGTTCTGCAGGGCGAACGCGAGCGTGCCCGTGATAACTGGAGCCTGGGCAAATTTGAAATAGAATTTGAGCCGGCGCCCAAAGGCGTGCCACGCGTTGGCGTGCAATTTGAAATCGATGCCAATGGAATTCTCCACGCGCTCGCCCGTGACATCAAAACAGGTAAGCAAAAGGTGGTTGAAATGAAATCGGCGGTGGATGTTGATGACGCCGAAGTGCAAAAGATGGTCGAGGAATCGGTTGATCACGCCTTCGACGACTTGCGATTTCGCCAATGGACAGAAGCGAAGCGCAACGCCGGTGACAACATGGGAGCCACCCGTAAAACCATGGCTCAATTTGCTTCGGAACTCGATCCCGAGTACAAGAAGCAAATTGAAGACGCGCTTCTCGAAGTGGAAAAGGTTCTGGAAACCGAGGAGCCGCGAACCAAGACGGGCGATCCGCGCAAACTCAAGGAAGCCAATTTGCAACTCGACCAGGTTACAAAGTCTCTCGCCGATTTTGCCATGGACAAGGCGATGGAAGAAATGCTGCGGAAACGCGGTATGATCCAATAATCTTACGCGTCTCCACCCAACGTCCATCGCCTTATCACGAGGCTCTTAATCTTCGGCACGTTCGCCGTGCGGCGCCATCTTCACCAGTCGCGGATCGAATTGACCAATCACGTCGACGAGATCGGATTGTGCGGCCATCACTTGATGGATGTTTTTGTAAACCATCGGCACTTCATCAAGGCCCGCCGAAATCAACGTCACTCCGCGATCGCGCAGGAATTGATTCACCTCTTTCCAGTTAAACGTCTGGGACGCTTTCGTGCGGCTCATCACTCGTCCGGCACCATGCGACGCTGAATTCAACGATTCCGCATTGCCCTTGCCGCGCACCACGAACCCAGGCGTCGCCATTGAGCCCGGAATAATTCCGAGCACACCTGCGCCGGCCGGCGTCGCGCCTTTGCGATGCACAACGACCTCGCGTTCGACACCATCGATCACGTGTTTTTCTTTCCACGCAAAGTTGTGGTGATTTTCGAGGTCGAGCAACACTTCCGCGCCGAGGTTTGCCGCCATGTGTTTATGGATACACGCGTGATTCGCCGCAGCGTATTGGCCCATCAACTCCATCGCGTCCCAGTATTCGCGGCCATCCGCTTCGTCCAGCGAAAGCCAGGCGAGTCGTTGTAATTCCTTCGGCAGCTCAGGGTGTTTCTTCACCGCAAGCTTGCTGTAGTAATCGCAGACGGCAGCGCCCGTGCCACGGCTTCCGCTATGACTCAAGAGTGCGACGTAGGTTCCCGGCTCAAGTCCTAGAATCTTTTCGTTCGCCGTGAAAAGCCCGAACTCAACAAAGTGATTACCGCTACCACTCGTGCCCAACTGCGACCACGCGCGATCCTTATTTTGTTTCGTGACGCCACTGCAGCCCCAATCCGCATCGAGCACGTCGTGGGAGCGGCGTTGCTTGAACGTCGAACCGACGCCAAAGCGTGTCTCCGCCTCGATGGCGCGGGTGAGACGATCCTGTTTGTGTTCAAGATCGCGCACCGGAATATCGAGCACCGTCATTTTCATGCGGCACGCGATATCGACACCGACGGCGTACGGGATGACACAATTGTCAGTTGCCAACACACCGCCGATCGGCAGGCCGTAACCCACGTGCGCATCCGGCATGAGCGCGCCCGCCACCGAAACAGGAAGGAAACACGCCTTCTCCATTTGATTGATCGCCTCGGATTCCAAACCCTCGCCCCATTGGCGATACTTGGCCGGATCCGTGCGGGCCGGCGGCGGCGCGTTGACGAGGGCCTTTGCGAATTCTTTACGCAACGGGTCCTCCGCAAAGAGCGCCGGGTTCGCGACGATCGCTTTCACTTCCTCTTCAATGCGTGATTTGTCCCCGCCGCTGAGCACGTATTGCGCGATGAAATCCGTCGCGCGACGAGTCGCCTCGCCAAACGGCACGCCCAATCGAATTAAATCTTTTGAGTTCATTCAGTTAATTAATCTTCTCCAGGTTTCAATAAATAGACAGGGCAGGATACCCTGACAGTTAGACCTTTACTAACGGCCATACAGGCCCATTTTTAATAGCAAATCCAAGGCTTTGCGTGACTTTCGCGTAAGACGAATAGCCCGCAGTTTAATCCATCTAAAACACGTTGCCTCCGTGCGACTACCCCTCCATTCGTGCTTCAGCCGTGCTGTATTTAAATCGTGCTCCGCCAAAATTGACGTTGGCCGCCATGGCGTCGGCAGTTTTGGCGATGGTCTCCACGTGTCCTCCGATTCCCTGTTTTGGTTTTTCATCTCTATTTTGATTTTGAGAGCGGCGCATCCAGTAATTCTGGCACACCGCTCTCATTGACTTATTCGTTCAAAAACAATTTCCACTCCGCAATTCCATGCGCATTGCGAATGAGCATCGTCATCGGCAGTTCTTTCGGCGCTTTTGGAGTCGTGAGCAACTTCAATCCCGCCTCGTCCGGCAACCGATTGCCTTTGCGGCTGTTAACCTCTTTGCTCGCCCAAACGCAATTCTCCCAAACATCCTGGCCGCCGCGTGAACGGGGTAGAACGTGATCGATGTTGCCTTCGTCCGGCTTCAAGACCTTGCCGGTGTACTGGCAACGATTCCCGTCGCGTTCACGAATCGTTTTCGCGCAAAACTTCGGGCGCTTCTTCGGCACCTTGGCAAAGTTCGCGAGGACAATAACGGTCGGCAGACGAATCGGGCCGCGCACGGTGCAGATCGCCTGGTCAACTTCGCGAATCGACAACGTGATCCATTCGGCCCAGCGGACGGGACGAATCTGATTCTCGCCTTCGAACTCGAGAGCCGTGGCTACGCCGGTTGCCATTTGGCAAATAGCGTCGGCGGGCGTGCGCACATTGATGGCCTGCCAGTTTCGATTCAGGACCAGGACGGTCGCTTTGTTTAGTTTGTCGGACATAAATTTAAAGAGGTGTTTGTCCTTTGTTGTTACATGCCCGCGAGGATGGCTGCCGCTGCCGGTAACGCTCCGGCTCTACCTGTGTCAAAGACAGGTGTGCAGACTTCCACACTCAACGGCAAAACTGGTGGCCCGCCAGGGTAATGCGCCCTGTTCCACGGATTAAAAGTCCGTTGCATCACTTTAATGCTTGCGAGCCTCGACTAAAAAATGGTGCTCACGGCAGGATTCGCACCTGCGCTGTCGACGTTCTCAACGTCGTGCCTCTTCTGTTGGGCTAGAGCGATTGCCAGAAGTAATTTCCGGAATGGCGGGAGGGATTTTGTTTTTTGGCGAGGCGGAGGTCGAAGGCAATATCCCTGGTGGATCTTGCCGAGACCGACAACGAAGACAAAAAGCAAAAGACCCCCGGCCTATGGCTGAAATGGGGAGCCGGGCATTGCGTCGTTGCTCGCTCCTTACAGGTCCATTAGGACATGCGCGTCACTCGCGCCTAGCACTGCCCGGCTCCCCATTTCACCATTCCGGAAATTACTTCTGGTAATCGCTCTGCGTGAGCAAATGAATTCACCCCGGAACGCGGTTCCTCCCGGTTCGACTGCGTCGGGGAGCCAGACGCCTCGAGCGCTACGTCCGGGGTGAAAGTGGTGAGCGAGCCCTTTGAAAGGCTCGCGAAAAAGTGTGTCGTGGGAGGTGCGGAATGCCGTGGACTTGCACCACATCCCGCCAGGCGGGACGCACTGTTTAGCAAACAGGCCCAGAACCTTGTCTGGTCGACATTCCAATTTCGGTCCTTCGCGGACGACATACAAAAGCGTGGTGCCCGTTGCCGGACTTGCACCGGCACTGTGCGAATTTTAAGTTCGCTGTCTCTGCATTGGACTAAACGGGCGAAAGTGGTACCGCGTGAAGGACTCGCACCTTCAACCTCCCCGTTCTGAGCGGGGTGCCTCTTCTAATTGGGCTAACGCGGCGGCAAACTGGAAAAAGTGCGGGTATTCGGCTATGAATTCCGCACCTGTCTCAGAATCAAACGGTTACAAAAGGCAATTTGCGTATAAGGTAGAAATTCCGGCGCTGGGAAAAATGCCTTATACGCGTAAAAGGCAAAAAAACGGGCCTCTAAAAACGCCTTTTACGCAAAAAGTGCGTTGCGCCGTCGTCCGAAACTGCCTTTTACGCGTAAAAGGCTCTTTGGCGGTCCCGGAAAAACACCTTTTACGCGTATAAGGCGAAATTTTGGTCCGGGGAAACTGCCCTATACGGAAAAGAGGAGAAAAACCTCCGGGAAAAGTGCCTTTTACGCGTAAAAGGTCTTTTCGACAGAGCAAAAATTTGCCTTATACGCGTATAGACGAACTTCCCGGAAGAATTTTTCCTCGAATATGCGTAAAAGGTAGTTTTCAGACGCCCAAAAAACGCCTTATACGCGTAAAAGGAGGTTTCCCGGTCTCCAAAATTTGCCTTATACGGGTAAAAGGTGGTTTTTTGGTCCCGGAAATTTGCCTTATACGCGTAAAAGGCACTTTTCCCATGGCAATTTTCCGGCCTTTTCCCTTATAAGGCCAAATTTCCCGGCACAATTTTCCGCTAATATTTGTAAAAGGACGTTTTCTCGTCTCGGAAAACTGCCTTTTAAAAGTATAAGGATCTTTTTCCTATCGCGGAATTTCACCTTTTTCGAGAACCGACCGAACGGGAGGGTGGAGTCGAACCACCACAGCCAGGTGGGTGTAACCTGACTGCGCACCCGCCTCCCTAAATTTCGTGAATAACTTCCGGTTGAAGGAGTCTTCGGAACGAGTAAATTCCTTCTGCGTGGTGATGAGCTCGGGTCCCTTTCCGGCTTTGAGATCTTAGTGCCGGGGCGTCAGGACTTAATCCCGCTTGCGGGAGCGCCAATCTCATTTGAGACTTCATCACGCATTTTTCTTTTCTAGAGTTGGTGCGGCAACCGGGATTCTCACCCGGACGATCAGTTTGGAAGACTGACATGCTGGTTCTTCACATCACTGCCGCGAAATTAGAATCCCATGTTGGAATCGCACCAACGTAAACGGTTTTGCAGACCGTCGCCTGAGCTACTCGGCTAATGGGATAGAGAGCGCAATGAGATGCGCGAGGGAATTGTTTGTCTGACTTGCGGCTTCTGAGCGGCTCAGTGTCTACGGCAGGAGTGCGCTCCATTCGGCGGAAAGATCGTGGCCGAAAATTCCATAGTAAAACGCTGAGCCCAGCGCCGCATGCGAGAACGCTAATGGCAACAAGCGTCGATAACGGTAATACATATAGCTCCACACTGTACCGGCCACGACAGTGACGAGCGCGGACCATACATCAGGCAAATGCACCAGACCGAAACACGCTCCCGTAATAATCATCGGGACAAACAAATGGCGCTTTGGAAACAAGGCCATCAATCGCCCGAGTAAATAGAACTGAAGCAGAGTTTGCTGAATCAATGCCCAAGGGAGATAACAACAGAATGCCGCCAGGATTCTCCAATTGAATACCCTGCTGACGACCGCTGGCCAGCCACCACTCCGGTAAGCAATGACCGCACCGATGAGCAAGAAGAGTAACGCCGGCAGCAAAGTTACCCAGAGAGCCACCTTCAAACAGCGTTTCATCCGAGGCTCAGGAATTGGAGATGGTGACGCCGCCCAAACCACGTTCTTCGTGTACTTCGCAGACAAGCCAAGGGCGACCAAGGCTAATGTCGCAAGTCCCATATCCATCAACGGATTTCTGTGTGGAAATAAAACGAGAAAGACTGTTGTGAGCAATGCGATGATACCTAGTTCCAAAGCTACCTTCGCGCGAACGCTCATCATGAAGGGCACCCTCTCATTCGCATGCAACTGCGTCGAGACAGGAATACGCATTTAACTTTCAAATGGCCTTCCGATTAAAAGATGAACCGCAACCAAGAACGCGAGCGAATGCATTCACACCCGCTCGCGTTTTGATTAAGTTTCACCCGCTTCTTTTTCTGAGATCGGCTTGCCGGCTTTCAACGGCACGAAACCGTTTGGCATTCCAAACATCAGCGTGCTACCAGCGTTGTGCGCTGCATCCATCGACTGCAACAGACGGAGGTTCATCAGCGCTGGGTTTCCGTCCAGCACACGAGCGGCGTTGGCGAGATTGCGGAGAGCCGCGCTTTCGCCACGTGCACGTTCGAGCGCGGCCTGGCCTTCTTGTTTCGCCTTCAACACTTCCGCAAAGGCGCGTTTCAGTTCGGCCGGAAACATCACGTCCTTCACCTCCACAGCAAGAACGTGAATGCCGACCTTCGCTGCGTCCGGTTGCACACGAGCGAGAAGTTGCGCGCCGATCTCCAGGCGCTGGTCCAGCAAGGCTTCGGTCGCAAGGCCGCCAATGACAGAACGCAACGCCAACTGCGCGGAATTGTAGAGATCGGTCTGCCAATTCTGCGTGTCGTGAGCGGCCTTGATCGGGTCCGTCATCTGGTAGGCCAACGACAAACTCACCTTGAGACCAACAGTATCCGCGGTAAGAACCTCTTGACCCGGGACGTTGAGGAATGCTTTACGGAAGTCGACCGGTTCCAAAGTGAAGTTCAGCCCCCAACGAATGTGTCGCCCTGCGCCGAGCGTTTCCACGAACTGACCGTATTGGTAGAGCAGACCGGCATAACCTTCGGGGACAATAAAGGCGCGGCGCACTTTCTTCCGTATGCACGCGCCGAAAACAAAGGCCAGGGCAAGGCCAATGATAAATAGGATCTCAACTTTCATTACTTCCTCCTTTGCTTGATTTAATTGCGATTGAAATTTTAGCCTGAAGCAGCAGATCACCTTTCGGAAACGGGAAAACCCTTTCACCCTCTCACAAAGTTCCGTGGGGTTGCGCTCGCGCGCGGATCTGGATGCCTCAAGCTGTATGGGATTCGAACCCACTGTTTACCAGGGTCGATTTCTATTCGACGTAGACCAACCTATGCGCAGGACCTTCCGTGAAGAGTTCACTCAGGCTGCTGGTCTGGTCCAAATTAAGAAGAGCAGTCGCCGTTTGCACAGCGACTGCTTTGATTTATCCACTGCGGATGAAATCCGCGATAACAGCGGGTGCCGCGGTATCGAAGCCAACGACGTCCAACATCCCGCGATCGTTTGGATCCGCGAGGGTGAAGCCGTTACTCGTCATGCCGACGACCACCGCTTTTGCATCCGGTGCGAATTCTCCGCGATAAGCGCGCAATGCTTGTGAAGGGTGCACGTTCCCCGCCCACGTCTCCGAGTCCGTGTAGGTCACGAATGCGGAAACATTGAGCTTATTGCGCTGCGCCCAAACCATCGGTAACGCGCAGTCGGTCGCCGCAAACGGCAAGCTACTCAGGCGTTTGACGACATCATCCAGACGCATGCGCGGCGAGATGTTCAATGGAACGAACTCACTGGAGAATCCCATGATGTGGCATTCGTCTTCCGTAGCCGCCGTGATCAATGCCATCGCGGCACTGGCTTCACGCGCACTCAGGCACGAGCCCGCAATCATCGAGATCCCCATCGAGCCACTGACGTCGAGAGCCAACAGGACCGGTTTGCCGGAAGGCTCAACGTTGGCAAACGTCGCATAAAACGCCTCATCGAGTGCATCCACGACCTGCGAAACAGGCGACCATTTCAGATCGCCTTTATCGCCATGTCCTTGAGCGTAGATTTTCGCTGCGATCAAGATGGCCAGAGGATGAACACGGGCGCGTTTCAATGCGGATTCGTCTTTCAGCTTGGTGACGACAAGCTTCCGGGCGTCGCTGAAGGGTTTCAGCAAGCCGAGACTCGTCATCTTACCGAGGTTACGAATCATCGCGGTCATCGGCATGCGTTGAAGCAACGCATCCCACACCGCGACCTCATTCAGCCATTGCGTCGGGATGGCTTCGCGCGGCAAATTCGAATCCGTGATGAGTTTCACGATTTCGCTTTTGCTCAACGCGCGTTTCGCTTGCTCGAAGGCTTGAACCAACTGCGGCAGTTCACCGACGGCCTGGTATTTAGCCACGCGGTTTTCACCGTTCACTTTGCGTGAAACCGTGCGCTCACCAAGACCACTCTCACCCGCAAGAATCCAGCGAAAGAGCGTGTCGTATTCACGACTCGGCGCTTTCGCATGGGCAAGACGGAGCAAGTCGCTATGCGACCAGCCATCGCGCTGCTGATATTTAATGACCTGCAACGCGAGTGCGTCGACGCTTTGCGACGCATACCAACTCGAAACGGCATTGCGCAGCCCACGTCCCCACCCGCGCATCGCGTTCACATACTGCGCGAAGTGGAAGAGGTGCGTCCCGATGCGGCAAACTTTGTTCAAGTTTGCGAAGGCGTGCGCTTTCACCTCCGGCACCGCGTGCGTGACCACAAGCGCGAGGGCGAAGATCGCTGGATCGTTTTTCGGAGCGCGGCCGCTCTCCGAGATTTCGACGATGCGATTGACCACACGCGCACCGTTGAACTTGATACAGCGAATGATCGCGTCGTGATTCTGTTTCACGAGATCGCGCTCGCCGATGTAGTAAGTGCCGCCTTCCGCTCCGAGTATAAGAAAGCGATCGAGCTTCTGCCAGTCATCGACTTCCCATGAATACCCGCCCGCCGAGTTGCGGACCTGACTCGATCCAGGAATCGGCTGTGACTGTGGAGTCACGCGGCGGTTAAACAGTTTTGCGTAATTGAGTGCCATAGTTTGGTTTTCCTTTCTGGTGTTGCCGGAGCCGATTGATTTGACTCCAACGAATCTGTAGTGCGGGCAAGGTGGATGGGACGGTTCGTTTATCAGGCGATAACCCATCACATTCGGCCCGCATCGAATTGAGTCTTTTTACCGGGAATAATATTTCCGCAGCGATCCGTCATAGCGTCCCGAGTGCATACAACAGTTTTTGAAAGCTGCGTCCTGAATCGCACGGACACAGATCATTGCGCCCGAGTTTCTCGTGGAGCTCTTTATCTCCATGAACGATTCTCAGACCTTTCTTAACCCGTGTTTCCGATGGGAACCCTTTGCGCCGTTTGCTGGTGATCTCGAAAAAACGGCCCGTCTTCATGATTTTGTTTTGTATGCATATAACCTCCTGGGTTGTGTTTATGGTGAACGCTCCGCAACCAATCGGCTGTGGAAATTGTAATGGGCAAGGGAACGATCCAGAGAATTGCTCTACCTTCTGAGCTACTGCCCCGTTTAGCGGAGCAGATTGGAGTCGAACCAATGACAGATAACCTGAATCTAACGGCCCATTAAAAAGACGACGGACAAGAAGCGACGTGGATGTTTACTGCTGCTCTATCCAATTGAGCTACTCGCGCTGAAACAACGCGAGGACGGATTCGAACCACCAACCAACAGTTCCAATAACCCACTATCAACGGCCCATCGAAATTGAAGTGCAGAAGAGAAACGACGGATAAGGAGTGAACTGGGAATACGTGCTCTACCACTGAGCTACTCCGGCAAATGGAGCCGAAGGCCGGACTCGAACCGGCGACCACGTCCGTGATAGGGATAACCCAATTCAACGACCCGTCGAAAGTTGACGAACCGCTCTGTGGTTCGTTGGAAACACGGACAAGGTCTGGCCTGGGATCAATCAGTTGCCTGATCGGCGGGACTTGAACCCGCTCACAGTCCGAAGACTGCTTTTCCAATAACCCAAAAACCGTCGGCCCGTGAAAGAGTCGATGGACAAGTGCGTCGCAGAGTGGGGATCTCGTAACGGGAATCGAACCCGACCTGAACTTTCGTCCCGGCGCTCTCTCGTGGCGAGCGTCCTCCCCTTGCGTGAGATAACCTGCAAACTTCGGCCCATCGAAAACTATAAATTGGTCAGGAAGCCGGGATTCGCACCCGGACCGTTCGTTTCACAAACGAAGATGCTGCTGATTACACCACAATCCTGAAAACATAAAATGGTGTCCACGACAGGACTCGCACCTGTGACCTCCACCTTCGCAAAGTGGCGCTCTAATCTAACTGAGCTACGTGGACGAATTGGTATCCGTGGCCGGACTTGCACCGGCTAGGCTCCGTTGGAAAAACGGATTGCTCGATCTGCTTTGCATTCACGGACATATTAAAAATGGTCCCCAAAGTTGGTATCGCACCAACGTCTCCTCGGCTTCAACGAGGCGCTAATCTATCTCAGCTATTTAGGGGATGCTCCTTCTGCGCGGTAACGCTCCGTGTTCTCCCGCTTATCAGGCGGGTGCTCTGCTTTTGAGCTACAGAAGGGGGCACTAGCGTGCCGGCCACTGCTTTCGCTATAGAAAAGCAGCAGCCGGCAAGCGTTCACGCGATCTTTCGATCGACACTGAGGCGTGTGGGGCGAAACGTCAGGCCGCTCTTCACGCCCTGACGGATTCGAAAGGTGCGGACCGGCTTGTAGCTCTTACTATAGAGCAACTGACTTTTATAACGATTGACTGGCTTCATTGGCTTCCTTTCTTTCGGTTGGTTAGTAATCAAAATGGCTGCTCAGGTCGGAATCGCACCAACACCGTTCCGCTTAACAAGCGGGTGGACTACTATTATCCCACTGAGCAGTAAAAATGGCGCCTCCGGTGGGAGTTGCACCCACACTCTTCCCGCAGACAACGGGTTGCTTTAACGATTTAAGCTACGGAAGCAGATGCGCCGCAGGCGCCGTGGCCGTGCGCTAGCACCAAATGGTAGCGGGGGTTGGAATTGCACCCACCTGTATGAGTTTATGAGGCTCACCTCTGTGCTTTAGTCGAGTTCCCCGCAGAAAATGGCAGGATGCCTCCGTGCTGCCCGGAGTAATCGAAGTTTTGGAGACTCTGATGTGTAGCTGACACGCATCCTGTGAATACTCAGCTAATATAGATAGGTGCAGATCGCACCGGAAAGACATACCTGACCGTGTGCACACCTTAGAAATTGAAAGGCCCGGAGTTCATAACTCCGGGCCTTTATTAATAACAACAAAGAACAAACACCGTTACGGTTGGCAGTCTCCGTAGCCACAGGTATTTCGCGGTGGACGTTTCGGTGTTTTGGGCACACCTCCTCCGAAGCCCTTAAATTGTAAATTTAGAGTAAAACTGCCTGGCGCTGTCGCCGGCTTGATCTGACTGATGGGTTGCGTCCTGTAGACGCACTTAACTTTCATCACCCGTTGTATGTCTGATTTTTGGTTAAATGGTAAAAACTAAAAACCCCTGTTTACACTCGGTAAACAGGGGTTGGAAAATTTCTTATGTGAGAGTTCTATTCCTTACCTGCTTACCTCCAGTCTATCTTTATTCGATTCGGGTTTATATCCCCAGCCGTTAGATAGACTCCGGTTAAACATACAACCGTTAGCCAAGCGACTATGACGAATCGCACTTGCGACCGGCATGGTTTGCCCGGCTGGCTTTGTTAGTATGTTGTTGCAGATATTCATTGAACTATGCGCAGAACCTACTAACTGCTCATTAGTTCTGTCAATGGGATTTTTAAAAAACTTCATATCAGGCTATCTGGATATATAGAAGAGTGGTTACTCACGCGGGTCTCTAAAGGTAATCTGGCTGATAAAAAGTTACATGAACCGCGATTGCTCTGGCGCTCCTGTAACTTACAAAATAGTTTCAATCACCCGCCACGCCGCTGCACTTTTGGTGTAGGGGTTTCTCTCTTTGTCCTCGGGGTGTCGAACCAAATCTTTTCGCCGCGATCCGATACTCGGTAGTCCGCCCTTACGCTGATCGTGTCCTCATCGGGTTGCCCCATTGCAGCCACGATCCCTTTCTAAGAAACTCGTCATAAGGAGTTGTATGCGTTTTAAAATTCTTTCGGGAATGTTCTTCGCCTTGGCGTGTACGGTTGCACACGGGCAAAGTCTTCTCGATTCAACATTCAATCCTGGCACAGGTGCGGCAGGCGGTTTCGTTGAATCGGTTGCGTTACAATCCAATGGCAAAATTCTCGTGTGCGGCAACTTCACCTCTTTTAATGGGCAGCCTAAATCCAATATCGCGCGGCTGAATTCGGATGGCAGTGTGGATACTTCGTTCGGGGCCGACGTCGGCTATTGGGTGAGACACATGGCCGTGCAAACAGACGGAAAGATTATCGTGGGCGGCTTTTTCAACAATGCGGGAGTTTATCCGCACCATTGCATTGCACGACTCAACACAAACGGCACCGTCGATACATCGTTTGATACCGGCACCGGAGCGACCGGCACCCTCGGCGTAAGCATCACCGGCAATCCGGATCCGTTCGTGTTTCAAGTTGCGATTCAGCCGAGCGATGGAAAAATTCTTATCACCGGAAATTTCACCAACTTCAACGGGACGCGTGTAAGCGGTCTAGCGCGTCTTAATACCAATGGCACCCTCGACGGCACTTTTTCCATGGGCTCAGGCTTAAGCACCTGGGGCCGTTCGATTCAGGTGTTGACCAACAATCAGATTCTCGTCACCGGCTGGTTTGATAATTACAACAATAGTTCTCATAACCGGATGGCGCTTATAAATCCGAATGGTTCGCCGGATAATTCCTTTCTACCATTTTTCGGTGATCGAACAGCCGTTTACACTGCCACCAAACTCAGCACCGGAAGCTATCTCTGCGCCGGGCACTCGCTTAATCTGCAAGGCCTGTTCTTAAAGGAGATTGAAAGGCGCACCTCTAGCGGAAGCATCGATACGAACTTCGTAGGCTACGCAGATGAGAAAATTCAATGTGCCACTCTTGATGCGAATGGGAAAATTCTTCTTTGCGGTGAATTCACTGCGGTAGACGGGGTTTCTCGCACGAGTATCGCGCGCATGAATGCCGACGGGACACTCGAGACAACGTTTTCTG
Source organism: Verrucomicrobiales bacterium (assembly GCA_028293445.1). Taxonomy (GTDB): domain Bacteria; phylum Verrucomicrobiota; class Verrucomicrobiia; order Limisphaerales; family JACDHS01; genus CBHWET01. Next base: position 11,207 of record JAQGOU010000641.1, on the reverse strand, counting down.
CCAACGTAGATAACTGGGCATGGATGATCCTTCCCCAACCCGACGGAAAAATCCTTCTCAGCGGCGGCTTCAGCACGGTGGATGGACAACCGCGGAGTGGGATTGCCCGTTTTCTGTCCAGCACCAACGCAGCGCCATTCGTGCGACCGCAGATGATAAGTTCACACAGAACGAATAATACCTTCTCTACTGTGGCGACTACTGTCAGCGGTAAGACCTACACCTTGCAATACATCAACTCGTTCTCACAAACCAACTGGAGTTCGCTTTCACCCGTGAGCGGAGATGGCACGGTCAAAACGTTCAACGATACGAACGCCACGGTAAGCAATCGGTTCTATCGTATCTTCGTTAATTAGTCCGTGCGCCTTGCACGTGCTACTTCTGTTCGATCCGATAGAGACTTGTATCCGTTCGGAGAAAGAAGGCCCGATCAGCAACCGCGAGCGAGGCAAAAATCTTTCCGGGCAATTCGTTTTTCGCGAGGACTTCGAATGATTTCCCCGGTTTAACTACATAGGTTGCGCCTTCCTGATTAGAAAAATAAATGCGGCCATCCGCAAGCGTGGGGGAGGAACTAAAATTGCCTCCGAGGCGCTCGCGGTAGTGTTCGTTGCCAGTCTTAGCGTCGAGGCAAGTAAGAATTCCGCCATCGTTTACGAAGTAAAGCTCTTCGCCCACGAGCAACGGGGACGACATGTTTGGCACGCCTTTCCCGTAACGCCAAGCGATTTGCGGCTGCGGCAGACCTTCGTAACGCACCGCGAGCATTTCCGCTCGGGGAAAACATGTGCTGAGATAGATCATCCCGTGTCCCACGACGGTTCGTGGGGAAATCGAAAAACCAAGCACTCCATAACTCACCTTCCAAAGTTCCCGACCTGTGGCGGGATCATAGCTGTAAAGCCAACTGGCCGCGGGTGAGATTAATTCTTCGGTGCCGTTTACCTTTAAAAGAATCGGCGTGGTGTAAGACTTCTTGAGCGGACCCGCAGGATCCATTTGACCCGAGCGATTGGTTTTCCAGACCACTTTCCCGGTCTTCTTGTCGAGGGCGACGAGGTATTGTTGATCCGTGCCATCAAGATGAAAAATTAAAAGACCTTTCCACAACACCGGTGAGCTCCCCGGGCCATTGTCGTGAAAAACATGTAGAGTATCATTAGTCCAAACCACCCTGCCCGCTTTGGTATCGACACAAGCCGTACCAAAAGTACCGAAATGACAGTAGAGCCGTCCGTCTTCAATCACGGGGGAAGGTGAAGCATAACTGTTCAATTCATGCACCCATTGCGGCTCGCGTTCACTGAGCAGGAGAACATTCTGTAAAAGCTTTCCTGAAACGAGATCGACGCATACGGCGCGTAGTTCGATACCTTCCACCAGCGTCAGCGGTTGGTCTCCCGTGTTCACTTTGAGCCGTCGAGCAATGTCCTCCGGTTTTGCCGGCGCTTCGATCGCGGTAGTCATCCAAATCTCTTTACCCTCGATTACCGGCGACGACCATCCGCGGCCAGGAACTGTGGTCTTCCAGGTGATGTTGGTTTCTGCGCTCCATGTCTGCGGCGCGCCGGAAATAATGGCGTGTCCTTGCTGCGTTGGCCCGCGCCATTCCGGCCACTCTGCGGCGTGCAAGCACACAGCGACAAACGACAGGAGCAAAAGTAAAAGGCGGTTGTAACCACGGACCAGCATCCGCGAGCGGTGCAGCAAATATCTAGTTCTGACTGACACAGATGAACCGACATAAGAAATTGTCCTGATCAGATTGGTCATTCTCATTGCTGCCCTGCCCCATCCGTGTTTATCCATGTCCATCCGTGGTGAAAAAAAGTTTTTCTCAAGCCTTATCGGTCGGCGTAAAACCCATCACGATATTGAACTGCGCGGTCAGTTCGCCAATCTTTGAATCCTTTAGCGGAGAAAACGGAACGATCACCGACTCACGCGCTTTCTCGTCTCTAATACCCCGCAAGACTCCATCGGTTTTATTTTGCGGTTCGCCGCGAATGTAGCATTGCGTCGTGAACTTCTCGCGACCCTTCATCTTCACCGCGAAATGAATGTGCGGCGTCCGACCGGGATAGGCGACCGGCTTCACCGTCCGGAATACATATTCGCCACTCGAACCGGTCACAAACCTGCCGAAGCCCTGAAAGTTTTTGTCGCGCCTCCCAACACCGCCGCTTTCGGTGTGCAGGTAAACGCCGTGATGATCCACCTGCCAGATCTCCACCGTGGCATTACGAATTGGCGCGCCGTGTTCATCGAGAATTTTTCCACCGAGCCACGTGATGTCACCAACCGCGGGAGTGATTGAATCGTTGACGATGATCAAATCGTTGTCGGTGTCCAACGGAAGTTTGTCCGGGTAAAAGGGACCTTCTGTTTGTGCGGGTGTGAGCATGAGCTGCTCCGCAAACAATCCGGGGACGGAAAAAACCGTCGCACCAATTCCGAGTGTTTTGAGGAAATGTCGTCGGCCTAAAGGGGAGTGACCGATTCCAGAAAAGTCGCCGGTGTTCATACCCAACAGCATGCCCGCAAATCGGTTTCTTTCAACGGCAGAATGTCTCCTCGACACAATTTGAATCTAACCCGGCCCTTAAGGGATCCATGATTCATTCTTGATATGAACCTAGCACCGGCATAAAGGTTCCCGAAGGGATGACAGAGCCAACCCGCAACGGTTTACCCGAGACCACTGCCCATTTGCGCGAGCAAGCGGGCATGAGCGAAGCGACGCGACGGGACATGTTGCGGACCAACACCGCGGTTATTATTGTTTTAGTAGCCGTCCTTGCCCTCGCACTGCTGGCGGTCTTCGCAGCTTTAATTGCAGCTCAAAATGTCAGACGCGCCGAGGCGGCAGAGGCTGACAGCCGGAAACGACTGCATCTGGCGTATACAGAAGGAGCCCGTGCTTTTCGAGTCTCTTCAGAGGCGGGTGGTCGCGCAGCGGCCATGAACGCCATCAGCAACGCTGCCGCGATCCGGCTCTCCCCGGAATTGCGAACGGAAGCTATCGCATGTCTCGCTTTGTCCGATTTGGTGCCGGATGGACCGAACATTCCGACGCCGAAAGGTTTATCCCGTTTCCTGACAGATTCGCGTATGAAGTATTTCGCTTTCGGTGACGGTCCCGGAAACGTGCTCATTCACAGTCTCGTGGATGGTCGTCAACTGTTCGTGCTGGATGGAACAGCGATCAGCGGCTGGACGCAGCGACCGGTCGGGGATCTTTCGATCAGTCCGGACAGCTCGTTGCTGGCGGCACGATTCGACAGTGGGACCGTGGTGGTCTGGAATCTGGAAACCCGAAAACCCATTTTTTGGAACAGTGTCGCCGCGACGAATACACTCGTCTCGCGTCGCTTGACTGGATTGGCTTTCTCGTCGGATTCAACGCTCCTGACGTTCGGTGACCTCGCTGAACAGGGCAACATTTCCATTTATAATGTGATAACCGGACAACGCATTGCCAGCGGCATCAATGTCTGGGGGAAAACATTTCGCGTGCGCCCCGATTTAAAACAGGTCGCAATCGTCACGGACAACCGGGTGGACGTTTTGGATTTTCCGTCTGGAGTACAACGGGCAACGCTCACGCACGCGGCACCCGTGCAAATGATCGAATGGTCTCCCGACAACACACGGTTAGCCGTTTCTGGTAATGACGGTGGAGTTCTCCTGTGGGACCCTGAACACAAGATACAACAACATTTTACTGGTCACAGCGAGCGGGGCCTCCGACTGGCATTTAATTCTACCGGGACGCTGTTCTTTTCCAGTTCGCGCGACGGCACGACGCGGCTTTGGGATGTGCGCCTCGGTCGATTGATCGCCATTGGTGAAGGCATGGGCTGCACTTTCACGTCCGACGATCAGCGTATTATTTTTTGGAAGCCCTGGGCCGGATTTGGGACGTGGCGGATCTTGCCCAGCAATCTTTTTGCGCTTCATGAATGTCCCAAGAGCGAAGGCTTCCTGCTATCAATCGATCTCTCGTTGAGCGGTCGATGGTGCGCAGTCACGCAAACTAAAGGCTTTCGACTTTGGGATTTGAGCTCTGGCGACAAGGAAACGTATGTGCCTGGTGCGGTTTCCAACGTGCGTGTGTCGATGAAAGAAAACGCTGTCTTCGTTTGCAGCGACGGTGGTTTGGAGGAGTGGCCGTTTTCGACGAACGTCGTCGGGGCATTACAACTGTCGTCAGCACAGGCCAAAAAAATCTCGTTGCCCGACGGGTTGGGTGCCAGAGCTGTTGCATTGAGTCAGGATGATCATTGGGCCGCTGTGGAATTGACGGACCGACGCCTGGTCAGGATTGACCTGACCGCCAAGACTCCGCCCGTAGTAATGAAAGGCCGGTGGCGTAATCTCAATTTCAAAGGGCCGGCGAGCGCTACCGGTGCAGGACGATTCGCCATCAGTCCGGACGGCAATTGGGTTGTAACCGGTTTCGATTTTGAGTCCGATACTCCCAAGGTCTGGAATGGAAACAGCGGAGAATTGGCGGCCGAATTGCCAACCGTTACGTCCTTGGTTTGCTTCAGCCCGGATGGACGTTGGCTCGGCCTGGCGGGGATTAGTCATTACTCCATTTGGTCGGTCGGAGACTGGAAATTGCAAAAGGAGTTCGCACGCGACGAGGCTTCCCTGACGCATGCCGCATTCGCCTTCATGCCCGACGATAAAACAATCGCCGTCTCACAGACACGGCAACGGGTGCAACTGCGCGATTGGCGATCCAACGAAAAGATCGGCGATCTAGTTTCCCCAGTGGCGCAAAGTATCAACAGCGTGCGCTTGTCGCTCGATGGATCCACTCTCGTCATGGCAACCGCAAGTGACATGGTCGAAGTGTGGCGCATGGGTCAACTCCGGAAGGAGCTGACCGCAATGAAAATCAATTGGGGCGCGACTCAGGAACAAGTGAGCACCGCCATCGATCCGACGCAACGCAGTTCTGGAAGCTGGAAGATGATTGTCATGTCCAGCATGGGCGGATCCATGTTGGTTGCACTTTTGGTTTTATTGACGTTGCGTCGGCACCACATCGCAATCAAACGCTTTGTCGTCGCCGAAGCAGACGCAGCGGAGCGCAACCGGGAATTGGATGTCGCCAAGGTCGAGTTGATGCACAGCCAGAAAATGCAGGCACTCGGAACTCTCGCAACGGGCATCTCGCACGATTTCAATAATTTGCTCTCGGTCGTTCGCATGTCGAACAAGCTCATCGGACGCCAGGCTCCCGCTGACGCAGGCATTCAAGAGCATGTCGCGGACATCGAACAAGCCGTGTTGCAGGGGAAGAGCGTGGTGAACTCGATACTTGGTTATGCGCGTCCTGAAAAAGACAGCGGAGAACCGACCGACCTCGGCACCGTTGTTGAAGAAGCTGTCTCACTCTTAAGCCGTGAGTTTCTGAGCGGAATCGCGCTGACGTTGGAACTGGAGCGCAACGTCCCCAAAGTCGAAGTCCCTCGCGGACCGCTGGAACAAATTTTATTAAACTTGCTGGTTAACGCTTCGGAAGCGATGCACGGCGAGGGTCGGTTGAAAATTTCTCTCCATTCGCGACCATCCCTGCCCATGCGAACTTACAGTTTACGGCCGTTTCCGGCGGAACAATATTTGGAATTGAGCGTGATTGATTCCGGTCCGGGAATCGCGCCCGAAATTCGCGACCGATTGTTTGAGCCTTTCTTCACCACGAAACGGAGCGGAGCCAAAGCTGGAACGGGGCTTGGCCTCTCGCTCGTTTATTCCCTGGCACAACAGGCGGGGCTTGGACTTAGCATCGAGAGTGATTTGGGTAAAGGAGCTAACTTCACTGTAACGATTCCGATTGGCGCAGCGCCTGTGCGCCAGACGCACAGCGCGAAATTGACCGACCACCCTTAACCTCGAATGAATGACTGAGACGATGGAAATCCTGGCTTCAATTTTGATCGTTGAGGATGACCCGAAGCAGCTCAAGCTTTATGCCAAGGCGCTACGCGGATACCGCCTGACCTGCGTTTCCAGTGGCACCGCCGCGCTCAAGGCGATGGTCGAAACCAAACCCGACCTGATTATTCTCGATAACGTCCTTGAGGGTGGCGAGCGAGGAGTTGATTTTTTATCCAAACTCAAAAGCGCTGCCGCGCATGTGCCGATCATACTTATTTCAGGCATGTTAAAAGTCCGCGAACAACTGGCCGCGCTTCAAGGCGCACGGTCAGCCCATTTCACGATGGAGAAACCTGTCGATTTGGACGAACTGGATCGAACGGTAGAGATCGCATTGACCGAGTGTGGATTTGCTGAAACAGTCGCCGCACTCCAATCATTGGAACGCGCGGAAAAAATTGACGCTTCCGAACCGGACCGCCGTTTTACCGAGCGTCTGGCTCGTCAATATCAAATCATCAAACGCCTTCGCGGTGTGGCGGATCGTCCCAACATTTCTGAATTTTCGCGCGACTTTAATGTTTCGCGTAAAACCATCATCCGTGATCTGAAAGACATCATTCGGCGCAAACAGTTACCCGAGGAAATTTATCCTGAATGGAATCAGGAAGCGGCCGACGAAGGGTAAAAAAGCTTCCAAACCCCCAAGCCTCCAAGTTCCTCCCTGTGCGCCAGATGCACAGTATTCGTCCAGAATTCCCGTGATAGAAGAGGAGCATGGGCTACATCAAATCATTTCACACAGGGATCGTTGCAATACTCACCCTCCTCGCGATTCCGATCTTCGGTAATACTTTAACCTGGAACGGCGGCGGCGGCGCCAATGCGAACTGGAACGTCAGCGCCAACTGGGGAGGCGTCGGCACCCCGGCGAACGGCGACACGCTAATCTTTCAGGGGACCGCCACTCAGCTGAACACAAACAATCTCGTGGGCCTTGTCTTGAATCAGGTGAAGTTCAACGGTGCGGTCGGCGGGTTTACTCTTCGCGGTAATGCCTTGGGCGTCACAAACAGCATCATTGTCACAAATACATCCATAGGAGCTACGATCGAGAACGACATCAACCTGGGCGCCAGTGATCTCTCCATCGTCGTTTCGAATACCTCGGCCAGCCTGACTATCAAAGGCCACATCGCTGGTGTTGCTGGTGTGACTAAAACCGGAGCCGGCAGTGTGATCTACCAATGTGCCGGCGATAATAGCTACACCGGGACAACACGCATCAACGCAGGCACGCTCAAACTAAACGTTTCCGGAGCCAACGCTTTCGGAGGGCCGCTCATCATTGGTGATGGCTCTGGCACCGGCACGCCCACGGTCATGCTGTTGCAAAGCAGCGAAGTTCCCACCGCAGCCTCAATTACCTTCAATCAGAATGCTACGCTGGATTTAAATAACTTTGTTCAGACCATCGGCACAAACATCATGTTTAATGGGAGTCCGAGCGGCGTTCAGACCGGCACCGGGACGTTGAATTTCTTTCCTAACGCTACAATTACCGTGGCACCCAATGTTACGGGCAGCATTATCGGCAATCTTAACACCCAAATAGGAACCTTAACCCTACAAGGGGGCGACTCGGTCAATCCGGGGTACTTAGGTTTTTCCTGCCACACGATTGGATTTGCGAACATCGTGCAAAACGGATTGTTGAAAACCACCTGGTCGGGCTCGAATAGCTATTCCGGTAACTACACCATCAACGGGCAAGGTGTAGCGGAACTCTATACTTCGTATGCGCTCGGTAACGTTACCAATACGATGACACTCAATGGCCAATCGTCGGTCAATTTGTCCGGCGGCATTCACATCACCAATCAGTCGCTGACCATTAATAGCATCAATCCCGCGTACTATGGTGCCTTGAGTGTCGAGTCTGCCTCTACTAATTCGTGGCAGGCGAATTTCATCTTTGGCTCCGCCGCATCGATTGATACGGCCACGAACTGCTCCCTGATTCTGAACGCGGTCAGTTCTATTTCCGGTTCGGGTGGAATTGTTAAATCCGGCTCTGGTAGCCTGACGCTTTCCGGCCCGGCTGGTGTCAGCACTTACGCTGGTGACACAGTGGTCAATCGCGGAACATTGTTTCTCAATTCCAGCAATGTCATTCGCAATGGAGCGCTGATCATTGGTCCGGGCTTTGGCGCATCTCCGACAGCGATCGTCCGTCACCTGGCCAGTGGGTGCATTTACGACGGCGTGGGCGTGAAGATCAATAGTGATGGTTGGCTCGACCTCAATGGATTTACGGACAACGTTGGGCCGATCACGATGGATGCGGCGCTGATTACTACGGGCGCAGGAACATTGCAGCTCTCCCCACCGTTAAACATTGTCGAGAATTTTATTAATGGACCCTCCACGATCAACGGCAAGATCCAATTAACCGGGAACACCACCATCGCGGTTTCCAACGCCCTCTATATCAATGCGGCGATCTCCAGTTCAGGAAACTACACGCTCACGAAAGCCGGGGGATTTTATATGATCATGACGGCCAGCAACTCCTATACGGGCACCAACATCATTCAAGAAGGAAGGGTTTCCATCCAGAACGGCTCGGCCCTGGGCAATACGAATAACAGCACCATTGTCAGCAACGCTGCCACGTTAACCATGACCGGCAACTTCACCGTGGCGCAGTCATCCCTCACTCTGAACGGGCCCGGGGAATTCGGATGGGGATCGTTGGATTCGGAAACAGTGAGTGGCACCAACATTTGGCTCGGGCCAATTATCCTCAATGCGGATAGCACGTTTGCTCCCTACCAGTTCGGCACGACGCTTCGTCTCATCGGACAAATCAGCGGCCCCGGCGGCTTCACCCAATTCAATGGCGGCAACACTAACTCGACCCTCTCCCTGGAAGGGCCTACCGCCAACACCTATGCCGGCACGACAACTGTGTCCAGTGGAACATTGGTGCTGAAAACAACGGGCGTAGCGGTGCCCCGAAACCTGGTCATCGCAGGCTGCGCCAGCGTCGTTCGGTTCGTCCTCTCCTTTCAAACCTCCCCGAATGCAGATATTTTGTTGAACAGCGGCGGCCTGCTCGATCTGGGTAATAATAACGTTGCCGAGATGGATACCTTGCGCGGTTCCGGGACCGTCAAAGTCGGCACGAGCAGCTATATTACAGTAGGTCTAAACGGCGGGAGCAGTACTTTCGATGGAGTCATTTCCGGCATTGGTTCTAGTTTCAGTGGCTACACGGTGGCCAAACGTGGTGCCGGCACGTTCACTTCGAATGGTAATAACACGTTCACGGTGGGCCCACTTCACGTTCTTGATTCGGGCAAACTGATCGTCAATGGCAGCCAGCCTCAGGTTCCCGTCATCGTGGATTTCAACGCCTCCCTGGCGGGTTCGGGCACGTTCGGCACCATTGCCAGCGAAGGCTTGATCGCGCCCGGAAATGGTCCGGGCATCATGAACAGCAGCAACGTCACCTTGAACTCGAGCGCAAAATTCTTAGTTACTCTCAACGGCACCAACGCCGGGACTGACTACAGTCAGTTGAACGTGACCGGCACCGTGGACCTTGCCAGCGCGACTTTACAGATTACGCAAGGTGGAGTAGGCGCCCCGAACAGTCAGTATACAATTCTCAAGAACGATCTGGGAGATGCGATCACGGGCATCTTCGGAGGCCTGGTGGAAGGGGCAACGGTAACGGCGAACACAGGTGTCAAATTCACGATCAGCTATCTCGGGGGAACGGGCAATGATGTCGTCCTCACGCAGATCGGGTTGCCACCGCAGCCAAAATTCAACAGCATCCAGAAACTTGCGAACGGTACATTCCAGCTCTTTGGCACCGGCACCAACAAATTAACCTACACCGTTTGGGCGAATACCAACCTCACCACAGCGACCTGGGTTTCGATCGGCACCGCAACCGCGCCGTCGAACCTCGGTGCGCTGCAGTTTATCGATACGAATGCCACGAATTACCCACAACGATTCTATTACTTCTCGTGGCCTTAAAGGCAGTGAGGGGCGCGGCAGCTGAAACTAAAAATGGCAAGCCGAGTATGACCTCGACTTGCCAATGAACCGTTCCCTTATTCCCGGCGGCTGATGTCGCCGCTTGTCTATCGACTATTCCGTTCTATCGCCTATGCGCCGCAGGCGCTTAGTGCGTGATGATAGTCACTGCTTCCGAGTGTGGGCCTTCGCCGCCGTTGTTCACTGCGGCCACAACAATGTCGATCGATTTGTTCGCGGGCAGATTCTCGATCGTGAAATCGAGATCCGCGGGCGAACCGATCAGCACATGCTCCGCATCGACACCCTGGACACGTTGGTAGACATGGTAATATCCACCGCGTGCGACCGCCGGCCATTTCACCGCCGCCGCCGTAGGTCCAATCAGGACTGCGATGACACCCGTCACTGCATCCGGAGTTTCCTCCGCACCCGGCATATTGAAACCAAACGCCTTCCAGCGCGGATCCAATGGGCCAAGGATATCGCTCAACTCATTGAGCAACCCACGCAACCCTTTGCGCAAGGCGGTGAACTTGTCTTCACGAACCACCAACAGGTTTGCCATGGCATCCTCTTGATCGCTCACTGCTTTGCGCGCATCGGACAACGTGTCCAACACTGCTTGCGCACTCGCCGCAGTCAGGTTGTGCGCCGCACCCGCCGCTGGATTGGCGGTGAGATAAGCCACCACCGCTTCCAGCACGAGTATCAGGTCATCGACACGCTGGGGAATCTCCAGCGAGACGAACAGACCGATCGCATTCCACAATTCGGAATATCCGAAACCGAAGGTCGGTCTCAGAATTTCGCGAGTGAGGAACATGAACACACGCGCCTCGAGTCGCGCGACTTCTATGGCATCGCGCAGCACTTTCAGCGGAGGTTTCGCATTCTCGTAGTTATCGCGTGCAGTCAAAGCAGCCGCGCGCAGAGCGAGCAGTGCGATGAGTGGATAACGCAGGAGGGTCATCGTTGGATACAGGATTGCGCCATTAATCGCCAACGCCATCGACGTAAGGGCACCGTTATTAGTTTTATCTATTGGATTTTGCATATGTTTTACTTTCTCTTTTGTTGTCATCCATCTTCGACGTTCGATCTCTTATCTCCCGCCTCGGATCTCTGACATTTGTTCTCGGATGGTTCGCTGCTTCAAAGTTTGAACAGCCGATGTGAGGCACTGCCGCTGTCGGCCACAAACATCAATGTGTTTGTCAGACCCGCGACTGAATGAGGGTTCTAATCTCATCCGACCC
>JAQGOU010000639.1 GCA_028293445.1 Verrucomicrobiales bacterium | reverse complement strand
AGTGTTGAGTTGTCTAGTTTTGAGAGGTCTCTAGCATTTTTCTTTCAATGGCAGGCACCGGATGCCTGGCCTAATGCCGAGAAGACTCTTAATCGTGAAGCGCTATTGAGCGATGCCCAAGAACTCGGGGCCAAAACGACTGACCGAGAGGGTTCAGCTTGGGGGGTACAGTTTTCGACCGCAAAATTGCCAGCGCCACCTCACCCCGTAACCCGAGACTCCCTCGCCACTGCGGTAGATGACTACCGTACCAAGCTTAAGCAACAGCGGGACGAATTGCGCGGGTGTCAGGAGCGTTACATCGCTTCCGTAACAGATTTTGAAAAGGAAAGTAATCAAGCACAGAGCACTCTTGAAAGTGAACTCGCTGCCAGCATTGAGGCACATCGTGTGTTGTCGGCGGAAGTGCTCCGATTGCAACACGCAAGATTGCATTTGGAGGAAGAAATCAAATGCCACAGGGATGTGTTGCGATTAGAGATCGAAGGCAGAGATACCAAATTGAACAATGAGCAGGAGCAACTTGGCCGAGAACAGAAAAGCTTGGACGGAGAGATTTCGGCGAAAAGGGCAAAAATTGAACAAGATTTTAAAACGCGCAAAGAAGACGTGACTCGAATCGGCAGCGGGCGGCTGGAAGCCATCGAAGCTGAGGAACATAAAGCCTTAGCTAAGCGAGAGGAGGATCAACGTCGCGCCGAGGAGATCTTTCAAAAAGCTTTGAACGAGAAAGGGGTCAATCAATCCCTTTTGGAGCAAGCAAAGTCTCGATTGACGAAAGCAGACCTCGCAATTCGTGGAATCAATCAGTACGAGCCAGTCGTGGCAGAGTATCAAATCAAGAAGCGCGAGCTTATTGATCCATTACCGTCGCTGGGCATGCAGCGTGACAATGTGCAGCAAGATTTAAGTTCCAAAAATGCAAAGCTGCAGGAAATGGAATCGCAGCATGGTGCGAAGGTAAAGGCGTTTGACGAGTGCGCTTCTAAGCTTGGCCAAACATTAGTAGAATTGAACCAAGACGCTGGGGCAGTAAATCAGTTTAAAATTGACCGACGTTTCCTTTTGGAATCAGGCATGTTCGAGAGCACCGATTTATGTCCAGCGCCATTTTATCGGACGGGTGCTGTGCGGAACTTTGCAGCTGGCGCGGGCAACGCGCACGAGAAGAGACTGAAAATCGGAGTCGATGGTGAAAAACGAGCAAAAGCGTTCTTAAATCGTTTTGATCCAGAAACTTCTAAGCAGAACGTCCTTGGATTTTCACCGATTCATGAGCAATTCAAGTGGTGGTTCTTTGTTGGCGACGAACTGAAGCCGTTTGTGACTTGTCGTGGAATTCATGGATTGCAACAGATTCAAACGCGAGAGTTCGACCAAATAATCCGGAACATCTGTAACAAGAATTCGCAATTCCAAGAGGGTTTGCGGAAGGTGAGCCAGACGGCCGGAGCGGTGGAAGCCAACCTGAAAAAGAACAACTTTGTTGATGTGCTCGATTCCATTGAATTCAAAATTCAACCGATCGATAGCAATTTGACCCGCGTTCTCGCAAAGATTGAACAATTCGCCGATGTCACATTCAATGCGGACGTGAGCCTCTTCGGCAAACGCGCCAACAAAGAACAGATCGATCAGGCAAACGAAACCTTCGATCAACTCGTTGTCGAGATTGATGAACGCCAGAACAAAGTGCTCCACCTAACCGATTGCTTTGATTTTCTGATCCGAGTTCATGAAAACGGAAGGGACATGGGATGGCGAAAATCCCTTGATCACATCGGTTCTACGGGGACCGACTACCTTCTCAAAATGTTGATTTATTTATCCCTGATCGAAGTATTCCGCGAACGAGCAATCCACCCTGATTGTGATTCTGTGGTTCATTGCATCATGGATGAAACCGGCGTTTTAGCCCCCAAGTACATTCGGTGCGTCTTGGATTACGCGAAAAGTCGTCGCATCGTGTTGATTACTGCCGGACATTCGCAGCAGACAATCGGTTTTGAGAATTGGCTTCGTGTCTGCAAGCGAGGTCAACGTTTGGCTGGTCAAACCGTCCTCCGCAAGGTCCTCCAATGCGACTGACTCCGGCCCAAGCTGCTCAATTGGTGCATCTCGCGTCCGGGAAATCTTTACCAAAAAGCCAAATTCCTAAACGCGTCCTCCAGGCTTTGGAGGAACATGGAAATTGCGTAAAATTTGAAAAGTCAGGGGCAAGCTACGTCGTTAGAGGCCTTCCGGGCCAAGTTCAAGCCTTTGCGAAGCGGCATTGGGGGATCAGTGACTTGGCCGCCTTTGCTCAAGCAAGCCCCGACGCTCGGAGTCGGGAGTTGCTATCCGCTATCTCGGAGGATTCGAAAACGTTACCAACGAACCCGTTGAAGGGCATCTTCATCCGGACTTTCGGTCAATGTTTCCATGGCGACAGTGCTTTGGGGGTCACGCCTTTCGGAACTGCTATTCTCATCACCTTGGATGTGCTTCCTCAATTACGACTTGAGACCCCGTTGATCGTTGCCGTCGAAAACGTGGAATGCCTGTGGAAATTCGAGCGGATGATTTCGCATTTTCCTGTCCTTCAGGCTAAGCAGTTCACGTTGATCCTCAGGTGGAACTGGGGCCAAGCTTGGAGAAAATGGTTGGATTCTTGGAAGGGTGGATTGTTTTACATCCCAGACTATGATCCTGCCGGCTTGCAAATTTTCTCAACAGAAGTGCTGCCATTCTTTCCATGCGCGCGACTGCTCGTGCCGACTGACCTCAAGCGTTTCCTAAATAATGGAAAGCGGGAGCGATTCCTGGAGCAAGAACACTGTCTGCCGGTTGATTCAGAGAATGCTCAAGTGGCAGAGCTTTGCGCATTGTTTAAACAGGTGCGAAAGGGTTTAGACCAGGAAGCACTCCTCTCGCTGTAGCTCATGCTTCGGGTTAATTCTTTTGCTTGGATGCCTTCTGATTGCATCCCTTGTGATCTGCATCCAAGTCGGTTATATACCTAGAACCCGCTACATTACTTCACCTCCGGGAAAAGCATGAGTGCGCTCAATTGACTGACTGGCTTTTCGCCGCCGCAGATACTCTCGAGTCGTATATGACCGAACTCCGCCGAGTGCGCCAACCCACCGAAGACACCAACGGCTCGATTCGGCAGCGTCAGCCTGACAGAATGAACCCATAACCATGTGCGAAAAACTTTAAACGTTTGTTATGGAAGTTTTCCTAGGTGTAAATAATCTGAACTCTGCAGTCGTTTGGGAGAATCTGGAAATTCCGTTTTATGCGTTCATTGAGAAGTTCCGAAAAAGCAACCCTGTCTAGCGATTTTCCTAAAGCGTAATGAACACTACAGCCGGCAAAGGCGATCCATATTGGTATGAGTGGACGGTAGGACTGGTGAAGGTAGTCGAGATGCTCCACCCGGACTCAAAAATCCAGACGGTATCCTTTCAGGTTGAGGGCTTCAAGGGGTGGGACGACGTAGTGGTGAAATATACGGACGGTCGGCGCGATTTCATCCAGGTTAAGAACTCTCGCACCGACGCCAATATCACGTTTGGAACCCTCGTGGGAGTTGATAACGATGGCGTCTCTTTGCTCAGTTCTCTTTTTGACGCATGGAAAGAGATGAAACTCAGGCCGCAGCTGGACAAATGTTTCGTTTTTACGAACCGGACGGCAGGGGAAAACGCTG
>JAQGOU010000331.1 GCA_028293445.1 Verrucomicrobiales bacterium | reverse complement strand
TTCAAGCGAGACTTTGATCGAAACGTCACCTTCGTAGATAATTTTACCGTCCTTTCTTGTACTAACAAATCTGCCGTCCCTTCGTTCACCCAAAATTCGTTGGGCAGTTCTTCTTTGCCACACATTCGGATGCTCGAGCATCTTGACCAATTCCTTGCTTTTTAATTTTCCTAAATCCATCTCCTTCTCGGGGCGACCGGCGATCGGCGTTCCCGGGGCGTGCGTATTGTAAACCACCCGCCAAATCCTCCCCTTCTCACGATCCACGCCGCCCGGATCCGCCTGCGCATTTTGGTAACACGGATATTTGTCATACCAATCGGCAATCCAAAGCGCACCGTCGGGGCCGACTTGCTCGCTGATCGGACGGAACCAACCGTCGCTTGTCGTCAGGAAATCCGGTTCCGCCGTTGCTTTGAAACTCGATCCGTTCGGCGTGAGCTTGTCGTGATTGATCGCGTTCTGGTGAATGTTGCCCATGAAGACGCGGCCCTGATATTCCTTCGGAAACATATCGCCCTGGTAAATGCAGATGCCGCAGTACGCCGCCATGTGATGTTTGTGCTCCACGATCGAGGGAAGCAATTCGTAGGAATAAGGATTTTCCGGAATGCCACCTTGCCGTTGATAAATCCCTCCCGGCGACATATGGAATAAATGATCAATGACGCACGCGCTCACAAAGGCATTTCCGTCTTTATCGAAATCAACACCCCACGGATTGCTCGTTCCGTCCGCATAGATTTCGAACTTCTTCGTGCGTGGATGAAAGCGCGCTACAGCCGCCGTCATCGTCACGCCGGGAGTCGTCGCTTCGGGAATCTTCACCTTGGAACCATTGAAGACGCCGTGCGTCATGTAGAGCCAGCCATCCGGTCCCCACGTGAAACCATTGAGCAATTCATGTCGATCGTTCGTAGCAAAACCACTGAGCAACACCTCACGCGTATCCGCTTTGTCGTCGTGATTGGTATCCTGAAGAAATAGAAGATCCGGTGCTTGCCCGACGTAGACGCCGCCGTTGCCGAGGAGCAGACCGGTCGCAAGATTTAATCCGTCCGCAAACAAAGTCACCTTATCGGCGCGACCGTCGTTATCAGTGTCTTCGAGGATGCGAATGCGGTCGCGGCCCTTTTGTCCAGCGGGTGCACCGAGCGGATATTCGTACAATTCCAAAACCCACAATCGTCCGCGTTCATCCCAAGTCATGGCTACGGGATTGATCACGTCAGGTTCTGCGGCGAAGAGTCGCACTTCAAATCCTTCGGGAACGACAAACTTCTTCTGAGCCTCGTCCGGTGTGAGCGCAGGAGAGTTCGCTGGCGCGTGCTGACCGGTGAGCTGTTTACCTTCCGCGAAAAGCTGCGGCACCAACGCGCTGAAGAAAAGAATTCCGACGATCAACTTGTTCATTTTGATGATATGCAGACGAAATACTGTTTCAAACCATTCGACAAGGCGGAAACGCGATTGAAGCGAGGGCCGCCCGCGCTGCCGTGCGCTCAAAATTTCTTTTCCATCCGACGGTATCTATGGTCATCTCTGTTTTCATAAATGAAAGCAGTAATCCTAGCCGCAGGTAAAGGTACGCGTATGCGCGAACTGACGACTGATGTTCCCAAGCCCATGCTCAAGGTGCATGGCAAACCTATCTTGCAGCACATCATCGAGGGCCTCATGACCGCGGGCATTCGCGAGTTCTTCATCGTCACCGGTTACAAGGCCGAGACGATTGAAAGCTTCTTCGGCGACGGAACGAAGTTCGGTGTGAAAGTTTCCTACGGACGCCAGGTCGTGCAAGACGGCACGGGCAAAGCACCGGAACTTGCGAAAACATTTGTCGGCTCGGATGATTTTGTTCTCACCTACGGCGACATTCTCGTGAAGGCAGAAACGTATCAGCAGATGCTGCAACGATTCGCGGCGGGAAGGTTCTCAGGATTGGTCACGGCGACCGGAAGTCAGGATGTCACGAAAGGTGGCCTGAACTTTTTCGACAAAGAGTTCTGCCTGACAAAGCTCGTGGAGAAACCGACGCCAGCAGAAATCGAAGCGTTGCAGCGTGAGCGCTGGTTGAAGCTGGGCGACGTCGCGTGGTACAACGCCGGGATTTATATTTTCAAATCTCTGGTCTTCGACTTCACAGCCAAACTGCAAAAGTCGCCGCGTGGCGAATACGAACTGACCGACGCCATCATCGCGATGTTGAATGCGAACCATCCTATCGCTGGTTTGGAAATCCAAGGACGTTGGGTGGATGTGCGTGATCCGGAAGTTTTGGCGGCGCTGGAAGAAGAGCAGATTTAAAAACGCGAAGCTGCAATCAAAGGAGCGCGGCTGTGTCGAAGACCAACCGTAGGCACCAACCAAGGATTTGGGTTTTGTTGCCAAGGAATTCATTTGAGAATTTAAAGTGCAGGTTTTGGTCAACGTTTTCTCCCTCACCCTTAATCCCTCTCCCGCTGGGAGAGGGAAATATTTTTCGCTGCCCCTTGCTTCTTTCTGCGCTCAAAAACGTTCGTTCACCGAAAGGCTTAATTTTTCAAAGAAGCCGAGATCCGCTTTCCCTCTCCCAGCGGGAGAGGGATTAAGGGTGAGGGAGAAATGCTCGCATACCGACAATTCTATTCAGGCACGAAGATGGTTCCTTGGCAGCCGCGTTAAAGGAAAGAATACTTTGCTAGTTCAAACGACATTCACCATTCGGACCTGCTGCGCCTGGTGCTCCGCACACAGGCGCGCTCCGGCTACGTCTACGTTTGCAATCCCCTGCTCCATGTCCGCAACTCTGCCAATTCATTCGTCTCAGAAAACCTGAGCACACAAAAGTTCGCGGGCTGACCCACTTTGAAATCATGACGCAGTCCCATCAGCTTTAAGGGCTGAGTGGAAAAGCGTGGCCAGACTTCCTGCCACGGACGTTCCAACATTTTTGCGGCGCGAAAAATCCCGTCGATCGGACGCAACGCTGAACCGGCGAAGTTTGTTTTCCCAGGTTGACGCACAATCTGGTCGGCACCGACTTCCAGTTCATACTTCTGCAATTTGTATATTCCCGGGGGCGCGCCGCCCGCGGACATCGCGTCAGTGGTGTAAAAGATATTCTTCGGATTGATCACGCGATGGATCAGACGAAACAATTCCGGCGAGACGTGAATCTGGTCGGGAATCAAACTGGCGCTGATGCCTGGCGTTTCGAAAATGCGCCAGAGAATATTGTCGTGACGATCGAGTTCACGGGGACAGCCGTTGCCGAGGTGAGTGAACGCCTTCGCACCGGCTTCCACGGCGCGACGTAATATTTCCAGCGGCGCATTGGTGTGACCCAGGCTGACTTCGATTCCCAGCGACGTGCACAGTGCGATGGCATCGATCGCGCCGTTTCGCTCCGGGGCAATGGTCAGCAGCAACGGATCGTCGCCCGCAATGGTTTTGAATTCGCGAATCTTCTCGGGTGCAGGATCGCACATGAACGCCGGATTGTGCGCACCGTGAAAACCAGGTTTGTCGGACAGGAACGGTCCTTCGATATGCCAACCGACGATGGCGTTCTTGATTTCTGGTGCCGAGCTATCCCGCAGTCTTTTGAGATATTGAAAACGAGCCGTGAGCTTCGACCATTCATCCGTGATCAGCGTCAGGAAAAATTCCGCACAGCCATCGCGTCGCATCTGCCGGACGGCGGAAAGCAAGTCGGCTTCAGTGACATTATCCTGTTGAAAATCTATTCCGCCATAGCCATTGACCTGGTTATCAAACAGGGATGGCGCAATCCAGAGATCTCGCGAGGGTTGCGTCTCGGCCTTATCTAAATGGGAAATGATTCCGTTTTGCCATCGCACCCGCACCGGTTTGCGACTGGCATAATGCCACGCTGAAATTTCACCCTCGTTCACGCCGCGATTGTTAACCAGAGGCGGAGAAGCAAGAAACACCAAAATCCAAAAACCAAACACCAAACAAAAAGCCCTCAGGCCGGGACGTTTTTCACGAATCCGACCTGAGGACCTGAAAGCTGTGTTGGAACTAAACTATTTCTTGGCCAAAGCGGATTCAATCGCCTTGGTGACTTCTTCGGAGTCTGGCTTTTGCTTCGGTTCGAAGCGGGCGATAATCTTGCCGTCGCGACCGATAAGGAATTTGCCGAAGTTCCATTTCACGTCGCCGGGAAACGGAGAATCTTTGCCGGTCAAAGCGGTGTAGAGCGGTTGTTGCTTTTCACCTTTGACGGAACCCTTTTCGTAGAGCGGGAACGTAATATTATACTTCTCGGTGCAGAACGCTTTGATTTCCTTGGCGCTGCCGGGTTCCTGACCGTTGAAATCGTTGCTCGGGAAACCGAGAACGACGAGGCCTTTGTCTTTATATTTATCGTAAGCAGCCTGGAGCGCCGAATATTGCGGAGTCAATCCGCACTTGGAGGCCACATTGACAATGAGGATGGCTTTTCCTTTGTATTCCTTCAGCGACGTAGGATTGCCGGTGATGTCCTTGAGCGGAATGTCGTAAAGCGATTCAGCGGACATAGATATGGCGAATGTCATCGAAACGATGGCGACGGCGAGCGAGCGAAACAATTTCATGAAACCGGATAGTGCGGGATTCTCTAGCCAATGGTCAAGTCAGGGACTAAGCGTATTTTGTTATCGCGGCTATCATGGTGGGTTATAGCTCCCAAATGTTGTTTAAGAATTTACCGTGATTGTTGCGCTGCTTCTAAATTGTCCTCTTCTGCCCGCTTCCCCCAATTTTCCGCCCATAATCGCGTTCTGGTATCAATTTCAAAGATTTTCCGTTCCGTAATTGCTGTCGGGAATAATCCATGCGGAATTTCCGTTCCGTAATCGCCGTCCGGAATATTCCGTGCGGAATCTCCGTTCCGTAATCGTCGTCCGGAATAGTCCGTGCGGACTCCCCGTTCCGTAATCGCCGTCCGGAATATTCCGTGCGG
>JAQGOU010000624.1 GCA_028293445.1 Verrucomicrobiales bacterium | reverse complement strand
TGCGCAATTGATTCAGGTGCCGAACCCCATTCCCATGCTGCATTGATAGGGATTTGCGCGTTTTATGAAGAGATTAAAAATAAATCGAAATATTTTTACAAATCTCTTGCAGCCTAAAATTTGCCTGCTATATTCCGCGCTCCGTTAAACCAGAAATGGTTATGACGGCAGCTTTAATCAGCGTCGGCCGATAACTGTCGCCTCACAGGCGCAGGAGTGATGGCAAGCGCACTCCAAGCTGTAAATTTGGAATTTGATTTTTTATGCCAGTTAAAACATTTAGGCCATTAACGCCGTCGACCCGCTATATAACAATAGCGAGTTACGACGAGATTACGAAGACAAAGCCGGAGAAGAGTCTCGTCGAGATTCGCAAGAAAACCGGCGGACGCAATATGTATGGCCGCGTCACCGCTCGCGGCATCGGCGGCGGTCATAAGCAAAAAATTCGTATTGTTGATTTCAAACGTGCGAAGCTTGGTGTCGAAGCAACTGTCATCGCGATCGAATATGATCCGATCCGCACAGCGCGCTTGGCCCTCCTGGAATACAAGGATGGCGTCAAGACCTACATCATCGCTCCTAACAATTTGCAAGTTGGTGCCAAGCTGATGAGTGGTCCGACCGCTCCTCCAGATTTGGGTAACGCTGTTCCGCTGAAGTTGGTCCCGGTTGGGCTCCCAATCCATGCGATCGAATTGACTCCTGGTAAAGGTGCTCAAATGGTTCGCAGCGCAGGTTCAGCTGCTACCTTGATGTCCGTTGATCAAGGTTACGCGCAGATCCGTTTGCCTTCCGGTGAAATTCGCCGCGTGAACGAAAACTGCCTCGCCACTATCGGTCAGGTCGGCAACACCGAACACGAAAACGTTGTTCTCGGTAAAGCCGGTCGTAGCCGTCATCGTGGTATTCGCCCGATTACCCGCGGTATGGCTCGTAACCCGGTCGACCATCCTAACGGTGGTGGACAAGGTAAATCCAAGGGTGGTGGTGGTGTTCAACAACTCGTTTCCCCGTGGGGCTTGCTCGCGAAGGGTTACAAGACTCGTGTCCGCACCAAGACCAGCAATCGCTTTATCGTTGTGCGCCGTGATGGTCGCCCAATGAAACTCAAATAACTTTTATGGGACGCTCGATTAAAAAAGGTCCGTTTATCGACGGACATCTGTTGAAGAAAATCGACAAGGCGAAAGCCGCCAAGTCGAAATCGCCGATCAAGACCTGGTCGCGCCGTTCAATGATCACGCCTGACTTCGTTGGTCTCACGTTCAGCGTGCACAGCGGCAAAGTGTTCAATCCAGTGTTCGTCACGGAAAACATGGTCGGTCATCGTCTCGGCGAATTCTCGCTGACACGTACGTTTAAGAAACACGGTGCCCATACGGCCAAAGCCGAAGCCAAGTAGAATTTTTATGCAAGTTCACGCCATTACGAAAAACGTGCGGATGTCCGCTCAGAAGATGCGCGAAGTGGTTCGCCAGATTCAAGGGCTGCCCGCCATCCAGGCGCAAGCTATCCTTGCTGTGATCCCACGCAAGTCCGCTCGCGTTGTCGCGAAGACCTTGCGTTCGGCCATGGCCAACGCCGAAAACAACCTCAACGCCAAGCCCGAAAGCTTGCGTGTCAAAGAAGCGGTCGCTGGAACAGCCACCTCTTTCAAGAGATTTACTCCCAAAGCGCGTGGTTCGGCTGGTCCAATCATCAAGCGCAATTGCCACGTTAAAATTACCGTAAGTGACGAATAATTGTTATGGGACAAAAATGTAATCCAATTGGTCTCCGTCTTGCCGTTAACAAGGACTGGCGTTCACGCTGGTATGCTGACAAGAAAGATTTCGCCAAGTTGCTGAACGAAGATCGCATGATCCGCGAGATTCTGAAGAAGAAGCTCGAAGCCGCTTCGGTTCCGAAGATTCATATTGAACGTGCCGCTACCCGCTGCCGTATCACCATTTTCACCGCTCGTCCTGGTGTCGTCATCGGTCGCAAAGGTGCCGAAATCGACAAGCTCAAAGAAGAGTTGAGCAAGATGACCGGTAAGGAAGTTTACGTCGACATTCAGGAAATCAAACAACCTGAAACCGACGCGCAGTTGGTCGCCGAAAACATCGCGCTCCAGTTGGAACGCCGTGTCTCTTTCCGCCGCGCCATGAAGAAAGCGGTGCAAATCGCCATGGATTTCGGTGCCGAAGGTATCCGCGTTCGTTGCGCAGGTCGCTTGGGTGGCGCTGTAATCGCACGCGTTGAAAAATATTTGGAAGGTCGCGTTCCTTTGCACACGTTGCGCGCGAACATCGACTACGGTTTCGCGGAAGCGAACACAATGTATGGCAAGCTCGGCATCAAGTGCTGGGTTTGTAAAGGTGAGAATAAAGCTGAAAAGAAAGCTGTTACTGAAGCGACTCCGTTGCCGGCTGTCGCCTAATTAAGGAATTTTTCGTATGTTACAACCCGCAAGAGTAAAGTTTCGCAAAATGCATCGTGGCAGCCGCGCCGGTATGGCGACGAGCTGTAACACGGTCGCCTTCGGCGAATATGGATTGCAATGCCTTGAGCGCGCCTGGATTGACACCAAGCAGATTGAAGCGGCACGTGTTGCCATCAATCGTTTCATGAAACGCCGCGGCAAAGTCTGGATCCGTGTGTTTCCTCAAAAGTCTTTTACAAAGAAGCCGTTGGAAACTCGAATGGGTAAAGGCAAGGGACCCTTGGAATCATGGGTAGCTGTTGTGAAGCCGGCGACTGTCATGTTTGAAGTCGATGGTGTCACTGAAGCGATTGCTCGCGAAGCCATGCGTTTGGCCGCAACAAAATTGCCGATCAGCATGAAATTTATTTCACGTCACCGCCTTGGATAATTATGAAGATGTCTGAATTGAAAGATTTGACGGCAACAGAATTGACGGCCAAGAGCCGCGATTTGCGCCAGGAAATGTTCAACCTGCGTTTACAGCAGGCGAGCAGCCAATTGGAAAAGCCAGCGCGCATCCGCACCATTCGCAAGGACATTGCGCGTATCGAAACCCAAATTTCTGCCACGCGCAAAAAGGCGCCAGCAAAAGCAGCTAAATAATCGTTATGTCAGAAACGTCAGAAACACAAACAGCGTCGCTGGATCGCGGGACCCGCAAAGAACGTCTCGGCCGCGTCGTCTCGGACAAGATGGATAAAACGATTGTAGTCAGTGTGGAACGTCGCTTTCCGCACCCACGCTACAAGAAGGTTATTAAGAGCTTTCAAAAGTTTTATGCGCATGACGCAAAGAACGAAGCAAAAGTAGGCGATGTCGTTCTGATTGAAGAAACTCGTCCGCTGTCAAAACTCAAACGCTGGCGTTTAACACAAGTCGTCGAGCGCGCTGAAGCAGTCACTCCGGTCACTGCCTAATTTTTATGTTACAGATCCGTTCCATTTTAGATGTTGCTGATAACACCGGTGCCAAACGCGCCGCAGCTATCGGCGTCCTCGGTAAGAATCAGATGTATGCGGGAATCGGCGATGTGATCAAATGTCACATCAAAGAAGCTGCTCCAGACGGCACCGTGAAAAAGGGTGAAGTCGTGAATGCAGTCGTGGTTCGCACCCGCCAGTCGATTCGCCGTAATGACGGTTCGTACGTTCGTTTTGATAACAACGCGATTGTTATCATCGACAAAGACAATAACCCGCGTGGCACACGTATCTTTGGTCCGGTTGCTCGCGAACTGCGCGAGAAGAAGTTCATGAAGATTATTTCGCTCGCACCAGAGGTGATTTAAGTATGTCAAAATTTCACGTTAAAAAAGGGGATGAAGTGGTCATCACCGCCGGTTCCGAAAAAGGAAAACGCGGCAAGATCATTGATCTCTCTGTTAAAAAAGAACGCGTCATCATTGAAGGTGCAAAAATGATGAAGAAGCATACGCGCAAGAGCCAACAGAACCCACAGGGCGCTATCGTTGAGCGCGAAGGTTCAATCCACATTTCTAATGTGGTCATGGCAGAAGAATTTGATGCACGTGCTGCAAAACGCGGCCAGGCACAACCGGCGAAGGCCTAAGAATTTGTTCCCGGCAAAACCCGGGAACGCAATAAAATGAAAGCACGACTTTACGATAAATATGTGAGCGAAGTGATTCCGGCTTTGAAAGAAAAGCGGAAGTACACCAACATCCACCAGATTCCACGCATTGAAAAAATCGTGGTTAACATGGGTGTCAGCGCGTCACTGGAAAAAAGCGCCATCGATGATGCTGCTAAAGATTTGACCATGATCACGGGACGCAAACCCGTCATCAGCAAGTCACGCAAAAGCATCGCGAATTTTAAATTGCGCGAAAATCAGCCGATCGGTTGCCGTGTGACCCTTCGTCGCGAAGTGATGTATGAGTTTTTTGATCGTTTAGTCGCAGCGGCATTGCCTCGTATTCGTGATTTCCGCGGGATTTCTCCGCGCTCATTTGACGGCCGCGGGAACTATTCCCTGGGCGTTGCAGATCAAACGATTTTTCCTGAAATCGAACTGGAAAAGATCAAGCGGACGCAGGGCATGGATATCACGATCGTGACGAGTGCACCGACCGACGCAGAAGCGTTCGATTTGTTAAAACTGATGGGAATGCCGTTCGCTGAAATCAAGCACAGCACTCCTGCCGCAGCTCCGAAACAATAATTTAGATTTTATGGCAAAAGTAGCCTGGTTAGAACGTAATAAGAAGAAAGCCGCCGTGGTAAAGAAGTACGCTGCAAAGCGCGCTGAATTAAAAGCCAAGGGCGACTATGCCGGTTTGTCAAAACTGCCGCGCAATGCGAGCCCAGTTCGTCTGGTCAATCGCTGCAAAATGTCGGGACGTCGTCACGCATTTCTCCGCAAGTTCGGCGTGTCACGCCTGACTTTCCGTGAAATGGCTTTGAACGGTTTAATTCCTGGAGTCACAAAATCAAGTTGGTAACAAAGAAAGATTTCTCGAGCACGTCGCGTAAGCGAGACGACGAGGAAGTAAAAATATGAACGATCCGATCTCAGATATGTTGACACGTCTTCGCAACGCGAGCCTCGCGCTCAAGCCCGTTTGCGAAGTGCCGCACTCCAAATTGAAGGAGAGCATGGCCCACATTTTGAAGCAAGAAGGTTACGTTGGTGAGGTTGCTGTCGAAGGAACGCTTCCCAAAGTAATCAAATTGAAGTTGAAATACGAAGGTAAACGCGGGGTGATCGAAGGTTTGCGTCGCGTTAGCACCCCTGGTCTTCGCCGCTATACCGGCTCGAAGGACGTTCCTCGTGTTCGCGGAGGATTGGGTGTTGTGATTCTTTCCACCTCGGAAGGTTTGATGACGGGTGTGCAAGCCCGCAAGAAAAACATCGGCGGAGAATTGCTCTGCTATATCTGGTAAAAATTTTTTAGTTATGTCACGAATTGGAAAAATGCCGATTGCGATCCCTGCGAAGGTCAAAGTGGACGTCAAAGGCTCGAAAGTTAACGTCGAAGGTCCCAAAGGTAAGTTGAATCTCGACATGCCGCGCCGCACTTCTTTGAAAGTGGAAGGCGACAAAATTGTGGTCAGCCGTGATGGTGACGATGCCGAAGCGAAAGCGATGCATGGTCTCGGACGCGCACTGCTTAACAATATGGTTAAGGGTGTAACTGACGGCTTCATGAAAAAGCTTGAAATCAATGGTGTCGGTTTCAAAGCAGTCGTTCAGGGCAAAGTTGTTAATTTAAGTTTGGGTTATTCACACCCGGTTAATTATCCGATTCCGGACCAGATTAAGGTTACGGTTGAGGAAAACACCAAGGTGACTATTGAAGGGCCTGATAAGCAATTAGTTGGTCTGGTTGCTTCAGAAATTCGCGCCTACTACCCGCCTGAGCCGTATAAAGGTAAGGGTGTTAAGTACTCGGACGAGAAGATCATCCGCAAGGAAGGCAAAACCGTCCAATAATTTTGAATTGAATACGTTACGGCAAACACCGTGGCTGAACTAAAATGAGAACTCAAGACAAGCAGCGTTTACAGCAACTTCGCCATTGGCGCGTTCGCAAGAAAGTCATTGGCACCGCGCAACGTCCGCGCATGAGTGTGACTTTCACAAACCAAAACATTTACGTGCAATTCATCGACGACGCCGCAGGCAAGACGATTGTTGCGACGGCAACGACCAGCAAAGTCGCTCGCGCAAGTGGTGCAAAGGTGGGCGCGAACGTCGTGACCGCTAAGCGAATCGGGACAGAAGCTGCCGAGGCAGCAAAAACAGCTGGCATTAAGGCTGTAGTATTCGACCGCGGAAGTGCGCGTTATCACGGAAAAGTCAAAGCTTTGGCAGATGCCGCGCGTGAAGCCGGCCTTCAATTTTAATTAGGAGAAATATTACTGTGGCAGAACCAAGACAAAATACAGGTAGTGGCGGTGGTGGTGGTCGCGGCGGACGCGGTGGCGGTCGTCCCGGCGGTGGTGGTCGGCCCGGCGGTGGTGGTCGTGGCGGACGCAGTGGCGGACGCCCCGGCGGACATCGCGCTCGTCCTCAAGGTGACAATCCCGAAGGATCAGTCGACGGAAAGCCAGTGATTGAGCTGAACGAAAAAGTCGTTTATATCAATCGTTCCGCGAAGGTCGTTAAAGGTGGTCGCCGCTTCAGCTTTAGTGCGCTCGTCGTTACCGGTGACAAGCAAGGTCGGGTGGGTGTTGGTTTGGGCAAAGCGACCGAAGTTGCCGATGCTATTCGCAAGGGCACCGAAAATGCCAAGAACGCGATGGTCAAAATCTCCTTGAAGGACGCTACCATTCCTCACGAGATCTACTCGACCTACTGTGGCGCGAAGATTTTGCTGCGTCCAGCGTCTCCTGGAACGGGCATTATTGCTGGAAAAACGGTTCGCGCTGTTTTGGAATCTGTAGGTATTAAAGATATTTTGAGCAAATCGCTCGGTTCGAAGAACGCTGCAAACGTTGTCAAAGCAACATTGCACGGATTAGTTCAACTGCGCCTTCGCGAAGACATTTATCGCAGCCGCGGTTTGGAAGTGAAAAAGGCCCAGCCGATCGAAGTGCCTGCGGCAACAACAACAGCTTAATTTGTTATGCGTTTACATGATTTAAAACCACGTCCAGGATCAAAACATCGCCGTAAGCGTTTAGGGCAGGGCGAGTCCAGCGGACATGGCAAAACCTCCGGTCGCGGTGGCAAAGGCCAAAGCGCCCGTTCGGGTAGTTCTATTCGTATCGGTTTCGAAGGCGGTCAAATGCCGCTGATTCGTCGTATTCCTAAACGCGGCTTCAATAACAAGCGTCACGCGACCGTTTATTGGCCGGTGAACATGGAAGCTTTGAACGAGTTCGATGATGGCGCACGCGTCGACGAGATAGCTTTAAAGAGTCTCGGCTTCGCAAATGGCAAAGCGCATGGCGTTAAAATTCTGGGAAGCGGCGAGTTAACAAAGAAACTTACAGTTGTTGCTCACGCGTTCAGTGCTTCGGCCAAACAAAAGATCGAAGCCAAGGGCGGCACTTGTGAAATCGCCGGCCAAAAAGTCGAAGCCGCAAAGGCCTAATCCATTACCGAAATGTTTTCGAGCATAGCCAATAGTCTAGCCAATTGCTTCAAGATTCCGGAACTTAAGTCGCGAATTATTTTCACGCTTATTGTTCTGGCGGTTTGTCGTTTGGCAGCGCTGATTCCAGCCCCTGGTTTGGACGCAAGTGCATTGAGTGCCTTTTTCGCAAAGGGAGGCGCTGATTCCAACTCGTTGTTGGGGATGTACAGCTTGTTCACCGGTGGCGGTTTTGAAAAATGTGCGGTTGGTTCTCTTGGAATCATGCCTTACATCAGTGCCACGATTATTATTCAATTGCTTACGGCAGTAATTCCAATGTTGAGTAAACTGGCCCGCGAAGAAGGTGGTCGCACCAAGTTGATTCAATACGGACGTTATCTGACGGTTCTGATTTGCCTCGGACAGGGATTCGTCATGGCACTGGGTTGGGAAAATCCGAAGTTTATTGCGGAAGGTGTTGGTCGGTTGGTTACATACAATGATAACTGGATCTGGTGGTATCGAATTCAAACCACATTGATTTTAACGACAGGCACGGTCTTGTTGATGTGGCTTGGC
Source organism: Verrucomicrobiales bacterium (assembly GCA_028293445.1). Lineage (GTDB taxonomy): Bacteria > Verrucomicrobiota > Verrucomicrobiia > Limisphaerales > JACDHS01 > CBHWET01. The sequence continues at coordinate 16,499 of JAQGOU010000624.1, read as the reverse complement.
GAACAGATCACCGATCGCGGTATTGGTAACGGTATCTCCCTCATTATCGCTATCGGTATCCTTGCACGTCTGCCACAAGCATTCCAAGGGCTGGGCGACATGTTCTTTGCCCAAGGACATCAGTTTAACTTTTTCCATGGCGCTGCTCTGATCATCTTACTGTTCGCAGTGATTGCAGGAGTAATTGCTGTGACTCAGGCACAACGGAAGATTCCTGTTCAGTACGCACAACGTGCGGTAGGTCGCAAAGTTTACTCTGGCGGGAGTTCGTTCATGCCGTTGCGGGTAAATTACTCTGGTGTGATGCCCGTGATCTTTGCTTCTGCCATTTTGATGCTTCCGTCAATGCTGTTTCGTAGCATTGGATCACAGTTCAAGTTGAAATTGTTTAGCGAAATAGCAAGTTCGCTGGATCGAGGATCTGGTCTTTACCTCACCTTGTTCGGACTAATGATTTTGTTCTTCTCGTATTTCTGGGTTGCAACTCAGTTTAATGAAATCCAAATCGCGGACGATATGAAAAAATCGGGCGGGTATATCCCGGGTGTTCGCCCAGGTCAGGCAACCAGTGATTTTCTGCATCGTGTCATGAGCCGGATTACTTTAGCAGGAGCAATTTTTCTTACAGTGATTGCTGTAATTCCAATTGTTCTTGGCAACTGGCTGCATATTCCGCAGACAGTGTCACAGTATTTCGGTGGAACGAGCATGTTGATCATGGTAGGCGTAATGCTCGATACCATGCGCCAAATGGAAACCCATCTTTTGATGCGTCACTATGATGGGTTTTTGAAAAAGGGTCGGTTAAAAGGCCGCTTTTAGTTGAAGAGCAGGGGAGTCTCTGCTGTGCCAATGATCATTTTAAAAACTGAACGGGACTTGGAAGCAATGCGACCAGCCTGTGCGGTTGCAGGTGCGGTCTTGGATGATGTGGCGGGTTTTGTTCGTCCTGGGTTGACGACAAAGCAAATTGATGAGTTTGCGGCGGCACGGATCAAAGATTACGGCGCGAAAAGCGCGTTTCTTGGTTATCGCAAATATCCATGTCATATTTGCGTTTCTGTGAATGATCAGGTTGTGCATGGTTTGGCAGGGGACCGAGTCGTTGAATTTGGGGACATTATTAGCTTGGACGTAGGTGTTTTTTACAACGGGTTTGTTGGAGATACCGCGAAGACTGTTCCAGTTGGCGGATGCAGTGTTCAAGCCCAACGTTTGATGGACGTTACAGAGCAGTCTCTTTATGAGGGAATTGCTCAGGCAGTAGCTGGAAATCGCGTCGTTGATATATCACGAGCTATTCAGAACTACGTCGAGAAAAACAATTTTGGTGTGGTTCGGGAGTTTGTTGGACACGGGGTGGGCCGAAAGGTGCACGAAGAACCGCAAGTGCCAAATTTCGTGGATGGTAAGACGTCACCGAAATTGAGGCCTGGAATGACTTTAGCGATTGAGCCGATGGTAAATGCCGGCCGTCCTGAAGTGAAGATTTTAAATGACGGCTGGACAGTCCTAACAAAAGATGGTTCATTGTCCGCCCATTTTGAACATACAGTTTTGATTACCGAGTCGGAGCCGGAGATTTTAACGTGTCGCGCGAAGACGCTATCAAAGTCGAAGGCACCATAGTCGATGTGTTGCCGAACATCATGTTTCGTGTGGCGTTGCCTAACGGACATAGAGTTCTGGCTCATGTATCGGGGAAGATGCGGTTGAATTTTACGCGCATCGCGGCTGGAGATAAAGTGACATTAGAAATGTCGCCTTTCGATTTGTCGAAAGGCTGCATTATTTTGAGAGAAAAATTATGAAAGTTCGAGCATCAGTTAAAAAGCTTTGCGAAAACTGCAAAATAGTTCGCCGCAAGGGCGTCATTCGTGTCATTTGCACGAATGCTCGTCACAAACAAAAACAAGGTTAACAATTTATGGCACGTATCATTGGTGTAGAAATTCCTGGAGAAAAGCGCATAGACATCGCGCTGCGCTACATTTACGGCATCGGGCCGGTGAATGCGAAAGTCATTTTGGAGAACGCCAAAATTGACCCGAGTATCCGCGCGAAGGATTTGAATGAGCAACAGCTCTCTCAGATCGTTCATGCGATTCAAGACGGCAAGTATATCATCGAGGGCGATTTACGCCGGGAACTCGGTATGACATTGAAGCGCCTGCAAGGTATCAAATGCTATCGTGGCATTCGCCATTTGCGCGGCCTGCCCGTTCGTGGTCAACGTACTTCTACCAACGCTCGCACACGTAAAGGACCTCGTAAAACTGTCGGTGTGCAACGCAATCCGAATGCTAAGACCGGTATTCACTAATTTTTGAAATATGGCTGAAGAACAGAAACCAAAAAAAGCTGCTCCTAAAAAGGAGGCGAAGCCTGAAGCTGCTGAAAAAGCACCTAAATCTGATACCCAAGCTGCTAAACCAGCTAAGAAGGCCGCCGCTGCTGCTCCTGCTGAAGGCGGAGAAGCAAAGCCAGTAGCCGCTGCAGAAGTGGTCGCTCCGGTTGCGGCAGTTAGCGCACCGACTGCGGCGGAACTGCTCGGTGAAGATCCCGGTGCAAAGAAGATTATTAAGGCGAAGGGCGCGAAGAATATTGCTGTCGGTATCGCGAACATTTTTGCGACATTCAATAATACCCAGGTCAGTATCACTGACATGCAAGGTAATGTCCTCGGTTGGTCAAGTGCTGGTCGCGTCGGTTTTAAAGGATCACGCAAAAGCACCGCATTTGCCGCCCAACAAGTTGCTCAAGATGCTGCTCGGCAAGCAATGTCTCACGGCATGCGCGAAGTAGAAGTGCGTGTCAAGGGTCCTGGCTCGGGGCGTGAATCTGCAATTCGTGCTCTTCAGGCGATCGGTTTGGAAATCAGCGCAATCAAAGATTGCACTCCTATTCCACACAATGGTTGCCGTCCCCGTAAAAAACGTCGCGTCTAATCCAATTTAAAATTAAGAACTTAGTATGGCTCGCTACACAGGTCCTCGCACAAGAATTAGCCGACGGTTCGGCATACCGATTTTTGGTCCGTCCAAATATCTCGAACGCCGTAACTACGGCCCGGGTGTTCATGGCCCAAAGTCACGTCGTAAAAACACCGATTACGCTCTCGGTTTGATCGAGAAGCAGAAGTTTCGTTACTTCTACGGTCTGATGGAAAAGCAGTTTCGTGGAGTTTACGAACGCGCGCTGCGCCGTCGCGGTGTTACTGGTGAACAAATGCTGCAGATTTTGGAAACACGTTTAGACAACGTTGTTTTTCATCTCGGCTTTGGAACCACACGTCCTTCCGCTCGCCAGTTGGTCACGCACGGCCACGTAAAGGTGAACGGCAAGAAGGTTACTATTCCTTCATTCGCCTTGAAGGTGAACGATATCGTCGAAGTTAAAGATTCCAATGTTTCCCGCCAGATGGCGACGAAAGCTTTGGAAATGTCAACCAGTCGTGCAGTGCCTGATTGGTTGATGCTCGACAAGAACGCATTCAAAGCAACCGTGATGCGTGTTCCTACGCGTGACGAGATCCAGCCGATTGCTAATGAGCAGGCCGTCGTTGAATTTTATTCCCGGTAATTAACTGAAACCGTTTCGCGAAATGCGAAACAAAAAAACAATTATACGGGCCTCTTCGAATTCGGGAATAATATCTCGGAGAGGCCAGATTAAAATTGTTGAAAGGAAACTATGCCAGTACGTTTAGGACGTTTTGAAATGCCAAAACGGTTGACCAAAGAGGATTCAACCGCGACAGATACTTACGCAAAATTTATTGCTGATCCGTTTGAAACCGGATACGGCCATACCATAGGTAACTCCCTCCGCCGGGTGCTGCTTTCGTCACTTGAAGGTGCTGCGATCACGTCTATTAAAATTGATGGTGCCCAGCATGAGTTTGCTACCGTCGATGGTGTTGTCGAAGACGTGACAGACATCGTGTTGAATTTGAAGAAGATCAAATTCAAAGCACACAGCCGCGAGACACAGACTTTGTATTTGATGGCCAATAAAGAAGGCGACGTCACCGCCGCTGATATTCAGGTCAACCAGAATATCGAATTGGTCAACCCTGATCAGCACATTTGCACTCTCGACAAGAAGAAGAAGTTCGAGATGGAATTGGAAGTCAAGGTCGGTCGCGGATTCTTGCCTGGTGATGAGAACAAGAAGCCTGACCAGGCGATTGGTGTCATTGCCATTGATTCAATTTTCTCGCCGGTGACTCGCGTTAAATACGCAGTTGAGGCGGCCCGCGTTGGACAACGCACCGACTATGACCGTTTGATTCTGGAAGTCTGGACCGATGGTCGCATTTCTCCGGATGATGCGCTGACGCAGGCTTCCGCGATTCTGCAACATCATCTCGATGTCTTCGTTGGTTACGATAAGAACGCTGTTCAATTCGAAGAAGCGGTTGAAAAGCAGGACGACGAAAAATCGAAGCTCCGCAAGCTGCTCAACATGAGCGTTAACGAAATCGAATTAAGCGTTCGTGCCGCTAATTGCTTGAACAACGCGAACATCACGACCGTAGGTCAGCTCGCGATGAAAACCGAACAAGAGATGCTCAAGTATCGCAACTTCGGTAAAAAATCCCTCAACGAAATCAAAGAGAAGCTTTCAGCTCTCGGTTTGACTCTCGGCATGAACATTGATGCTTCTTTGCTCGAAGGACCGAAGGATGAAGTCAAAGTTTAATCTGTAAGTTTATGCGACACCTTAAAAGAACTGCCAAATTAGGGCGCACCAGCGAACATCGTAATGCGATGTTGGCGAATCTGGTGTGCAGCCTGATCAAGCACAAGCGAATTACGACCACGATCTCAAAAGCGAAGGCGGCCCGTTCAGTCGCCGAAAAGATGGTTACTCTCGGCAAGGGCGGCACTCTGCATGACCGCCGTTTGGCTGCTGCCCGCTTGCGCCACAGTGCCAAGAGCCAGCACGAGAGCAAAGCAGCTCGTGAAGAATATCGAAAGAGCCAGGATGTCGTTCACATCCTGTTTGACGAAATTGCTCCGACGTTTAAAAATCGTCCAGGCGGTTATACTCGCATCATTCGCGTTGGTAACCAACGCCAAGGTGATGCAGCGCAAATGGCCATTTTGGAATTCGTAGATATCACCGCGGCTGTTTCGGAACCTGCAAAGACCGAGGCGCCTGCCGCAAAAGCCGAAGAAGCTCCTGCTGAAAAGAAGGAGAAAAAGGCCGGTGCTCGCAAGAAGAAAGTAGCCGCTGAGAAAACAGAAACCTCAGCCAGCTAATTTCCCGAATCATTTGTCAAAGCCCGTTCGCAAGAACGGGCTTTTTTGTTTTTACGAGGGAAGACCGCAGGACGGTAGTTATGAGACATCGGCACTTCCGGAAGAGAATCTGTTCAGGCGAATCCGGAGTAGCAATAAAAAGCAAAAAGCCCGCAGGTATAAAACCGGCGGGCTTACGGAAAAGGGTCAGTTACGCAGCGACGTCGCCGTTGCTGCCGATGGCTTCGACAGGGCAGCCTTCCATGGCTTCCTTGCATTGGGTTTCTTCGTCGGGAGTGGTGGGCTGCTTATAAACGTAGGAGTAACCACCGTCATCATTACGGGTGTAATTATTCGGTGCAGTTTCGCGACAGAGGTCGCAATCGATGCATTGGTTATCAACGTAAAATTTTCCCGGCACGTTTTCTGGGTATCTGTTTGCGATGTCAGCCATAAAATTATTTCTTAAAAGAAACTATACGTTTCACTTTTCTGCAAATTCAAGTTCGATTTCTTCTTTTTGTTTTTCATAAATTGCTTTTGTGTGGGGTGCCGCTTTCTTAGTCTTCGCCCGTTCATGCGAAACACGAAAATTATTGCCACCCTTGGTCCTGCCACTGATTCGCCGGAGATATTAGGAAATATGATCGATCGCGGCATGAATATCGCGCGATTGAACATGTCCCATGCAACACACGATTGGGTGCGACGCGTGGTAAAAGACATTCGTGAGTTGGCAAAGGTGCGCGGTGCTTCCATAGGAATTCTTCTCGATACACAAGGCCCGGCCATTCGCACGGGTGACTTGGTTCAGGCCTTTGACTTGAAACCAGGCGAGAAATTTACGTTCACGGTTCGCGGCGAAAAAGACGTGGAGGAACGCTCCGTCGATGTGAATTACGACAACCTCGTCAATGACATCGGCGTTGGCGACGTGGTGTTGCTCGATAATGGTGCCATCGAAATGAAGGTGCTGCAGAAGTTCGCCAATAAAATTGAATGCGAAGTGCTGACTCCCGGCAGATTGGGAAGTCGTCGTCACATCAATCTGCCCGGCGTGAAAGTCAGTCTTCCTGCGCTCACCGCGAAAGATCTGCGCGACGTTGCTCTTGGTCTCGAACTCGGTGTTGATTACATCGCGCTCTCGTTTACGCGTGAAGCCAAGGATATTCGACAGCTCAAAGCCATTGTCGAAAGTGCGAAGAATCGTCCGCTCATCATCGCGAAATTGGAGGATCAACAAGCTGTTCAGAACCTCAAGGAAATCATCTGCGAAGCCGACGGCATCATGGTAGCGCGTGGTGATTTGGGGATCGAAATCCCTTACGAAGAACTCCCCATCGTGCAGCGGCGTGCGGTGAAAATGTGTTTGCGCCTCGGCCGGCCGGTAATCATCGCGACACACATGCTTGAAAGCATGATTCAGAATCCGATGCCTACCCGCGCGGAGATTACCGACGTAGCCAATGCTGTGTATGAGCAGGCGGACGCAATCATGCTGAGCGGCGAAACGACTGTGGGGAAATATCCGCTCAAGTGCCTGGATGTTTTTGATAAGATTTCCCAGCGCATCGAACGCAGCGGCGGAGCGAATTTTCAAGAGCACGCTGAACTGACCAATCCGCGTCAGAAGATGGTCAAGAGCGCCGTCGTCATGGCGGATGAATTACGCGCTGATGCAATTTTAGTATTCACTTTGACAGGGCGTTTGGCGCGGTATGCGGCGTGGATGCGCCCGCGTTACTCCCCGATCTACGCCATTTGCGACACGCAACAATTGGCTGACTCCATGACCCTCAACTGGGGTATTCGGCCCGTTGTCGTCCCGTTCGACCATAATAATCGGGAGCGAACGATTTCCCTCACCATAGCAAAGCTTGTTGAAACAGGTCTCCTCAAGAAAGGGAATACCGCCGTGGTGATCAGTTCCCTCGACGTGGACGGTCAGTCCGTCAAGGCCGTGCAGATGCGCGATATATAATCAGCAACGGCTTTTCTCCTGAGCCCACCTGCGCTACATTCCGCGGACATGGCCGAAATCGTTCTCGCAACCCTCAACGCCAAATATATCCATGCCTCCTTTGGCTTGCGTTATCTTTTCGCGAACCTCGGCGAGTTGCGTCCGAGGGCGGCGTTGTTGGAGTTCGATATCAACCAGCGGCCTCTCGACATTGCGGAAATTCTTCTCGCGCAAAATTCGACGATCATTGGCCTGGGCGTTTACATCTGGAATGTTTCCGAAACCACTGAAGTCGTCGCCGCGCTGAAACGCATCCGCCCCGAGATCGTTATCGTGCTCGGCGGACCGGAGGTCAGCTTTGAAGTGGATAAGCAGGAGATCATCCGCCTGGCTGATTACACCATCACCGGCGAAGCCGATCTAAAATTCGCCGAGGTATGTCGACAACTCTTGCGCGGTGAAAAGCCTCCGCTGAAAATCATCGCCTCCGAGTTGCCCGCGTTAGAAAAACTCGTTCTGCCCTATGATCTCTACACCGAGGCCGATGTTGCGCATCGCGTCATTTACGTTGAGGCTTCGCGGGGCTGTCCGTTCACTTGCGAGTTTTGCCTCTCCTCCCTTGATATTCCCGTGCGACAGGTTCCTCTCGAACCTCTGTTGCAGCAGATGGAGACGTTGCTTGCTCGCGGCGTGACACAATTCAAGTTCGTCGATCGCACCTTCAATCTCAACATCGTCACGAGCAAAGCGATCCTCGACTTTTTCCTCGCGCGATATCGCGAAGGTTTATTCGTTCATTTTGAAATGATTCCCGATCGCTTGCCAGAAGCCCTCCGCGAAAGCATCGCGAAGTTTCCGGCGGGCGCATTGCAGTTCGAAGTCGGTATTCAAACCTTCGATGATGAAACGTCCAAGAACATCAGCCGCCGGCAGAACTACGATCGACTCGGTGACAATTTTAAATTCCTCCGCGAACAAACCGGTGTGCACATTCACGCCGATCTGATCGTCGGACTTCCTGGCGAAACCATCGAAAGTTTCGGGCGTGGATTCGATCGCCTCGTTGCGTTACGTCCACAGGAGATTCAGGTCGGCATTTTGAAACGCCTTCGCGGGACGCCGATTGTTCGTCACGATGGGGAGTGGAAGATGGTTTACAGCGCGCATCCTCCCTACGAGATTCTGCAGAACAAGCTGATCGATTTTCCTTCGATGCAGATGATGCGGCGCTTCGCGCGATTTTGGGATCTGACGGCGAACAGTGGGAATTTCGTCGAGACTACGCCGCTAATCTGGAGCCAGAACAATGCTCCCTTTGCGGGATTCCTCCGCTGGAGCGAATGGCTCTTTGCCAAAATTGGTCGACGCCACGGCATCGCCCTCGCCACGTTGGCGGAAGCACTTTTCGAGTTTTTGACGGCCGAAGTTGGCCTGGATAAACGGGAAGTTGCCGAAGTTCTTTGGCGTGATTACCAGCGTGGTGGACGCCATGATGCTCCCGGTTTTCTCCAACCCCATTTGTCAGCCGAAAGCGCCGCGCGCCGCATCACTCCTCGAAGTGAAGCCCCCAAGCGTCAGCAACGTCACCTGGTCCAATCGGAAATTGCCCAGCGCGGTTAGATTTAGCCCCTTGGCCTCGAATCAAAGAACTCCTGCGGGACGGCAGGGCAGGGATAACAGGACCTGATCGTGGACCACTTTCGTCCGGAATATCGGATCAAAAGCGCCGGCCGCTAAAGCTAAAAACCGCCTCGTTTTCAGAGTGAAAATCCCGTCAAAATATTATTTATCGGAATTTCCAGAGTAAAAACGGAGATAAAAAATTAAACCGGCACTTTTCCAGAGTGGAAATCTCGTCGAAAAATTAAACTGCCCCATTTCCAGAGTGGAATTCCCGCCAAAAAATTATTTGTCGGGATTTCCAGAGTGAAAATGGCGACAAAAAATTAAACCGGTGCTTTTTCAGAGTGAAAATCCCATCGAAAAATTAAATTGCCTCATTTCCAGAGTGGAATTCTCGTCAAAAAATTATTTATCGGGATTTCCAGAGTGGAAATGGCGGCAAAAAATTAAATGGGCACTTTTCCAGGGTGGAATTTCCGACAAAACATTTTTTATTTCCATTTCCGAAGTGAAATCGGGTGCGTTGAGGGTAAATGACCCGAAAAATTCCAAAAACTGGCGGGTAGAGCGACCAAAACCATTATTTTTCCAGAAAAATTCCCGTTTCCGGTGCTCGAACTGGGAAAGTGACCGGAAATTCGAGACGAGGGAGAAAACCCAGCTTTTGCGGTCACGAGGGTGCCCCCAGCATTCGATGCACTTCCGGACGTGGAACAAGACCAGAACCAAATTCGCCAATTCGTTGTCAGAAGCCTGAACGATGGGCCAAACGCCCTGCGGGCTCGTTCCGAGGTTCGGAGTCCCGGCTTCAGCCGGCAAGGCACCCGAACTGCCATCACGATTAAGGATTTGCAAATGCCTGGGGCAAATCGCACACGTAGCCGGCTAAAGCCGGGACTCCGAACCGGCTCCCAGTGACATTCAAATTACTTCTCGGGCGTTCCTGATTCTATTCAAGAACAAATGTTCCATCGCTTACCTGCAGGCGAACTTTCTCCGGCAGGTCCTTCGGCGAGATCTTGATCACGACCGAATGTTTGCCTTGGGAGAGGTGCTGTTTTGCGTCGGCGGACTGGGCGAGGGGAGTGCCGTCGACGAATACCTCGGTGCCTTTTGTGGTTAATTGAAATTCAATGTCCGCATCTCGCGCGAGTTGAAGTTTCGCGGAGGCATAGACCGCATCGCCAGTTTGGCCGGCCAAAGCTTTCAGACGTTCTTCCAAGACTTCACGGAGCAGATCGCCGTTTACCGTCGTGTAGATCGGTTCCCATTTGGCATTGCCCAATTCACCTTTGATCACCCCGGCGGCATCCGTGGCATTCACGGAGAAAAGTTTCCATGCCCGCGCCACGTTTCCTTTGGAGGCATCGTAAGGACCGGGCTTGCCGAGTTCGCTCATGAAACGGACCAGGTCCGTGCGTTGCTCGGAAGAGAGATTGTCGGTGAGTCCCGAAGGCATGAGCGACGCGCCATTTCTGCGTGATTGAAGATTGCTCTTCGCGACAGAAATTTCCTTGCCGGTCGAATCGCGGACGACGACTTCGGTCTCGGTTTCGCGTTGGAGAACGCCGCTGACTTCCTGTTCATCTTTCGTGATCAGGATAACGGTGTGATAACCCTCCTTGATTTTCAGATTCGGGAAGAGCAGGGATTCAATCAGGTAATCAACCGGCGCGCTGGCACCAATGGAGGTGAGATCAGGGCCGACCTTTCCACCGGCGCCACCGATGGCATGGCACGTTGTACATGCGAGCATGGGGCTCCGAAAAATCTTTTCACCCCGGGTTGGGTCGCCTTTGCTTGTGACAGCTTCAGCGAGTTGCTTCATTTCTTCCGGCGTGAGTGCTTTATCTTTTTCATCGAGATTTGCGGCACGAGTGATCGCCAGAATTAATTCGCTCTCGTTCTTGCCACCTTCGCGGGCCACCTTCAGGCCAGCCTTGGCTGTGATCAGTGGCACATCGGTTTTGGGCAATGCACGCGCGAGTTTAGGACCCGCATCTTTCGTTCCGAGCAAGGCACGCCAGAGAGTCGCGGCCTCTTCTTCCGTCGGTGAGGCGAGCAAGACTCCGACGATGTTCGTCAGACCTTTATCAAAATCCGCGCGCGCCATGGCGATGGCTGCTCGTTGACGGGTCTTGGCGCTCTCTTTACTCGTGAGATTTTGCAGTTCGCGTAACGCTTCTGGTCCACCGGAACCGCTGAAACCAATTTCACCCAGGGCTGCGAAGGCCGCATCTCGTTCCGCCGATGAACGTGCGGAATCGCTGGCAACTTTGAGGAGCCTGCTGCGGTAGGCTTCCGCCTTCCAGGCCCCGGCGAGATGCATTATCACGACGCGTGTTTTCTCTCCGGATTTATCCCAGAGCTTTGACAAGTCTGGCAACTTAACCGGGACGACATCGCGCTTGCGTGCTGCGTCATCGAGCGCAGTCAGCGCACGCATCGCCGCAGCGTCGGTGAATTGCAGCTTACCCAGCTGATCGGAAAGTTTTCGCAATTGCGCCGGATTGCCAAGAGAGGCGAGCAGATCGATCCAAGGTCCGCTCCCATCGCGGGGAATCGGCTTTCCGACCAACGCTTTCTCAAACACGTCGCTGGCAAGACGCGGTTCGATGGCGCGCATGGCGAACTCGAATTGCTTTTCGTGCCCTTTGATTTTCCAGGAGCCGTCGTGAATGGACGCAACCCATAGCTCTGCGAGTTCGTTGATGCTCAGCCATACTGCGTAATCGAGAAACGAATCCATCGGCTGATCCAGTGCCTGAAGCACCAATCCTGCGGAGACGGGAGAAGGTATCTTCGCCAAAGCTCGAACCGCTTCCAGGCGAACACGCGGATGCGGATCGTGAACAAGCTTCGCGTATATGTCCGAAGGAAGGTCGTTGCTCGAAAAGGACACCGCGGAGGAATAAAGCTGCTGATACTCGCTGAGGACCCGGACAGCTGCGGCGCGGATGCGTCCATCTTTCGCCGTGAGAACGCGGGAGAGCAGTCCGTTATTTCGTTCCCCAATGGATTGAAATGTCCACAGCGCTTCCAGCAATGCCTTCTCGTCGGCTTCGTGTTGCTTCGTCCACTTTCTTAAGTCTGCAGAAATCTTTTGACCGCGTTCGGCGAGCACGCGGTGCGCTTGCGTGCGATTAAATTCGTTAGGCGAAAGCAGTTGATCAAGCAGTTCAGCAGTTTTTGCTTTCGGCAGATTTTGTTTCTTCACGATTGGACGTCCCGTCGCGGCAATGCGCCAGATGCGGCCATGTTCGTGGTCGCGGCGTGGATCGCGGAAATCGACTTCGCCATGGTTGATAATCGGATTGGACCAGTCAGCGACATAGAGGGCGCCGTCGGGCCCGAACTTCGCATCAATCGGACGAAACGTGACATTGGTTGTCCGCATCAATTCCGTCAGTTCCTGCGCGGCGAAACCAGCCCCTTGCTCAGTGAGCGCAAACCGCACGACGCGATGGGCGCGGAAGTCAGACGTGATCAGGTTGCCTTGCCAGTCCGCTGGAAATTGTTCGCTGTGCACGGTTTCGAGTCCGCAGAATTTCGGATAACTGCCAGCGCTGATGCTTTTCATTTCGCGACGCATGTTCGCGTAGGTGAAGTAGGTGGCGCTGCGAATCCCAAAGTTAATTCCTTGCGAGCCCGCGCCATCCGTGACGAACGATTGGCCGAACTCATCGAAGGCATGTCCCCATGGATTACAAAAGCCGCGCAGGAAGATATCCAGGTCGAGGGTCTGTGGCCGCAAATTAAAGACGCCACCGCTTTTCAAGCGCACGACGCCATGCGGTGTCTCCACATCCATGCGGATATAAATGGATTGGTTAAAATACATTTGTCCATCCGGTGCCCAACGGAGCGTGTGGATGTTGTGATGCGAATCTTCGGTGCCGAAACTGGAGAGGATGATCTTGCGTTCATCGGCCTTGCCGTCGCCGTTCGTATCTTTGAAGTGTAAGAGTTCAGTGCTCTGGCCGACATACACGCCGTCGTCGCCGGGGAGAACTGCCGTGGGAACCTGCAGGCCACTTGCGAAGACTGTCGATTTGTTCGCTTTGCCTGAACCATTCGTATCTTCGAGCACCAGAATTTTGTCGTCGGCTTTTTGGCCCGGCTCGATCTGTGGATAGATCGCGGAACTCGCCACCCACAAGCGGCCTTGCGCGTCGAAGTTCATTTGAATCGGTTTGGCGAGGAGCGGGTTCTCTGCCCACAACGTTGCCTCGAAGCCGGGAGCCATTTGGAATTCCGGCAATGGCTGTGGCGTAAATGTGTAATCAGTCTTGATCGCGGTCACGGAGGCACCGGCTTCGGGTTGAGACTTTCCGCTACGCAAGAGTGCGGAGATCTTTGCGTCCTCTGCCTCCGCCAACACATCGAATTTCGGAATCTCGCCGGCGTTCTTGCCCTGTTCCGCTTTTCGGAACCCTAGGAGATACGCCATGTTTTGTGGACGCGAGCGATCGAAGAAGATCTGGTTCTTGGCGATAATTTCCCGACGCACCTGTTCCAGATGCTTGGAACCAAACTTGGTCGTTTTCAATCCCAGCGACTTCTCAATGACCTTAGCCGCGCGTTGATAACCTTTCTCGTTCAAATGAATGCCGTTATCCGTCAGGGGATGGCCCGCTTTGGATTTCCATTCAATCTTCAAATCATCAAACAACGAAACAAATGGAAACCCGCGCTGGGCCGCGACTTCCTGCACGACTTTTGTATAGAGAGCGAGTTGTGCGTTGTGTGCCGTCGGTGAGGGCAGGGGAGCGCCAAGATTCTCGTGACGAATCGGGCTCAGCATCACAAAGCGCACCTTGGTCCCGCTGGCTTGCTGTTGAATCGTATCGATGAGCGAATTCAAATCGCCTTTGAACTTCACCAGCCCTTGTTCTCCCTCGAAAGAATTCGCCATGCCGTAGCCGAGGAAAACCACCGTCGGTTTCACGAGCGCAATTTGTTCCTGGAAAAGAGTCCAGGCTTCCCCGGCCGGTTCGTGACCCGCCTGCGTCTTGCTCAAGCTATAACGCGAATCGCCCTTCGGAGAATCCGCGCTCCAGCCGAGATTACGGAAGCTCACCGTGCGATTGGGAAAATGCGACGCGAGCGCCAGTTCGATGTAGCCGGAATACTGTTCGCGTTCGAGCAGGGTATCGCCAATGAAAGCGACTCGATCGCCGTCGCGCAGTTCAAACGCCGGTTGCGGGTCAGCCCGAAGTCCGAGCGAAAATGCCGTCGCAAAGATACAAACCAGAATGCGTAATCTCATATAATTCAGCGCTGTGAAAATGGAGCTTAAATGAGACGCAGCGGCATGACAAACCTTCAACGTTTCGAAAAATCCGATTTCAAAGGAGGTGCGGGGCGCGGCGTCCAAAGAACGGCCATCGTCAATCGGCCGGCTTGGGCATTCTGATGTTTCGCTCCATCTATTTCTCTGGAACAAAATTGATAGTGTTATAAATTTCCTGGCTCAGTTCGGTGCCATCAAGCGCTTTTAAATGGTATTTGATCTTCATTTGCATGACGGGCTTCAGATCAGGCAAAAAAAGAGAAACCACCTTGTGGTCGGCTGAAAGTTTTACGGACTGGATCTTCACTTCGTCGTGTCCAATTGTGTTTCCGTCCTTCGTCGAATAATCGCTTGAACCGTAATTTCCTTCCCATTTGTAATTCCACTGTTCGATGGAAAAGTTCTGTTCATCCATCGCCGAAGTAATGTCCAGCGGGTCGGTAAAGGTGATCTCGATACCGTCATGGCGCACCTGCAAATCCTTCGGCATGTTCAAAGCCTTGCCGGTGTATCGAACACGATAAAGGCCTCCTTCTTTAGTGGCACGCGTGTCCCAGCCGGAGAGACCACACAAGTAAAGTTGTCCATCGATCGGGTTAAAACGGCCCCGCATGATTCCAGTATTAAATTTCAACGGAAACTTCACGACGCCGCCCTGGATCTGTCCGTTGGATTCTTGTGTCATCAGATGAAAGAGCGAACACGTTCCGTAGGACGTATGGAGAAGATGGTTTGTCAGCGGTCCCCATTTGTCGCTGGAAATCCAGATCTCTTCCGCGCTGGAGTTGTCAACACTGTGGGGAATCCAACAGATCGGAGCGGCATAGTTGGTTGGTTCAGTTTTGGAGTAGGAGGATCCGACGTATCCGTAAAATCCGCCCAACTGGATACGATTGATTCTCGAGGAAGGAATCCAGTTTCCTTCGTTGTCGCTGACGGTGATCTCATCGCGCGGACCGATGCAAATACCGTTTGCGACACGCAAACCCGTGGCACCTATTCGCATTTCTGCGCCATCCTTGGAAACTCTGACCAGCGTTCCTTGCGGCGGCTGTGACATCATCCCAAGGTTGCTTGCCTTCACAGTCCAAAAGTTGCCTTGCGAATCGGTCTGTAGATCCAGGCAAAACTCGTGGTAATGGCCGCCTGTCGAAATCTCATTGTTGAAATTTTCATAGAAATCAGCTTCGTCATCTCCGTTTAGATCAATGAGACGAACAATTTGATCCCGGCAGATAACATAGACCGTATCCTTGATGATTTTCAGGCCGAGAGGTTGAAACAAGCCGGTGGCGAACCGTTTCCACGAGATCTTTCCGAACGTTTTGTCGAGGCCGCTGACTATCCAGACATCGCCACTGAGTGAGCAGACCGCCGCGCGACCATCCGCGAAAAAATCGAATCCCGAAGGTCGGACCCATGACTTCCAGGGATTATCGGTGGGCAATTTAATCTCATCGATTTGATAAGGCCCGGATTCCGTTCCGATGGTGCCGTTCGTGAAGAGAGGCTCATAGCGAGCAGGACCGCCGACGATGAGCTTTTCCAAATGCGGCAGCGGCGTTCTCTCTTTGAGAGTTTGGATTGCGTTTGTGAGGTTTACCATTTCGTTTGAACAAATCAGCACCTTGAAAACGATCGGATGATTGAACGGCGGAAGCTTTAATCGAACCCCGCCTACGTCGCGAAGTTCCCATGCCGCGTCGACCGGCGCTCCGATCGTTGCCGCCGCGGTGAAATATGAATTCGTCCCGATCTGAGTGGTCAATACTGGCAAATCCGCCCGGGATGTTGCCTTAGCCTCGGGTGACTCACAAACTTGCAGCCACATAGGTTCCGCAGAATGATCGATCTGAATGATGCGGGTAAAAACAGGAAGTCCATTGCGCCGCTCAAAACCGGGCATCTCCAACACCTGGCTCGTGCCGACCGAGTATGAAAGAATCACATTGGTTCC
Source organism: Verrucomicrobiales bacterium (assembly GCA_028293445.1). GTDB lineage: Bacteria > Verrucomicrobiota > Verrucomicrobiia > Limisphaerales > JACDHS01 > CBHWET01. The sequence continues at coordinate 420 of JAQGOU010000624.1, read as the reverse complement.
GGAACGGTAGAGTCCTTTGTAGTGTGCCCAGTCTTTCGGTAATGGGCCGTAAACAGTTCCATGAAACTTTGGTCGAGGATCAGCAAAGCTACCGTTCTTACCCCAACCGGGTTGGATTGAATTAAAGAATGCAGTCGAGCCAACGGGTTGTGGAATGCCTTCCAGTCCATTGCGTCCCGACGGCAGTTGTAGAAATCCATCGGTCCATCCGATGGACATCCGGAGCAGTTCGGTATCGAAACAAACGGCCGCTTCCTTGTGGAGGCCGAGCTTGATGGAAATGCCTTTGTAAGTAGAAGCAGGGCCAGCCGAAAGACTGCTGCTGAAGAAGGGACCAACATCCATCAAATCCCATTTTGTTCCAGGATTTCCGGTTTGGGCAGGGAGCAACTTCTTTCCGGCCTCGTCTTTCTTTAGCTG
>JAQGOU010000604.1 GCA_028293445.1 Verrucomicrobiales bacterium | reverse complement strand
GCCTGTTGCACCACGAAGGGGCTGTTCAGAAGGAAGAGCGCCTGCTGCGGCACAGTCGTGTAGAAGCGTTGCGGGCTCGTCGAATCCGGATTCGCGAAATCAAAGGTGCGAAACAATCCCGGGAGATTCTGTCGGTCGATGTAACCGTAAATCGTGCGCCGTGGCGGAGACGGATCGGCCACGATCTCGACCGGCAGACCGCCCATGGTCAAATCCATCTTGCCGGAAACAAATAACAACGCGTCGCGCAGCTCTTCGAAATCGAGTCGCTGCCGGTTCATCTTCCAGAGCAAATGATTTTCCGGATCGATGACCGCGCCAGTGGTAGCAACGGGCCCCGCCTTTGACTTCGAAGTCGTCAGCGCTTTCACCGGCGTCGTTCCGCCGTCGCTGCTCTGTTGATACGCGCTCGAAAGCATCATCGTGCGATGCAGTTGTTTCAGCGACCAACCTTTCTCCATGAAGTCCGATGCCAACCAATCGAGCAACTCCGGATGCGTCGGCGGTTCGCAGCGCAAACCAAAATCGCTCGGCGTCTTCACGAGCGCTTTTCCAAAGTGACGCAGCCAGACACGGTTCACGAGCACGCGCGCGGTGAGCGGATTGTCCTTACTGACGATCGCCTGTGCGAGTTCAAGACGGCCACTCCCCTTTTCGAACGGCTTGCGTGTTTCACCCGAGAGCACTTGCAGAAATTGTCGCGGGACATCCGGTCCGGCATTGTTTGCGTTGCCACGAAGGAAAACGTGCGGCGTCACAACGTCGCCCTCTTTCATCGACATCGCGCGTGGCGGTGCTCCCGGATGGGTCGCGTCCAATTCATCGATCACCCGACGCAACTCCGCGATGTGCTGTCCACTCGGCACATCAAAGAGCCGATCCAACTCTCCCCGCGGCACATTCACGGGCGATCCTTCCGCATAAAGGATCTGGCGCAACGCTTCCCAGTTCGCGTCCGGCAACGCCACCGCCGCCGTGGCATTGGTCTGTTTGGCTTGTTCTTCCAAAAGCTTCTGCCAACGCGCTTCGGTATCGATGAACAGTTTCCCGTAAATATCCGCCACCTGCTTCAACGATGTCGGCGCATTCGTGAACAACCCGGCCACCACGGGATGAATCAGTTTATTCGTATTAGCGACAAACCCAGCGGCGAGCTCCTTCGCTTTGGCCGCGAAGTTAGTCCCATCCACTTCGGCGAAGGCAAACCACGGCGCGAAGATGTTGTTCGACGCTTTCTTCCAGGCATCGAGACTGCCCGTCCAGCGTTGCAACACGCCGTTGTCCACTTTGTGTTCCTGCGCGAATTGTCCCGCCTCCGGCTTATTCGTCAGCGTTTGAAAGTCATGCCACGTCATCAAGTAATCCGAAACGCGCCCGCGCAATCCGGCCCACGCTTCCTTTTCTTTCTGCGCCTTGAAGTTCTCCAGGTTCTCTTGCCGCTGTTTTTTCTCGGCGAGATATTCGTCATGCTTCGGCGGCGTGATGCCAAGCAACGGTTTTTCGTGCGGCTCCTTGCTGCTGGCGAAGACGCCGTAGAGCGAATAGTAATCCTTCGTCGGAATTGGATCGAACTTGTGATCGTGACACCGCGCGCACGCGACCGTCAGCCCCAGCAACCCGCGTGACACGACATCAATGCGATCGTCGATGATGTCGTTTTGATTATTGAGAAAGCGTCGACCGAGCGTCAGGAACCCCATCGCCGCCAGCGGTTCCTTCTTTTCCCCGAGCTCCAATTGATCCGCCGCGATCTGTTGCACAATGAATTGATCAAACGGCACGTCCGTGTTGAACGCTTTGATCACGTAATCGCGATACGTATAAGAATACGGATAACGCCGCTCTTCCTGGAACATGTAACCCTTCGTATCCGCGTAGCGCGCGACGTCGAGCCAATGCCGCGCCCAACGTTCTCCATACCGTGGCGACGCGAGTAATCGATCCACGACCTTCGCGAACGCATTCGTCGATTTGTCCTTGAGAAAGGTTGCGACCTCCTCCGCCGTTGGGGGCAACCCGGTCAGATCAAACGTCGCGCGTCGGATCAACGTCCGTTTGTCGGCGGGCGCGGATGGTTTGAGATTCTTTTCTTCCAGCTTGGCCAGGACGAAGGCGTCGAGCGGTCCTTTCACCCAGGCTCTATCTTTCACCGTCGGCGGCGTTGCTTTGCGAATCGGTTGGAACGCCCAATGCGTTTTCGTTTTCGTCCAGATCTCATTCGCCTTCCCTTCGACCTTACCCGTGCGCGGATCGGCGGCCCCGGCTTTCACCCAGGTCTCAAGATCGGCGATTTGTTCCGCCGAAAGCTTTTTCCCTTTAGGCGGCATCTGCAGATTCTCGTCCGCGTAACGAACCGCTTTGATGAGCAAACTTTTCTCCGGATCGCCGGGCGTGATCGCTGGACCGGTGTCGCCCCCTTTGAGCAGGCCGTCCTTGGAATCGAGCATCAAGCCGCCCTTCAACTTCTCGGCCTGGGCGCTGTGACATTTGTAACAATTCTCGGCAAGGAGCGGCCGGATCTTCTTCTCGAAAAACTCCAGGGCAGCGGGATCAGGAGCGGCTGCGTGCGCAGAAATCGCGACAGCACCGAGCAGAGCAGTGCCCAACAGAAAGCATTTGGTCGCGAAGGAGTTATTCACGCGTTGAAAATCAGACGAACAGTTTACGGGGCCATTCACCGAAATTGCAATCGGCAGTTGCCGGAGGTGTTGTGGAACGACAGTAAAAACAATTTATTCAGAGCGCTGGATAACTTTCCCCTTCTCCCCGGGGGAGAAGGCCGGGATGAGGGCGGGCCACGATATCACACCACGGTGCAATCATGGACTTTAAAATAATAACATTTTTAAGGCCCGTCCTCACCCTGCCCTCTCCTCCAGGCTAAGCATTACCCATAAGTACGAACGGTACGAGTTGGTACTTGTACATTTGGTGAGATATGTACAATTAGAGCGATGCAAAAAGCATCGATTGCGGGATGGATTG
>JAQGOU010000588.1 GCA_028293445.1 Verrucomicrobiales bacterium | reverse complement strand
ACTATTTCTCGAACGTCACGTTCACCGTCAGCATCAGCATTACGCCGGCGGCAGCGTGCAGCGCTTACGCCGTGGAGGATCGCCCGCCGGAAGGATGGATTGTTTCCAATGTCAGCGGAGGCGGATTTTTCTGTCCGATTTTGAAGAAGGTAAAATGGGGCCTGTTCCTTGATAATCAGGTCCGCACGCTGACCTACCAAGTGACGCCAGCAACGAATCTTTCCACGGCGGTAGGTTTCTCCGGAGTGGCTTCCTTTGATGGGATAAATGTTCCGATCACTGGAAGACGTTACGCTTATCTGAACACGGGAACGGTTCCCCCTGCCAAGTTGCAATCGATTATCACGTCTCCGACCGGCGACAGGATCATTACATTCTTCGGACAACCGGGCATTGTTTACCGGCTTGAGGGATCGGCCGACCTGACAGAGTGGGTAACGATGGAAGGCATGCTCAACAATGACGGCGTCCTTTATTACACGGACCCGGCGAGCACGAATTTCGTGAACCGCTTCTATCGCGCCGTGCCGACGGACGGCAACTGATTCGCAGCCAATCGCGATGTAAAGAAGGAGACGGCAAAAAGCCAACTCCTTCCACTAATCCTTCAGCGTCGCCAAAAATTCCACGAGATTGCGGACGTCTTGTTTGGAAAGAATCTCCGAAAAATTCTGGGGCATGCCAGAAATGCCTCCGATCCCACGATTTTTGATATCTTTCAAAGGAACTTTGACGACGCCATCTTCGGGCGAAAGAATGACCAGTTCCTTTTTGTCTTCGCTCTTCAGAAGGCCTGCGTAGATGGTTCCGTTCTTCAGAGCGACGGTCACCGTCCGAAACTCCGGCGCGATCTGTTTATTCGGCAAAATAATTGATTCCAAAAAATACTCGCGCGACTGCCTGGACGCGAGCCCATCCAGAATCGGTCCCACCGCTTCACCCTGACCGTGGATTTTGTGACAACGCATGCAGGATGTGTCGGGCCGTTCGAAGAAAATCTTTTTTCCTTCCGCCGCATTGCCGCCCGCCAGGCATTCACGCCATTTGGCGAGTTCATCGTTCGCCGGACGTGCATCCTCGAATTTTTTCAGGCGCTCTTTGATTCCGGGAGAAGAACGTTTCGCGGCGGCTTCGACCAGATCGAGCCGCAATTCCGGCGGCACAGTTGCGCTCAGTAATTTATCCATCCACTGCTCAAGAATCTGATCCGCCGACGGATCTTGCAACGTGCCGAGATTGATGAGGGCGGTCTGCTTCTCACCGAGCGTTCCCTTTTCCAGAGCTTCCACCAGTTTGCCGCTCGCATCGGATGGTTTCAGTTTCGATTGCAAACCAATCGCTTCCTTGCGCAATGCTGAGTTGGTGTCCTCAAAGGCGATCTTGATGGCATCGGCGAGTTTCGGATCGTTCATGGAGGCCAATGCGCGCAGCCCTTCGATGCGGACGTAAGGATCCCCTTTCGTATCGGAAATGATTTCAAACAAGACGGTCGATAGTTCCTTCAGCTCGAACTTGGCCGCGAATTTTGCCGCGCTCATTTGCACCATCGGCTGGCCCGCCTTCAAGATGTCTTCTAACAGCGGCTGTAGCGCGGTGCGCACATCAGCTTCATTGCGTTCGCCAGTTACCGGACGCCACAACCCACTGATACCATCGCGGCCCGAAGGGCTCGCCCAGTTGCTAAGCAATTCCAGCGCCTCGGCACGAAGAGCGTCGGGCGCTTCTTTGCGTGCGGCGAGTTTAGCGAGCGCAAGCGCGTTTTCTTTTTTGCCGAGGCGATAATTCGCATTTAACACGCGACGGAAAAGCGCCTCGGTGTAATTAGGTTCTTCAATTAGTGCGGCCAGTTGAGGCATCGCAGCCGCGATTGGTAAATCGTTAATCGCACGAGCGACTTCGAGCACGACCTTCTGCTGTTTATCATTCAGCAACGTCGCAATCTCCGGACGTTCGAGCCGACGCAACGCCACTGCCGAAGCGAGGCGGACGGACGCGGAGGTATCTTTCGACGCGGCGAGAATTCCATCCAAATCATTAATCCAAACCAACGCCATCACCCCGGCATGACGCAGCACGGCGTCCTGATCATTGTTGCCGCGGAGCATTTCAATCACCGGCAGGACCGCATCTTTGTTACCGATCTTGCCCAGAGCGAGGGCGGCGAAATATTGACTGCGCGGATCATTCACGTTTTGGAGAAGCTTGATGAGATCCGCGGACGCTGCAGTAAACCTAGCGTCACCGAGAACTTTGGCGCACTGAGCGCGGACTTCATTATTCGTTCCGCCCAGGAAAGAGACAAGCGGCTCAAGAACAGATTTATCTTTCGCGGCAATTTGTCCAAGCCCCCAGATCGCGTGCAAGCGCGCCAAGAGGTGCGTGCTGTTTTGCACCACTTCCACGAGCGGCTTCGCAGCACCCTTTGCCGCGAGGGCAAATTGCGCTTCCATGCGGACGCGCTGATCCCGATGACCCAGAAGATTCACGAGCTCAAGCAAGTCGCGTTTATCCATCCCTTCGTTGAGAAGCTTTTTTGTTTCCAATGCCAGCTCACTCTTCGCGAGTTCAGGTTGCGAGATCTTGTAGATGCGTCCGATGCCCGGTTTGTCCCAGCCCTGCACCCAATCGGTGATATAAGCGGAACAATCCGGACCGAATTCGATGTCCGTCACGAGCACGTCTGAAATCAGCTCGGTTTGGTCGACCAGTTCGAACGATGCCCCTTTCGGACTGTTCACGAAACTGTGCACGAGACTGCGTTGCGCCTGGCCTTTGAAGTCGCAGAGGAAGAAATGGTTGTTATAACGCTCCGGCAAACCGACGCCCGGATAATGTGTTAATCCCGACGGACCATTCCCGATATTCGCGACGGGCGGAACGATGTAGGCCGGCTGCCCATCGTGTTGCGGATACCACATCTTTTCCGCGTTCCACGGGCCCAACGGAACAGGCGAGGCAATGTATTGAAAGGCCGCACGCCAACCGGTGTCGCCGCTTTCCGTCACGTAAACCCAACGGGCATGATCCCCGTGATCCGCATTGTTATCGCCTGCGAAAAGATTCCCGAAATCATCAAACGCGAGCTCCTGCGGATTGCGCATACCACGCGCCACGATTTCGAGATCCGAGCCATCAAGATTACAACGCAGAACGCCACCCTCTTCCGGTAGCGCAATGGTTTTCCCGTTCTGCGTCACGTTGAAGCCGCGATCACCACAACTGAAATAGAGCTTTCCATCGGGACCGATCCGCAAGCCGTGCAGGTCGTGTCCGAGAAAGGCGTAGCGAACTCCATAACCGGTGCTTAAAATTTTCTTCTCGTCCGCTTTTCCATCACCGTCGTTATCGCGCAGGGAATAAAGGCTCGGCATGCAGGTGAAATAAACCTCGCCGTTGCGGGACAGCAATCCGGCACCGAGACCATCGAGCGCATTCGTATAGCCCTCGCTGAACGTGGAATATTTATCGGCCTTGCCATCGCCATCAGTGTCTTCGATGAGGCTGATTTTTTCTGATTCCCGGGACCACTCCTTAAACATCTCCGGGACATCAGCCGCGTGCTTCTTAATCATCGCAAGCCGGTCTTCCACGGTTTTGCAGGCGAGTTCATCGTCGATCCAGTTTTGAAAACCGCGATTGTCGATCACCCCCTCTTTCATGCGAAACGTTTCGGCGACATAAAACTTCCCTTTTGCATCAATCGTGAAGCAAACGGGGTTGGCCAACATCGGTTCCGACGCGAAGACCGAGACATGAAGATTAGTGGCAACCTTGAAGCTCTTGATGGCAATCTCGGGATCTGGAGCGGAAGACTCGGTTTTCTCCTTCTTCGGTGCCTTTTCCGGTGCTGGATGCGGGGAGGCCGGATCCTTTTTTGCCTCCTCAGCGTTGAGCGACAAAATCCCGCAAGCGAGAAGGGAACAAAAAAGCCCCCTGGAAGAGGCCCAAAACATTTTTCTGAGCATGTTGGAAGAAACTGTAACCATGCTCGCCAAGGAATCAAGTGCCTGTCTGCGCACTTCGCGAAAGCGCGCAGTTTTCTCGTGGCTTGGATAAGCGTGAAAAGAATCCCCGAGCGACGAAAATGTTTTCGACGGGAAAGCCGAAAACCTCGTGAAAAACGTCATGTTTTTCTCTCCCTAGCAGATTTTTGCGTATCGCGTCGTAACGACGGAACTGATTTTTCTGTTCCGGACGCCTCTGCTGAAACGTTGGCGAGAGGAGGAATCCGAAATCGGCCAACAACGTAACGTTTTCGGCGTCCAAACCAAAAAGATCGGCAGAAACAGCTTCGTTTTTGCCGTCCGCGACGTTTTTCCCGTCTCTCCCATCATGGGAGCGACGACAATTCTAGTTTTCTCGACGCTCCCAAGATGGGAGCGCCAACAATTCTAGTTTTGTCGGTGCTCCCGAGATGGGAGAGGCGACAAATCTAGTTTTCCCGGTGTTCCCGGAATGGGAGGTGCATGAATTCTAGTTTTCTCGGTGTTCCCAGAATGGGAGGTACATGAATTCTAGTTTTGGAGGCTCCGTCGTAACGTTTGAGTCGAGAAAAATAGTTTTCTTCCCCAAAACAAAGCTGCGTCGGGTACGAAAACTAGTTTTTTCGGCAGAAACAAAGCTGTTTGCGGTAAGAAAACCAGTTTTCTCGGTAGCACGGCGCTGTAAGTCAGCAACTTACAAGAAATGGCTCTTTTTAACCACGCTCCCGAGGTGATTTTCCCATTAACATCAATTCAGGAACTGTGCCAAGCAATTTGAAGCAATTGTCGGTCTTTATCCGTACTACAATCTCGAAGGATCGAGCAAATCGAACAAGATTCTTCGGACCACGCCTGTGTGCAAAGCACCAGGCGCAGCAGGTTGCCATGCCAACGATATAGATATTTGGAGAGCGTGTTTCTTTATTCATCTGCTGCGGCTGGTCCCGCTAAGCGGGACACAGCCGCGCTCCGTGGATGCGGTTCCACCGCCCTGGGTTTATCGTTCATCCTTGGTTAAAAATCTTCTCGACTGCATCGTCCTGTTTAGAGCTATCACTTTGCTGCATGCTTGCCTTGGTCAAGGCTCACGCGTAATTTCTCGCCTCCGGTTTGGCAGATAATTTTTAACGCATCAATCACATGAATGTTCGTGTTCGCTTTGCACCGAGTCCGACGGGCTTCCTTCACATTGGCGGCGCGCGCACTGCGCTCTTCAATTGGCTTTACGCCCGCCACACCGGCGGCACTTTTATTCTCCGCATCGAAGATACGGATACCGCCCGGAATACCCAGGAAGCCGTTGATGTCATTCTCCATGGCATGCGCTGGCTCGGACTCGATTGGGATGAAGGCCCGACCACTCCCGACGCCAAAGGCCCGAGCAAAGGTGATTACGGTCCCTACTTCCAATCGCAACGCGGCGACCTCTACAAGAAGCGCGTCCAGGAATTGAAGGACAAAGGGTTCGCCTACGATCACGAAGGCGCCGTGAAGTTCAAGATGCGGCGCACACCGATTCTGATTCCGGACATTGTCGTCGGCGACGTCGAACGGAAACTGACCGATCGCGAAGAGGCCGATCCCGATTTCGTCATCGTCCGCTCCGACGGCCAGCCGGTGTTTCATTTCGTCAACGTCGTAGACGATCTCGAAATGAAAGTGACGCACGTCATCCGTGGCGAAGATCATCTTTCGAACACTTCAAAACATATCGCGATGTTTCAGGCGTTTGGCGTGGAACCGCCGAAGTATGGCCACATCCCGCTGATCCTGAATCCGCTCGATGGCTCGAAGATGAGCAAGCGCGACAAAGGTTCATCGCTGAAGTTTTACATGGATGAAGGTTTCGTGCCGGAAGCGGTGGTGAATTATCTTTGCCTGCTCGGTTGGTCGCCAAAAGATAATCGCGAGAAGATGCCGCTGGATGAGATCGTCAAACTGTTCGACGTGCCCAACATTCTCCGTCACAACGCGAAGTTTGATTTAGATAAACTGCACTGGCTCGACGGCGAATACATCCGCGAGATGGCCCCGGAACGTTTTCGTGAATTGGGGATCGAAGCTTTCAAGCATGCGAAGTTTCCATTGGAACAATTCCCCGCCGCCTACGTCGCTGCCGCCGTCGATACCTGTCGTGGCAAAGTGAAAAACTTCGGCGAACTCCCCGCCTATGCCGGGTTCTATTTCAACGAAGACGTGACGATCGATCCGGCACTCATTGAAAAAGAATTCACTGCCGAAGCCAAAGGTCGTTTGCAGAAATTGCGCGATGCCTTTGCGCAGCTCACAGAATTCACCGCCCCCAATTTGGAACTTACGTTGAAGAAGATTGCCGGCGAACTCGGCATCAAAGCCGGTCCGCTCGTGCATCCGACCCGAATGGCCTGCACCGGCGCAGGCGCGGGCCCAAGCCTGTATCATTTGCTGGAAGTGCTCGGGAAAGATCGCGTGTTGAAACGGATTGATCGGGTGTTGGGGATGTAAATTAGGTAGGCCGAGGCTCCGGAAAAAGGCATTTGTAATATGAAGCGCTTCATTCAGGCGATCCTGGCTGCTCTTGGGCTTTGTTCTGGTTGTTCAAAATCGGATATTCTTTCTCCGAATCAATTTACATCTGAGATTGCTGAGGCTTTCCGGAAATCCTCTCCTGAATTCAAGGTAGAAATTGTCAGAGAGATGGAGGTGAAATTAACAACCATTGATGGCCGGGAAACCACCTCATTCCTTAACAACGCCTACGACGTTTACAAACAGGACCCTAAATCAAAAAAGGACGTGATCCAGAGGTATGTGACGTCCGGTTTGGAAACTATAGCGAGTTTGAAATTGCCAGCAGCACTTGATTCAACCCGTATCATTCCCATCATCAAAGACCGCCCTTGGCTCGAGGAATATCGAAAGGCTTTAATGAGTCGTGGTGCCAAGGTGGTGCCCGAGCCAGTGTATGAAGAATTGAACTCGGACCTGATAATCGTTTACGCAGAAGATTCCCCAAAGAACATCTCTTATTTTCAGCCGAACGATCTGGAAAAATTTCACATCAATCGCCAAGACTTGAGAGACCTTGCTTGTAAGAACCTGAAACGATTGCTCACCAACATTGAACGACACGGAACGAATGGCCTTTATATGATAACCGCTGGAGGAGATTACGAAGCCAGCTTGTTACTCCTTGACTCGGTCTGGAGCGACGTTGAAAAGGACGTGCATGGCGAGATCGTTGTGGCCATTCCGACTCGTGATCTTCTGGTTGTGACGGGTAGCCAGGATACTGAGGGCCTCAAAAAGATGAGGGACATTGTCCACCGAGCCACCGCCCAAGGCTCATACCGACTGACAACAAAACTTTTTGTGCTTCGGGGCGGAAATCTCAAAGAATTCAGCCAATAGCTCGAGAGCGTGTTCTTTATTCATCCGCTGCGGCTGGTCTGCGACACAGCCGCGACCCGTTGTGATGCGGGGCCACCACGTTTCTTCCATCCGTGGTTAATTCTTGCTCCCCCGCCCTTTCGCGATTGACGAACGGCTCCTCATACGGTGCATTATTTCGTATGTCCAAAAATGTCGGGTCACTGTTTGCGCTCTTCGCTTTTCTTAGCTTCACGGCTTGCAAGACCCAGCATGTCCCTAAACCGGAGTCGCAACCTGTTGCTGTCACAACCTCGCGCACGAATGCTCCGTCCAATCCGGCACCGATCGGAATTTTTCCAATCCCCACCAAACCGACATCCACGCTCCGCGTGCCGCATATTTTTTCGGATAACATGGTTCTGCAACAGGACATGAACGTGCCGGTCTGGGGCTGGGCCAAGGACAACGAATCTGTCACCGTAACGTTCGGCGCAAACAAAGTGTCCACTACGGCTCGCACCGGAAAATGGACGGTGAAGTTGCACAGTTTAAAACAGGGTGACGCGGATACACTCACGGTCACAGCCGGAGCGGAATCCATTCAATTCACCAACGTGCTCGTCGGCGAAGTCTGGTTGTGCAGCGGCCAATCGAACATGGAGTGGCCGTTGAGCAAATCGTTTGAGCCGCAGGAGGACATCGCATCGGCAACCAATCAACTGATGCGTTTGTTTGTCGTGCCCAATGTTAAATCAGACGTCCCACGCGATGATGTCGAAGGACACTGGGAGATTTGTTCATCCAATGCTGCCGCAAGATTTTCTGCCGTCGGATATTATTTCGGAAAGGACTTGCACAAAGCCCGTAAAACGCCGGTCGGATTGATTCAAAGCGATTGGGGCGGCACGCCGGTCGAATCCTGGACCAGCCACGAAAGTCTCGCCCGGATCCCCGCCGGGAAAGATGTTTTTGAAGCTTATACCGAGCAGGAGCAGAACTATAGTCAGGCGAAGGCCGCTTACGAAAAGCAATTGGTCGAGGAAGAACGCCTGTCGGACAAGAATAAGAAGAAGCCAACCGCTCCCTACGCGCCACACAAACCGAGCGAATTATTTAATGGCATGATCGCCCCCATCGTTCCGTATGGAATTAAAGGTGCGATCTGGTATCAGGGCGAAAATAATGCGGAACGGGCCGCACAATATCGCGTGCTGTTCCCGAATATGATTCGCGATTGGCGTCAGGTTTGGAACCAGGGCGATTTCACTTTTTGCTGTGTTCAACTCGCGCCGTTCAAGCCGATCAAGCCAACCGCCGGCGACAGCGATTGGGCCGAACTCCGCGAAGCGCAACTGCTCACGACGAAATTTCTGCCGAAGGTCGGTATGGCGGTCATCACTGATGTGGGCGAAGAGCGTAACATCCATCCTGCAAAGAAAGCGCCGGTGGGAGGACGCCTGGCCCTGGCGGCACGGGCGCTCGCTTACGGCGACAAGATCGTCTACTCAGGCCCTGTTTATAAGAGCGTAAGATTTCAAGACGACAAAGCGTTCCTGAAGTTTGATCACGTCGGCAAAGGATTAACCACACACGGCGGAGCGCTGAAGAGCTTCGCGATTTGCGACTCAAATAAGAAGTGGGTCTGGGCCATCGCAGATATTGAAGGGACTGATACAGTCGTCGTCAGCAGCCCCAATGTGGAGAACCCCATCGCGGTCCGCTTCGGCTGGGCGGATTATCCGGTCGTCAACCTCTGGAACAGAGAAGGCCTGCCCGCCTCACCCTTTCGCACCGATAATTTCCCGATGATCACAGAGGGCAAGAAGTAATATTTTCGGACTTCATTTGAAGACGAAGGAAAGTTAGCGGTGTCAGGCAGCTTCACTAAGCGGCGGCTCACCAGTGACAGATTTGGCTTCTGGCGAAAACGATTTGCGGTATTTTGCGAGTCATGTTTCGACGCAATTCCCTCGGATTTCTGCTGATTACCGTTTTGTTGTTTGTCGGCTGCGGAAAGAAAAAAGAAACGACTGCGGCCTCTCAGTTCCCGGCACAAGCCAATTCGGGCGGTTACTTCAAAACCCCTTTCCAAAATGAATCGCAATACATTGTTCAGAACATCATCACCGACATCGCGGAAATGGCGTTCTACGCGAAGAACAGGAAATTGCCCGACCCCAAACAATTCTCGGTCAAGGCGACCGAATCGGGCGGCAGCTTTCGTGCCCCGAATTATGATGTCGAAATTATCTTCACTGCAAAAGATGGCCCGATCAAATTGCAGCTCCCTGTAAACGCCGTCTGGTCGCCGGAAGTTTACGATGGACTGACCACTGCCATCTTTCAAAAATTGCAGCAGACGAAAAATCCTACCTCCCAGGACGGAGAGGATAAATCCATTCTTATTTCGCTGACCGAGGGCACAGCGAGCAGCATCGAAGAAGTAAACCAGGCCGTTTCAAGTGCGTTGCAGATCGATTTCCGCAACCCGGGTTTGCACGAGCAAGCTGCGGTCGTACTTGGGGCATTTACCTTGCGTGAAAACGCGGATGAATTCTGTGATTACCGCTGGCCTCTTTGCCGAATGACCGCGCACCTGGCGCTCGCACGCCAACTCAACGACGGGAATCCTTTTGGTGTGAATGGACAATTTGCCGAAGTCATGCTCGGGGCATTAATACAAGATCAACGCGGGGCGTTGGCGAAGCTCGAAAAGATCGACGCCAGCGATCCTTATCTCGCGCGATGGAAAGTGGTCTTGCATGCGTTCATCACCGGCGATTATCGGGGATTTAAGGCGGAGAAGGATCTCGAACTCTTTGAGAAGAAAGCGTGGTTTGAAGCAGCGTGCGCTTCCATCGATCCGAGCACGGTCTGGAGTAAGTTGAAGGAGAAAGAAATGGCGACCGTAGCGGACTATAGCCGGAGCGTGAGTTCTCGCGATTACAGTGTTTCCGCCGGGCACCAACTCCTGCAGGTCAGCCTGAAGAACGAGATTGACGAGGTGAACAAGGTTTACGCTTTGGCGCAAAAGAAAGCTCTCGCGACGGAGAAGCTTGTCGAAGCATTGAATGTGTTGCCGACTCGCTGCTTTGAAAGCGATACGCAAGGCACCGCGAAAGTGCAGGTGCTTGGCTGGGGAGTCTGGGCGAACTTTCTGCAAAGGCACCTGTGTAGCGCGGTCCGAAACAATTATGACTTCCTCGAACACAAATGGGGCAACCATGAACCAGCAGCGAGTTTTGCGACAGAGTGCGAGAAAGTGTTTGGAGGTCTTTATCTTTACCCCTTCGTTCGGCGATTTAATGCCAGCAGTACCGAATCGTTTCAGAAAGCCGTGAATGATTGTTTCGTTGTTACAGTCGCAATGCCTCACTTAACTCCCGCTGAATGTTGGAACTGGCTCTGTTATAGCGGACCAAATGGCGAGGATTATCGGCCGAATCCCAATCCACACATTAACGAATGGCATAACCACAATCCACCGCCCGGGTCCGTTTACAATCCCTACCCTCGCATGAATCATCCGAGCCTGACGGACCGCGCCGATAACATTCAAGTGATGGAGCAATTACATCAACTCGCGCCCTACAACCGCATCATCTCCGAAAACCTCGTGAAGGTGAAATACAAGGACAAGCCGACTTACGAACAATATCTGGAAATCTATAAGCCGATGATGGAGTTCTCGATTATGGCCGTCGCCGAGGGCGCAAAGTACCTCGAGGAGAAGCCGCAGGAATTCGAAAAGGTCATGGGCACGGCGGCAGAGGCATGGCCAACCTACTATTTTCATCTGGCAGATTATTTCAATCGTAGAAAGAACGAGGAGAAAGCGGCAGAGTATTACAAGAAAGGGTACGAGCTGGTCACCGATAGAGTTCTGGCCTCCTACTATGCAGACTGGCTGATCAATTATTATTTGAAAAATAAGCAATTGGATAAAGCGCGCGAGGTCGCCGACGAAGCGGGCGAAGTCTATTCCGCGACGGGTCTGGAGGCTAAAGCATCTTTTCTCGAAAAAATCGGCGAGTATAACGAGGCCTATACGTGGTTTAAAAACATCAAAGAACGTTACAATGACGGTGGCCCGTTGTTTCGGTTTTGCACTCGCAACAAGGACAAGCTCAGCAAAGAGATTGTCGAAAAGGAAGTCGTCCAGGCTATGAAGCTTCTCTTCCCAAAAGGGAAGGAGCAGGTGACGGTCGCCAGCTTCAAAGGCGCGCCGAAAGATGGAGTGGATGTCCTGAGCGAAAACGAGTTGGTGGTGAAAGCTGGTTTGAAGAGCGGGGATATAATCGTGGCACTCGACGGCATTCGAGTGCGTAATTTTCCGCAATACGAATATGTCCGCGGTCAACTCCCGAGCCCGACGATGGTGTTCATCGTCTGGAACGGCTCAGAATATAAAGAAACCACCACCGACCTCCCTGGCCATCGTTTCAATGCTGATTTCGAAACGCATCCTCAGAAATAACTCGCGTCCTGAATTCAACGTCCGCTCACCGACTCGTTACTTGTAAAGCAAGAACGGCTCGCGACGCATTTTGTAAGTTAACAAGTCATGAGCCCAGGCGCGTTTGATTTCCGCGAGGGACTTATTGGCTTTGATGTCTGCGATGGTTTGCGCATCGAGCACAAGTGGGTGCATTTTCTGAATCGCGAAATCCTTCGGATAGAGTTGATATAAGATCCGGGCCAATTCAATGCCGACGTCGACGGAATTTAATTTATCGCGATCTGTTACCACGATGAAAACACCAGCGCAGTTTTTATCTTTGAACGTGCTGTAGGTCGGCTTGAATCGAATGGGGACGAAACGAACACCTTCGAGTCCCGCCGTATTTAATTTCTCGGCGAGGAGAACATCATCGATATAGGGAGCGCCCACGACTTCAAACGGCGTATCCGTCCCCCGCCCGACCGACAACGCGGATTCGTGCAAGCCGATCCCCGGATAGAGTGTCGCCTGGATGAGATTGCGCATGTTCGGAGACTGGTTGACCCACGGCAAACCGGTTTCATCGAACCACTCGTCGCGTGTCCAGTTTTCCACCTGCACCACCGCAAGGTCCGCGCCAAATTTCCTTTCGGCATTATACATTTTGGCCAATTCCCCCGCCGTCATGCCATAGCGCAAAGGACGTGAGTGATAGGCCACAAAATTATTTGTTCCATCGGTGACTGGCCCTTCGATGCTGGTGGCATTGATCGGTTCCACGCGATCGAGCACGATATACTTGATGTTCGCTTTGGCGGCCGCTTCCAGGCAAAGCCCGAGCGTTGCGGTATAGGTATAGAAACGGCAGCCGATGTCCTGGATATCAAACACCAACGCATCCAGATCTTTCAATTGTTCCGGTGAGGGCACGCGACGTTCACCGTAAAGACTATAAACCGGCAAACCGGTCTTTTGATCAACGGAGTCTCCAATTTTTTCGTCGGCTTCCCCGCGGATACCGTGTTCGGGACTGAACAACGCTTTGAGTTGGACGCCAGGCGCTTCCTTCAGAAGATCAATCGTCGTGTTCCGCTCGCGATCAACCCCAGTGTGATTCGTGACGAGTCCGAGACGGAGTCCTTTGAGTCGGGCGAATTTCTCACGCTTCAAGACGTCGATGCCATTCAACGCTTTCTTCAAAGTCTTTGAAGAGACGGAACGTGTGGATTGTTCCTCCGGTCTCTCCAGCGATCCTGGAACATAGGCGAAATTATAATCAGTGATTGCTTCACCAGCGAGCGTTGCCAACTTGCTGCGCACGGAACCGACATTGCCGCTTTCATCCGGATGATTGCGGTTGGAAAGAAAAATAAGAAACGTCTGAG
>JAQGOU010000572.1 GCA_028293445.1 Verrucomicrobiales bacterium | reverse complement strand
GGCAATCCATTCGGATAGAACTTTGTATTCCGGCGAATTGATGTCGAAACGCTTGCCGCCTTTGTGGGGAAGCGCGGTCGTCGGTTTCGTCAGAATCATGCTGCGACCGGGATCGAAGAAATTAATCCGTCGACCAAATGCCATCCGGGTGAGTGCCGTGTAATCTCCGTCATCATCATAACCGCGTAGCGAAAGCTTAAAACCATTCTGCCCGGCTTGCGCGCCATGACAAGGACCCGAGCTGCAGCCTGATTTCGCCAGCACTGGTTGCACCTGATTGCGGAAATTCCATTCAAACGGCTGATCCATCTTGTCGACGGTCACCTCCGCCTTCGCAGTCTTCTTGCCGACTTTAGCGACGATGGTGGCCGTGCCATTGGCGACCGGCAACGCCACACCGTTCTCGATTTTTAAAACCTTCGGATCACTCGAGGCAAACGTGACATCATTGGTGATCTGCCCAATCAACCGCTTGTCCTGCACTGTCTCGACGATGAGCAACTGATGCGCAGATTTTCCCGTCAGCGTGAATTGCTGTGGAATGACCATCATGGATTCGGCGGCAAACGCGGCATTCGCGATGAACGCACCAAGGCAGCAGACAGAAAGGAGCCGGGAGTTTTTCACTAACATATGTCGGAGGGTTGCTGCGTGGCTTAGAAAAGCTCCTTGATCGGTTGCGTGCCGAAATCAACGAGCGAGAACGGACGATTGTTCGGTCCCGGCAGATGCGTCTCAAGATCGAGTCCGAGCGATTTGAATATCGTGGCGACCACTTCCTTCGGCGCCGTCGGACGTTCGGTCGGATAACCGCCGATTTCGTCGCTCTTGCCGACGACACGTCCACCTTTCACACCGCCCCCGGCAAACTTCACCGTCCAACAATTCGGCCAATGATCGCGTCCACCGGCTGGATTGATCTTCGGCGTGCGGCCGAACTCGGCGAGTGCCGCCACCATCGTGGTATCGAGCATGCCGCGTTGGAATAAAACTTCGAGCAAGGCGCTGTAACCCTGGTCATACATCGGCGCGACGATCTCTTTCATCCCTTGAATCGAGGTGAAAGGTTTGGAGCCGTGAATGTCCCAGGTGATTTCATCGAACACCGTGATGAAGCTGTTCACCGTCACGAACCGCACACCCGCTTCCACGAGCCGGCGGGCGAGTAGGCAACATTGCCCGAAGCGGTTCATGCCGTAACGTTCGCGCACTTTCAGCGGTTCCTTGGTGAGATCAAATGCTTCACGCGCTTTCGGGCTGGTCATGAGCCGGTAAGCGGAAGCGAAATTGGCATCCATCAGCTGCGCGTTCGGACTCGCTTCAAAACTCTTGGTCGTTTGATCGACGATCTGGCGCAAGGTCTGGCGACGTTGGAGCCGTGCTTCGCCAATCTCTTTCGGTGGCAACAGGTCAGGGACACGAAAATCTTTTTGGGCCGGGTTCGAGTTCAGCACGAACGGGTCGTAGGATTTACCGAGGAACCCTGCATCCTGGCCGTGCGGAAGGTTGCCACCCGTTGGTCCCATCGATTCCGGGAGAATGACGTGACCGGGTAATTCATTGCGACGCCCAAGCAGATATTCCACCGCACAACCGGCGTGCGGCGTATTAATGCCACCGGTAAACAGTCGACCGGTCTGCATCATTTGGTGACCGGTATCATGCACGGCAGCGGCATTGTGATAACAACTGCGCACCAGCGAAAACTTATCGGCATGCTTGGCCGTTAACGGGAAGATTTCAGAAATCTGGATCTCAGGACTATTCGTGCGGATCGGTTTGAAGGGTCCGCGAATCTCGGATGGCGCATCCGGCTTCATGTCCCACGTATCGATCTGGCTCGGCGCGCCCAGGTTGAAGATCAGGATGCATGACTTGTTGTCATCCTTTTTCACCGCACCGGCGGCTTGCAGTTGAGCGAGTTGCGTGAGCGAAAGGCCAAGCGCGCCCAGTGCCCCGACTTGAAGAAAATCCCGACGAGTGATGCCGTCACAAGTCGTAATCGAACCTGGTCCAGTAACTTTTAACATAAAAGAGATGCGGGGAGACGTTCCAAGATTAACGTTTTAGATTTCTGTTATCAATGAGTTTCAGGGAATCGGTTAAACACTTGATGAAGGGATAAGGTGATCTGGTTGAGTCTTATTACGATTTCACGATAAAGTACGGAAAGCAACCTCACCCAGTTAGAACAGAGATCGGCGGCACCGCTCTGCGGATGCTGGGCCCTCTCCTTCCCAGGAGAGGGAGAATCGCATTCCGTCTCTTTTGCAAATCGAACGCTGGATTTGTCGGACGGCATTTGAAAACCCAAAGATGCACACTTGCTGTTCCCTCTCCTGGGAAGGAGAGGGTTAGGGTGAGGTTGCTTTCCGTTTTGCATCATTTCACCTCCGCCGTCCGGGTCGTCGGCGCTTCCTCCACGGCATAAATTTTACTGTCGTACCCGAGCAGATAGATCTCTCCCTCTTCGTCCTCCCCGAAGCTGGAAATCTGTCGCGGCGGGAAAACCTTCGGCGCCATTTCCAGCACACCGTCTTGCGTCACTTTTCCCTGCTCATAGCGCAGGCCCCAAAGGATCCCATTGGCCCAATCCCCATACACATAGACGCCGCGCAACGACGGAATCTTCTTTCCCCGATAAACATAACCAGCCGTGATGCTCAGACCGGGTAAATGATTCGTGCCGAGCGCCACCGTATGCGGATATTCCAGGATCGGCTCGAGGAATTTCGCATTCGCCGGGGCACCCTCCTTGTATTCATGGAACCCTTCGCGATAACTCCATCCGTAATTGCCGCCCTTTTCGATGATATCGATCTCCTCCCATTTATCCTGGCCGACATCGCCGCAATAGAGCAGACCCGTCTTGCGATCGAAACAGAAACGCCACGGATTACGCAGTCCCCACGCGTAGATTTCCGGCAGAAACTTCTTATCCTTCACAAACGGATTGTCCTTCGGAATGCCGTAGGGCAGGGAACCGGTCCGCGAATCGACGTCAATCCGCAGCATCTTCGCCATATAACTATCCGTCTTCTGACTATTTCCATACTGATCATTCTTCCCGCCGCCGTCTCCGACACCAATGTAGAGATAACCATCAGGCCCAAACGAAACCTGGCCACCATCATGATTCCAATTCGGCCGCTCCCATTGCATGAGAATCCGCTCCGAACTCTTGTCCGCCACATCCGCATCCTTGGAAACCTTGAACTCGCTGATCACCGTGCGCTTCGGATCCTGCTGCGAATAGAAAATGTAGAACTTCCCGTTCCGTTTGTATTTCGGATGAAAGGCAAACCCGAGCAACCCTTCCTCATTTTTGTCGAAAGGCTTGCGATCGCTGATATCCAGAAACGTCTTCGCCTCCGAAGCGCTCCGATCCTTCGGCATGATCAAAATGCGCCCGCGCTGTTCCACGACAAAAATGCGTTTACTGCCATCCGGTGCTTCGCACAACCACATCGGCCGCTGCATCGCCACCTTTTCGTAGGTCTGTTTCAGCCGCAGCTGTGGCAACGGTGCCTCGGCGAACAGCGTCACTGCAGAAAAGCAGCAAACGGAGAGGAGCAAAGCTTTGGCATACAGACGCATGGCGGTTTGGACGAAAGGCATGGATAAAAATTTAGATTAATTTCCGCCCATGACCAGCGCGGAAGTGCGCCAGTTCGGGTTCCGAAGGGTTCGGAAGGTTCGGAGTCCCGGCTTTTAGCCGGCGCGACGTCCATTCGTCAGTTGATGGGACAGATTAGCACCGCCGCAATTCGGACGGTTTACCGGCTGAAGCCGTGACTCCAAACTACCATACCGAGCGCCTCTCTCGATCGACTTCCCGATTCATCGCTACCGCTTCCCGCTGTGTGTCAGGCACTTGAAAAAGGTGATTTGCGTAAAAGGCAGAAATTCCGGCGTCAGGAAAACTGGCTTATACGCGTAAAAGGCAAAAAAATGGGACCCAAAAAACGCCTTTTACGCGAAAAGTGCGTTGCGCCGTCGTCCGAAACTGCCTTTTACGCGTAAAAGGCTCTTCGGCGGTCCCGGAAAAGTGCCTTATACGCGTA
>JAQGOU010000569.1 GCA_028293445.1 Verrucomicrobiales bacterium | reverse complement strand
GAGCTACCGTCGGGTCAATGTCATTTCCAATGACATGGGTAATTTTTTCGTCGTTATCTCGAACAGCTTTGGCACCGTGCAAAGTTCCAATGCGGCTCTGGCCATTAATTTTCCGCCAGGCATCCTGACCCAGCCTCAAGGCGGTACCTTCTTCGCGGGAACGAATGTTACGCTTTCCGCCTCGGTAAACGGAACTCCGCCGTTCAACTATCAATGGCGGCATGATGGCCTGGACATTGACGGCGGTTATGAAGGCGAACTTCTTCTCGAGGATGTACAGTCTTCGGAGACCGGACAGTATTCTGTTCGGGTCTCGAACGTCGCTGGCAGCGTTGTCAGTTCCAATGCCTTGTTGATCGTCAAGGGGCCGCCTTCCATTCTAGAACAGCCGACAGACGCAGCGATTCCGCGTGGGAGCAATGCGACCTTCTCGGTCACGGCGGTCGGCCAGGGTGGACTGCATTATCAGTGGCACTTTAACGATGCGAATCTCCTCGGAGCCACGAACAGCAGTTTCATCGTGACGAACGTGCAACCTGCACTGCTCGGATTTTATTCGGTCACGATCACGAATCCTTACGGCGCGACCCTGAGCGAGGAAGCGACCTTGTCCTTCGATTCCTTTGTGGTGTTTTCCGAAAACTTCGAAACGAACCTGCTCAATTGGACCAACGCTACGGGAGACAACATGATGACTCGTTCTGCGCTCCAAACTCACGCCGGGACCAACAGTGCTCTGTGCGGAAACTCACTCGAGAAGATATTCCACCAATTGCCAATCGAAGTTGAAGGCCACCGCAAAGCCACCTTTTGGATTTACGATGATGGCGGAACGCAGACGCGCTGGTTCGGTGAAATGCGTTCCTACACGAACAGCTATGGATCTGGTTTGGAGCAAATTCTGGCGGCCGGTCGCTTCGATCCTAATTTCGGCACGAACCAAACCGGTGAATTTGAATTTGAAAGCAGTGACCCCACTTATTACCAGGCGCGGGTCTTGAACGGATTCGACAGCGGCTACTGCAATCTTTATGAACAAGGTTTGGTCACGCGGTCCAATGGCTGGCACCGATTTGAGATCGAACAGATGGAGGATGAAACGACGGTTAACTTTTCGGTGGACGGTAGTCTGGAACGGACTGTTTACGACGTAACGCCTGCCACTTGGGATTCTGTGTCGATCGGTTCGGTCGGTCGTGGAAACGTCAGTGGCAACGTTTGGTTCGATGACATAAAAGTTGAGTATCTCGATCCTCCATTGATCCTGGCCGATCCGATGGATACGGGGGCGAACCCCGGCGGCAATGCCACTTTCTTTGTTGAGGCCACCGGAAATGTGCAGAGTTACCAATGGCGCTTTAACGGCACCAACCTCGCCGGCGCCACGGCCTCTTCTCTGACTCTCACCAATGTCAGTGCGGGCAACATCGGATTCTATTCTGCCGTTGTCCTGAACGGGGTGGGCCCTGCCAAAACAGTTGACGCGGAGTTATTTTTAAATGTTCCGCCCCAGATCACCCTACAACCGCAAAGCCAAAGCGTTGTGGCCGGTACCGACGTGACATTCAGCGCGGAGGCAAATGGAACTGAACCACATTCCTATCAGTGGCGCTTCAAAGGCTCGAATATTCCTGGGGCGACGGATTTGTTTTACACCCGCACGAATGTGCAACCTGTTGACGCAGGTGCTTACTCCGTGGCGGTGACGAATGCTGCGGGTGGAATCGTGAGCAGCAACGCGATGCTCATCGTGCGGGTTCCTCAAGCCGCACAATTTGGATCCGCCAGCGTCGTCGGTACGCAGCTGACCTTGATGCTCACTGGCGGAAGCGGAAGCACTTACGAGATTCAATCATCAACGAATCTTGCGAATTGGTTTGTCGCGACGAATGTCACCTTTAATGGTGGCACGTATCAGTTCACCGATACGGTCACGAATCGCCAAAGATTCTACCGCACGAAATTGCTTTCGCCTTAACGGCAATTATTTGGCCGCGGCTTGCGCCATCGGCACTTGTCCGGGACGGCTCAGGTAATAGAGAAGATCGCGCACATCCTGCTCGTTCAGCTGATCCATCAACCCTTCGGGCATCATGGAGAGCTGGCTTTGTTGCATCGAACTGATTTCTTTTCGCGGAAGTACCATCGTCTCGTTCGGGGTCACAACCGTCACCGTGTTCTCGTCCTGCTTCTTCACGATGCCGGTGATGATCCGGTCGTCTTTCATTTCAATGGTGGAGGCGCGGTAATCGTTTGGAATGACGGCGTTCGGATCGACAATGTTTTCCAGGATGTAACCGAGATCGGCGCGATTGGAGCCGGTGAGATCAGGGCCTACCTTACCGCCGGTATCGAAGAGCGTGTGACATTGCTGACAGGTCTTGCTGAAAACCAGCCGTCCTCGTGAGGCGTCACCGGGTTGTGAGCCGCCCGCGTAATAGACTTTTTTGTATTTCTCAATGACCGGCTTTTTGTCGGCGCTGGTTTCGCGCATCGCGCCCCAGACCTTTGCGATGGCTTTGTTGAGATCTTCATCTTTCAAGGTGCGGAGTTGTCGCACGAGATCGGCGGATAAATCTTTGGATGAGACCTTTTCCGTAGCGACGGCTTCCAACAGCGGTTTCGCGAAAGCGACGCGGCCTGACAATGTGCTCAGCGCATCCCGTTTCTCTGCCGGATTAAAAGAATTGTAAGCCGCCAAAACTTTCACCGGCGTCTGGGCATCGTCATACAGAGCCAGACCACGCAAGGCTGCGCCGCGCAAATTGGCGTCGCCGAGTAACTGCTGCAACTCTGTGGCGAGATTCGCGGCTTTTACGGCGAGCAGGGAATCGAGTGCCGTGCGACGCGCATTGGCATCCGCCGAGGAATCGGTGAGCGTCTTGCGAAGCGAGGCGAGCGCATTGGCGCTGCCGAACGTCAAGGACAACGATTGCACCTGCGCGCGAATTTCGGCGTTGCTGCTCGCGCCGAGTTTTGTTTCGACTTCGTTCCACCCTTGCGGCATCGGTGCGCTGCGGCGGCCCTGGAAGGCGGCGCTCAGTCCGTTCAAAATATCCAGACGACGTTTATCGTCGCTGACGCGCAGTAAACTTTTTGTGATCGCTGCGAACGCTTCGGTCGTGTCGAGCGCAGCGGTCCGGCGCACGGTGAAGTTCAGGATATTCGGCAGCTTCGCATTCTCGGACATGGCGAGCGCGCGATTAAAATCAACGGTCGCCAAAGGCTCGGCAGCATACCAAACCATCAGCGGCAGATTGTGATCATCAGCGTCTTCGGAATGAGCGAGGAGGCCTTGGAGAGTCTCCCAACGATATTCAATGGGTAAGCGTTGCAGGGCGGACGCGAGATAAAGTCGCACGACGGGAGATTTATCTTCACGCGCGAGTCGGGCGAATTCTTTCAGTATATTCTTTCCTGAGGGACTGAGGTCCATTGAATGCGAATCGCTTCGTCCGAGGCCTTGGACAAAATCTAGACCACGATTTTCGCAAAGGAGCTGAATCGTCCAAGAGCGGCAATATTCGTCTGCCTTTGATGACAACAGTTCCGATATCTTCTTTTGTGTAAATGCCCCCGCACCATAGCCAGCCCAGAGAGCTCGCAGATCGTTCGGCCACCCAACGGTTTTAATCTGGAAGTCAGTAAACGTCTTTTCCAAATTTGTGGTCTGACCTCGTTCTTGAAGGATTCGCCGAGCATGATCGAAATGCCAATTACCAGCGTCAAAAAGGGACGATACAAGTTCTGCGTCAGTTTTTTTCTGCAAATCCACTTTCTCAAACTTCGTCTCCCCATAGCTCACCTTGTAAATACGCCCGTTGCTCCGATCGTGCCCGTTCGGATCATTGTGATGACATTGGTTCTTGTCGTACCAATCAATGAAGTAGACCGCGCCATCAGGACCGGTTTGAAAGTTAATCACCTGCGACCATTTGTCGTTGAAGTTAATCGGGTCGGGCGCGTGATGGCCGACGAAGCCAGAACCCTTGCGTTCAGGGATATCGCGGTTGATGCGTTGGCCGTGAATGTTGCCGATGAAAATGTTGCCGCGATATTCGGCAGGCCAGTTGTCGCCTTGATAGACCATCAGACCCGCGTGGGCATGTCCGCCGCCCGCGGAATCGGAGCGGCCGTTGCCGGCGTGCGGTCCTTTGTTGCCCGCGTAATGAACGTGATCACCAATCGTTTTGATGTCATCGAAAACGAACGGATTGAAATGCGACCCGGCCTGACGCGTGAAACGTCCGCCTTGCACGAGGTGAAACAGATGCGGAATGACGCACGCTTCGCTGATCAGCTGTCCATGTTCATCGAAATCAATGCCCCACGGATTGCTCGTGCCTTCGGCGAACACTTCAAAAATCTTTTTCGTCGGGTGATAACGAAACACCCCGGCGTTGATGCGGACACGTTCGCTATCCGGTGCACCGGGCTTACCGACGTTCGATTGCGTGAAGACACCGTGACAACCATAGAGCCAGCCGTCCGGTCCCCATTTGAATGTGTTCAACGTCTCGTGCGTGTCCTGATACGCAAAACCATCCAGGAGAATTTCTGTTTTACCGGCGGGCTTCGGTTCATCGCCATCTTGAATCGGAATGAACATCAGATACGGCGCTGCGCCGACGAACACGCCGCCGAAACCGAGTTCCATGCCGCTGACCAGATTTAATCCTTCGATGAACACGGTGCGTTTATCGAATTTCCCGTCGCCATTCGTATCTTCGAAGACGAGGATGCGATCTTTGCCTTCGCCTTCCTTGGCACGAATCGGATAAGTGTAAGCTTCGGCGACCCAGAGGCGTCCGCGATGATCAATCGCAAAAGCAATCGGCTGTTTCACGTCCGGCTCACCAGCGAAGAGCGTCGCTTTGAATCCCGGCGGCAAGGTCATCTTCGTCACGGCATCTTCCGGCGAAAGGCCTTCGTAAAGAACCGCGTCAGCTTCCGGCACCGAGGTTTGCTTTTTCGCATCCAGTTCGTTCGGGAATTTCGGGCGCTTCGCGTAGAGTTTAAAATCGTCGAAGTTAATGTGACCCCAGCCGCCCTTCTGTTGATCGACGATGCGGATAAAAATTTCTTTACCGAGCTTCGCATTTAAATCGACGACCACGGGACGCAGATTTTCGCTGTCTTCACCGGAGACTTTGAAGAAAGCCTTTTGCGATTCGGCATCCACGAGTTCGACGCAGGTCGACGGCCAATTCCCACCGGCGATCAGAAAGGAAGCCCAGGGCTGCGTCACTTTGAAATGTTCTGAGACCAATGTGCCCATGGCGTCGTCGCCAACCATCTCGTAGCCGCCGATCCAATAATTACCCTGATGACCGCTCTTTCCGCCCGGACCATTGCGTTTGAGTATCGCGTCGCCTTTTACTGGTTGTTGCTCAAAGGCATTTCCTTCGGCATGCCAGTCTTTGAGTGTCCCCGTCTCGAAATCGAGGTTCAGTGTTTTGCCATCCTTGTCGACGGGAGAGATTGGATCGGGGGCAGCCATCAAGATCTGAGAAGCCGAGAGAACCAAAGCCAGAAATGTAAGTTTCATCATTTTCTTTTCCAAAAGCGCCAAGTGAGACGGATAAGGACGCAGTTTAATTCGGCGGCAAGCCTGAGGGCGAGAATGTTTTTTTTGTGGAGGTGGACCGGCGGTTAGCTTTTCCGCGCGGTAGTTTCACGTTTGGTTTTGAGCATTACACAAATCAGCGCGCGACAGGCGAACAGGACACAAGTGCAGAGGCAAGGTCCTTTGGATGGACTTAACGCCGCACGGGCCATCGTCATTTCTCCATTTACGAGAGAGAGCCCGCGAGGGCAAAA
>JAQGOU010000554.1 GCA_028293445.1 Verrucomicrobiales bacterium | reverse complement strand
CTGCAGCGATGAACGGGGCAGGTGTCTACGGCGGTGATTTGAAGAATTGCGTGATCATTACCAACACCTCGTCGTTTGCCGGTGGAGGCGCCTTTCGCGCGAATCTTTATTCCTGTTCGGTCATTAGCAATTACGTCACGGGCACGGGGGGCGGCGGTGGAGCATATCAATGTCTGATGTCCAATTGCGTTGTCGCTGGGAATATTAGCACTGACTTCAGTACTGGCGGGCTGGCTGGGGGCACCTTTGGAGGGACGAATTACTCCTGTTTGATTTCCAATAACATAGCCAAAACAAGCGGGGGTGGAACGCATCAAAGTACCAATTACAACTGCGCCATCGTTAACAATCGGGCCAGTGGATCGGGCGGCGGCAGTTCTGGGGGAACATTGTACAGTTGTTTACTCTCGAGCAATACTTGCAACCTCTTTGGCGGTGGTTCTGTGCAAGGCGTGCTCTACAATTGTATCCTCTGCGACAACATCGCCACCAATCAAGGCGGTGGAAACTATGGCGGCCTGCTTTACAATTGCACCGTGGTCGGAAACGTTGCCGTCTCGGGCGGGGGTGGGGTGTATAGTTCGACGCTCTACAATGGGATTGTCTATTCCAATTCGGTAACCAGTGGTTCCGGTTCCAATTGGGCTGGTGGAACATTCATGTCCTCCTGTTGCACTCAACCCTTGTTCGGCGGTTGCTTCACGAATGCGCCGAAGTTTATCAATTATGCCACTCGCGATTTACATTTGGCTGCCGATTCGCCGTGCATCAATTCTGGTAATAATACCTACGTCACGAACGCGGGTGTGTGGGTCGATTTTGAAAATCATCCGCGCCTGGTCAGCACCTTTGTCGACGTCGGTGCTTACGAAGTGCAATCACCTGCGTCCATTCTGCCGTATACATGGTTGTGGAAATATGGATTGAAGACCGACGGCTCAGACGATTTTGCCGACACGGATGGCGATGGCATGAATAACTGGCAGGAATGGAAAGCTTCTTCATCGCCGACCGACAACAGTTCGGTATTGCGAATAGTGAGTGTCAGTTGGACAGCGCAGACAGGCGCTTCCATCACCTGGCAGAGCGTATTTGGCGTTCGTTATTTTGTGGAACGGGCTGTTGATCTCGGCGGTGTGCCAGCGTTTGTTTCTTTACAAGAAGACATCCTGGGCCTGAATGGTACCACCACATTTTCCGACCCTTCGGCAACAAATGCAGCGGCCTGCTTTTATCGAGTCGGTATCCGGTAAGTAGAAGTGTGTTGGCAGTGTTGTCTCGAAGCTTTAAATCTGAACTGCCTTTCCCCTTGCAGCAGCTGAGGCAGTCTCCTATAACCAAGCGACTTCCACATGGCGAAACGGGACAAATCCAAAGGCGAGGGGAACGACTTAGGTCTCAGACGCATCCATTTTCTCGAAGGCCAGAATTCAAAGGACCTAAACTATGCAACCAATCGTCTGCATTCCGAAATCACTCACGTCCGCGCAGGCCGAACGCGCTGTCCGGCGTAGTATCGAAATTAACCCGGAGAACGCCGCCGCGCTGAGGACGGTGGAACGCACGGAAATTGGACGAAGAGGCGGACCGCGACGCCTTGCTCTGCTGATTGGAAATCGTTGGCCAGCGTCGGGAAAGCAATTTTCTGTTCAGTTCCTCGACAATCCTTCCAAGGAATTGAGGTCGCGCATTCTTCTGCACATGAACGCATGGAACAAGACTGCAAACGTGCGTTTTGAAGAAACCAAAGGGACCGGTACGGTGCGAATTGCGCGACTTGATGGACCGCCGGCAATGGCGGGCTATTGGTCATATGTCGGGACGCAAATCCTTGGGATCGAAGAAGACCAACCGACTCTCAATCTTGAAGGATTCACGATGAAGACGCCGGAATCAGAGTTTCGGCGCGTCGTGCGGCACGAAGCAGGGCACACGCTGGGTTTTGAGCACGAGCACATGCGCGCCGAGCTCATCAAGAAAATCGACCGGAAGAAGGCGTTTGTGTATTTCGACCGCACTCAAGGTTGGACGAAACAAGAAACGCTCGACCAGGTCCTTACACCGCTCCTGGCGAAATCAATCATGGGCACAACGGAATCGGATCCGCTGTCGGTCATGTGCTATGAGATTCCCGCTGAGATTACGAAGGATGGCAAACCCATTGTCGGCGGTGTGGACATCAACGAAAAGGATTTCACCTTTGCAGCTTCCGTGTACCCAAAGGCGAAGTCGCAATCTGCCGAGCTGTCCACGAAGTCTGAACCGGCTGCAGTGGTCGAAGCGCAGGCCGTCGTAGCTTTCCCGGCGCCTACAGACAACGAATTCCATATTGTCGTCATGGATGGATTCGACGATGAGGGAGATATACTTCCACCAACGAACGAAACACCCATCAAGGAAAAGAAGCCGAAGTATGCGCGAGTGTTTGCCAGCTTTGGCGGCGCTCGCGTGACCAGTTCCATGCGACTGCACAAGGGCAAAGACGAGAAATCAACCGCCTACGGACGAATCATTCGAATTCATGAACGAATCAAGAATTACACGAATCGAGTAAAGGGCTCGCTCCCGTCCGATGACGAGATGATCGAGTTCGGCGGCGACTTGTTTGAAACGCTGTTCCAAGGGGATGTCCGGAGGCTTTACGATGAAGCCCGGGCGCGACAGCAGAATGGGAAACTCAACATTGTCCTTACCTCGATGATTCCGTGGATTGCCGAGAAGCCCTGGGAATTCGCCTACGACACCGTTCGAAAGAGCTTTCTCGCGACGGAGGAAATTCATCTATTGCGCAACGTGATGACGGCTGTTCCAGCGAACACTATTCCGCCGACGATCGGGCCGCTGCAAATCCTTGTCGTCTCCGCTCAGCCGGTCGGATTGGGACATTTATCCGTCGAGCAGGAAGTAGAAGTTATCCGTCGTGGATTTGAGCCGCTCATTGAGGCCGGCTTAGTGACAGTCGAGGTGCTCGCTCGCGCGACACCGGGCCGGATTCATGGACGGCTTTCGACTGGAAAGTTCAGCGTCGTCCATTTTATCGGTCACGGAACTTTTGACGAAGAAATGGAAGAAGGTGCGCTCATTTTTGAAGATGATCGCGGCGGCGAACTCCGGCTGGGCGAGCGATCGGTCCGGGAAATCTTCTGCCAGCGCGGTGTGAGTATGGTTTTCCTCAACGCGTGCCAGAGTGGTTCCGGCGGACGATCTGATTTCAACAAAGGGATTGCACAGTCATTGGTTGCTCACGGGCTCCCGGCCTTGGTTGCCAACCAATATAGTGTGCTCGATTCGTCGGCGACCTCGTTTGCTCAGCACTTTTATTGGGCGGTGGCGCAGGGAATGAGCATCGGAAAAGCGGCCTGTGAGGCCCGCATTGCGGTCAACTACTCACTACGAGGCGAACTCATCGATTGGGCGGTGCCTGTCGTTTACGCTCGTGATCCGAATATGACGATGTGCGCCAGGGTGGAGCGAACCGCAATGACTCCATCTACGTCGGTGCGTGCGACGACCCGGCGGGCGGTTCAAAGGCGCGCCGTGCGCGTTGCCGTGTGGGATATCGATAACCTGTTCCCTTCACTGGAACAAACGATCATCACAATGAACAGCGCGCAGTCCGTGTTCGGATTCGAGGTGGTGGCGATGTCAACGCCGATTGACGCGTGGGATCTTGAGGAGCGCGCAGAGGACGGCACACCTTACCTATGGGCTGAAAAACTGGCGCGACGTCTGGAGAGAATGACTGTGGAACTTCGAGTCGATATTCTTGCCTGCGTGACAAGCCACTGGCTGCGGGATGACAACTGGCTGAATCTTTATGGGTGGTGGCCCGACAGCAAAAAGCCGCCCGTCGTTATTTTCTCATGCGCTGGATTTGATGACCTTCCTGCGGAAGGGAACGCAACAGACCGGGTGATCGCAAATGTGATGGTTACTTTGCTCGCGGGATTTCTCTCCGAATCGGGCACGCACGACCACGGAAGCAAAATATGTCCGCTGGCATTCAATCAAGAGCGCGACATCAAACACCTGACGGGCCAGCAGAGGTTTGACAAAGAGTGCATTTCCAAACTTAAAAAGCTGATCCCGAACGAATTTCCGGCCCTCGACGCTCTATTGAAAACGTTTCCGTAAAAACAAATGAAAAAGCCACGCAAAGCATCGAAGAGAACTAAGAAAGCAGCCGCGACCGCCGCCGCTCCCGAGCCCGTGACCCTTGCTCAAGTGAAAGCAATGCTTAACGCAAAGCCAGCTCCAAGACGTTCTCTTGGAGCCAAGGTTGGGGTAGCCCAAGCATCGGCCGGATCGGTGGCCATCGAGCGAAAGAAACTGATCATCCAACGCCGACTCGACAACAAAGCCCGTGTTCATGATTACAAAGCGATGATGGAGATTATGAAAAAACGAGGAGTGAAAGGATTGGCGTCAAAGACGGTTGACGCTCCGAAACGGCGCGCTCCCGGCGCAGCGAAGGCGCCATCGACAGCCCCGTTGCAAATCTTTGCCGAAGGCGATTCATGGTTCGATTATCCGGTTCCGTTCTTTGGAGGCGGCGTCATTCCCCGGCTCGAAGACCGGCTCGGCGTGCCGATTCTGAATCTCGCAAAAGCGGGAGATGAAGTCCGTTTCATGCTTGGAGTCGAAGAGCGTAAGATACTCGAAAAACAACTTCGCCAGGGTTGTCCCGCAGGTGGTTTGTGGGATGTGTTGCTCTTCTCCGGGGGTGGGAACGACATCGTTGATAAGCCGATGGCCTTGTGGGTCAGGGATTTCAACCCGTCTGTTCCGTCTGCGAAACTCATCCATCAAACGCGCTATGACGCCGCTTTGGCCCTCGTGCAAGCCGGATACGAAGACCTCATAGCCCTTCGCGACGAGCTAAGTCCAGACACGCATCTCGTCTTTCACGCGTACGATTTTGCGATTCCGGATGGCCGCGGCATTTGCCATCTCGGGCCGTGGATGAAACCGACCTTCGACCTGCGGAAGTTTCCGTCTGCCTCGACGAGTGCATTTGAGGTCGTCAAAGAAATGTTGACTCAGTTGGCCACCATGCTTACGACCCTTGAAAGAAATCACAACCGGGTGACGTTCATCAGGAGCCAAGGCACATTGGCACCGGGAACCAGTTCCTGGCACAACGAACTCCATCCTTCGAAGGACGGATTCAAATCATTCGCCCGAGTGTTCCATGAAAAACTAAAAGCGATGTTTCCCAATCGGGTTCTCTGAGTCAGAGCTGAAACTGCACGAGGCTGTGGCGTGTTGTTAGCGTCCGGCCTTTGTCTTTCCAATTTAGTCCGCGACGATCCCGAATAGACACATTCTAATTCTCAGAAAACCGTTTGATATCCAAACCTTTGCCGAAATTGGCCATTTTGAGCATGGCGCCCTTGCCGTCCGGGGTCGGGGCGAAAGCGCTCCATAATAAAAACATGCAGTCATTCCAATCTTTGACGGTCATTTCAAACAAAACATCCTGAATCGTCCGCGCTTTCGGCGGTGGGGCGTCATTGGCTGCGGCGGTATTCACCATGGCCATGGTAACGATCAACCGGGCCATGATCCATGGCGCGATTTCGGACGGCATTTTGGTCGGGACACGGTCGGCTTTGAAAAGCTGACCGAAAAATTCATCGCACTTCAAATTTATATTTGCCGTCGGTTGTTGTCCGAACGGAAGCGGCGCCGCGGCTTTGCCGTTTTTAGTCAGCATGATGTACATGAAGTCACCATGACGCTTCACATTGGCCCATGTGACCTCTTGCCCGGGTAAGGAGCTCTTTTCCTTTTTGACGGGTTTCTTCTTACGCGGATTCCGTTCCATAAGCGCGCACTCTACTGAGCTAAAGTGCGACTACAATGCCGAACGAGTGCCGATTTAAAACTGCGGAGGACTGGAGGCGCGCCGGACGGAGGGCAGAGGGCGGAGAACAGCCATGGGTGAGGTGTGACATATAATTCTGGATTGAACAACCCGCTACGCTCGCGCCTGTTGTTAGACTTTATTTTTAAAACTCGCTCCATGGCATTGAATGGTTTTTCATTCTGGTTCTCATGCGCTTTTCTATAACGCTCGCTGCCTTGCTTGTCCTCCTCTGTGCCGCCAATGCGTTTGCCGCGATCAAAGAAACCAGGCGACCGAACATCCTTTTGATTTCCGCCGATAATCTCGGCTATGGCGATCTCGGCTGCTATGGCAACACGGCGATCAAAACGCCGAACCTCGATCAATTGGCCCGGGAGGGAGTTCGCTGCACAGAGTTTTACGTCGCCGCCGCCTCTTGCACGCCATCGCGGGCGTCGTTGCTGACCGGGCGTCATCCAGAACGCAATGGCTTGAATCATCAGCTGGGTGGAAAAGAAAACCTCGAAGGGATCGGCCTGCGTCACAGCGAGAAACTTCTGCCGCAATTTCTCAAACCCGCCGGTTACGTCACGGCTTGTTTTGGAAAATGGAATATCGGTTTCGCTCCCGGCAGCCGTCCCACCGAACGAGGGTTCGACGAATTCTTTGGTTTTGCCTCGGGGAACATCAACTACTACACGCATGTTTACAGTCATCGCAAAGATTTGTTTCGTGGCACGAATGCCGTCGAGGTTCCGGGATACAGCACCGATTTATTTGCCGACGCTGCTATCGATTTTATGCGTCGAAAAAAGGAGCAGCCGTTCTTTATCTATCTGCCGTTCAACGCGCCGCATTTCAATAGCAGCGGGAACATGAACCCGGGTGAAAAACCAATCTGGCAAGCGCCGGATGACGCCTTCAAACGTTATGGACTTTCCCCGGACGAACCGGATGAAAAGAAACGTTACTATGCTGTGGTGACGGCTCTGGACACCGCCATCGGCCGAGTCATGAAAGAAATCGACACGTTGGGTCTGCGCGACCAGACGTTGGTGATGTTTC
>JAQGOU010000317.1 GCA_028293445.1 Verrucomicrobiales bacterium | reverse complement strand
AAACCGTTTGTCGTCGGTTTCCCATGAAAAGGCCTCTTTTTAGACTGCCGAAAAACAGATTCTCACGTGAGAACGCAGTTTTGGATCGCCCAAAAACTCATTCTCACGTGAGAACGTACTTTTGGATTGCCCGAAAAGGCATTCTCACGTGAAAGTGCAGTTTTGGGCGACCCGAAAGAGCGTTCTTACGGGTGAAACTCCTATTTTGGACGGGCCTTATTCCTTCGGCTTAATCCCGCGCAGTTGTTCGTCGAACCAATCGGTGAACAGCGCAAAATCTTTGGTCCAGTCTGCCCAACCGTGGCCGCCACCTTTTTTGACCACGAGCTTGGTTTTGCCTCCGACCTTTTCGCTCGCCGCCAGGAAGGTTTCCGCCTGCTGAATCGGTACTAGTTTGTCGGCGTCGCCGTGCAGGATCAGGATCGGCGCCTGGTTCGTGTGCACGAAATAGATGGGAGAAATTTCTCGCCCGAGTTTTTGTCGGCCCTCTTCGGTTTTGGCCTCCGGACCAAAGGCAGGTTGGAAGTCTTTCAAAATGCCGACGCCGACGGCGTTGGTTCCCGGATCGCCGTAGTTCAGGAAATCGGTCGGCGGAAAGAAGCAGGCGACACATTGCACCGCGCTGCTTTCCCGATCGATCGGATCTTTGGCGTCTTTGGGTCCCGGGCCGCCTTTCGTGGCGAGAATCAATGAGAGATGTCCGCCCGCGCTGCCACCGCTCACACCGAGTTTATCAGGATCGACTCCGTATTTTTTGGCGTTGTGACGGATGAACCGCACCGCGCGTTGCACATCCTCGATCACTTCGGGAATCTGAAATTTCGGCTGCGACCCGTGCACGACAGCGAAGACGGTGTAGCCACGATCCAGGAACGCTTCATACGTTTGCGCTTTGATCGCTTCATGCGCGGAAAACCAACCTCCGCTCACCATGAATACAATTCCATAACCATTGGGCTTCGCCGGCTTAAAAACATCCAGGGTCAGAGCCGTCCCGAATTTGCGACCGTAGATGACATCCTCTGTGCGTTTAAAGTTCGCCGGGGTTTCGGCGAAAATTCCGACGGAGAAAAGCAGCAGCCAACAGACGACGAGAAACTTTTTGGACATGGGCTGATCAAAAGATCAGTGGAACAAAATGTAAATGGGAATGTGAGCATCCGCATAACAAGCGGGAAGAGTTTTTAACCACGGATGGACACGGATTAACACGGATAAGAAAGAGGGAATTCGTGTCGAAGTCCGCCCTTCATCTGTGTCCATCCGTGGTAAAAAAAGCCTTTGTTAGTCGTGCCTGAGCGCTTCGACGGGATCCATCTCGGCGGCGCGGCGGGCGGGATACATTCCGAAGATCACTCCGACAGCGGCAGAAATCGTAAAAGCAATCAGCGGTGACCAAAGCGTGATGATTGTTTTCATCCCGGCTAGATACGAAACCAGGAAAGGGACAAGGATTCCGAGGATAACTCCGAGAACGCCGCCGGTTCCGGACAGGATTACGGCTTCCACCAGGAATTGCGTGATGATGTCGCGGCGCTTGGCGCCGAGCGCGCGACGAATGCCGATCTCGCGTGTGCGTTCCGTCACGTTAGCCAGCATGATGTTCATGATGCCAATGCCGCCGACCAGGAGAGAGATGCCGGCGATGGAACCGAGGACGATGTTGAAGATTTGTTTGGTTCTTTCTGCGCGGCGCAGCAGTTCGAGGGGAACGACGATCTCGTAATCTTTTTTGGCGTGAAATTTCTCCAGAACGGTTTTAATCGCGAGTGACACCTTCAAGACGTCCGCGGGATTTCCCACTTTGGCGGTGATTTCGTGGAGCGCGACTTTCTCGGCTT
This sequence comes from Verrucomicrobiales bacterium, assembly GCA_028293445.1. Taxonomy (GTDB): domain Bacteria; phylum Verrucomicrobiota; class Verrucomicrobiia; order Limisphaerales; family JACDHS01; genus CBHWET01. The sequence continues at coordinate 13,172 of JAQGOU010000317.1, read as the reverse complement.
CGAAACTGCCGGAACGCCGTTTCATCAGCACTTCGCCAAAATGAATCTTGGCTGTTTCAATCGGAATGAACATCCGGTGAACAGGAATGGCCGTGGAGATCTCTTCGCTGGTGGCCGACCTGACGATTGGATCCATGACGCCAACCACCCGGTAATAATCGCCGCCGATGCGCACATCTTTGCCGAGTGGTGATTCGATGGGGAAGAGGCGATCCGCCATTTCCGCACCGATTACGCAAACGTTCTGACCAGCCTCGACTTCGCCTTCAGTGAAGAAGCGACCCTGGCCGAGGTGTTGGTTCCGGAGAATGGGATAAAGCGTTGTGGTGCCAAAAATTTCGCAGTCGACGCGCTCGGTGATGTTCCAGACGTAATCGCGAATGATGCGAGCCGGCACGACCACATCCACGCCGGGGATGGTGATTTGAATCCGCGCGAGATCGAGATAATTGAGCCCGTAATCGAGCACGTAATTCTGTCGTGCGTTCGAGCCCTTTTGTTCTTCGGGCGGTTTGACACTGTGAATGATGATGTTCTGGCTGCCGAGATTTTTGATCTGATCCTGCGCCTCGGAACTGGCCCCTTCACCAATCGCGAGCATCGCAATGACCGAGCAGACGCCGAAGACAATGCCGAGCACCGTCAGCAGCGAACGCAAGCGATGCAGCCAAAGCGTCTTGATCGCGAGGCGAACCGCGCGTTTCAATCGTTGCTTGGCGAAATAAAATTCGCCCTTGTCGAATTTTAATTTCTTAACGTCGAACATCGCTCTCCACTTTTCCATCGCTGAAACGAACGCAGCGGGTTGTCAGTTGGCCGATGCCAGTGTCGTGCGTGACCATGATGATCGTTTTGCCGCGAGCATGAAGGTCAGCGAAAATTTTCAGAATATCTTTGCCCGAGGTGGAATCGAGATTCCCGGTCGGTTCATCGGCCAGGAGAACGACGGGATCGTTCGCGAGCGAACGTGCAATGCCGACGCGTTGCTGCTGACCGCCGGACAGCTCAAACGGCTTATGATGCATGCGGCTTTCGAGTCCGACCAGTTTCGCCAGATCAATTGCGATCGCCCGGCTCTCTTCTTCCGGTCGACCTTGATAAAAGAGCGGCACCTCAATGTTCTCCAACACGGACAGTTGTTGGATTAAATTGTAGGATTGAAAGATGAACCCAAGTTTGCGGCCGCGAATCGCCGAAAGCTCGTCGTCTTCAATTGTCGAAACGTCCTGACCATCGAGGATGTAACTGCCGTGAGTGGGACGATCGAGGCAACCGAGCAGGTTGAGCATCGTTGATTTACCACAGCCCGACGGGCCCATGATGCTGATGTATTCGCCGGAGTAAAAATCCAGCGACACGCCGCGCAAGACCTCCACTTCGACCGTACCCATGCGGTAGATCTTGCGGACATCCTTGATCCTGGCGATGACGTGTGAGGACATGTTTAAACAGCCGTTTTCTTGTCCGATTTCTTATTCGGTCCCGCGGGTTTTGGCTTCGCGTCTTTTTTGTCGTCCTTTGGAGATCCCGCTGGTTTGGAAATATCACCAGGTTTTTCAGCGTCGCCTTTGTTGTCGCTTTCTGGCGCGCGCAACGAAACCTTCTCTCCCGCGTTCAAGCCGCTTTTGATTTCAATAAATTGGTCGTTGAACTCCCCGAGTTTGACCTCGCGCTGTTCGCTTCGGCCATTGATGACCTGACAATAATGTTTGCCGTTATTTTCACTCACCGCCTGCAAGGGGACGTAAATGATATCCTTTAATTGCCGCACCAGGATTTCGACCTTTGCACTCATCCCGGGTTTCAACCAATCATGGGTGCCGGTGATGGTGACGGTGGTTTGATACACTTTGAGGTCAGGATTCATCCAGCGATTCTGCGAGTCCGGGAGCAAGGCGACTTTGGTCACTTGGCCAGCCAGTTTCTTATTGGGATACGCATCGGCCTGAATTTTGGCGGACAATCCTTTCTCGATTTTCTGGATGTAAGATTCGTGGACCTTCACGCGGACCGCCATCTTCGTCATGTCCGGAATAGTAATCAGCGGTTGACGCTCACGAATGCTGACGCCTTCCCGGATCTGTTCATTGTTTCCGTAATAATTTTCATTGCCGCCGCCGCCGTAAACGACCAGACCGGGCTTCAGCGCTTTCACGGAACATTTCTCAATTTGTTCAGACAACTCTTTCCGTTGTGACGATTCGATGTTGTAGCGGCTTTCGGCTCCCTTCATGCGGGCTCGTGCTTGCGCCAGTTTGGAAATAGCTTCTTTCTTTTCGCGTTCCAGTCCACGCAGGGAATCTTCATATTTCAAAACGTAATCCTGCGCCTGCTTGTGAAACTCGTATTTTATAAACAGATCGTAAGCCGTCTGCGCCGTTTTCACTTTCAGCGCATTGTTATCATCACTGATCTTGTCCGTATCCAATTCGGTCTTGGTCGCGAATCCTTTGGCGAAGAGGCGTTTCGTGCCTTCGAGCTTGGTCTCGGAAAGACCGGCTTGTTGTTTGGCACTTTGCAAATCATCCATCAGTTTGCGCAGGTTTTGCATCGCTGAACCGTCGCCCAGTTTCTCGGCCGTGGCGTAAGAGGCATAATCAATTACCGGCGGAGCGGTGACGGGCGCTTTGGTATGAAGAGCGGCATGAACCAGTTCTGGTTTGGCGGCGCGTTCTTCATCCGTTAATTTTTCATTGGCAAGTTGCGCTTCGGCTAACTGTGTTTCGTTGGTTTCAAGCGCGGACAGCATCATTTGCTCGACGTCTTCACCAGCGGGTAGCTTTCGAACCACCAGTTCGAGCTTATCGAGTCGGAGAAGGTGAATGACTTCCTTGCCGGTCTTGTCTCCGAGAAATTTTTCGAGATCCATACGCGCAAACTGCGCCTTCTGATCGGCATCTTTAATATTGCTGATGTTTTGATTTCTTTGAATCTCGTAGCCCTGCGTGGCATCGGTTAAAGAGGCGAGCGCGGTTTGAAACTGGATCTCCTGTTGCACGATGCGATCTTTGATTTCCGAACTTTCCAATTCCACCAGCACCTTGCCTGTTTTCACGTCGTCGGGCGTGACCAGATAGCCTTCGTCGACGATTTTCAAAATCTTGGTGGTTCCTTTTACTTCGGAACGAATTTCCTGGGATTCAAGTGCTTCGAGGCTGCCGCCTTCCAGAACGCTGATCTGGAGGTCGCCGCGCTTCACCGCGTAGGTGATCTCGTGTTCATTATTGTTTCCGCGGCTAAAAATCCAAACCAGGAGTAGCGCTGCCACCCCGGCGCCGGTAATCAAACGCCAACGCGGTTGCCGGCGAAAAAATTCAATTAGCTGTCGTTTCATTTTGTTGAACTTAATTCTTTGGCTTACGTGCCTTTTTGGCTGCACGAGCTTGCTTGAGCGTCCTGGGTTTCAGTTTATCAGTCGGATTTTCGTCCCATTGGCCATTGTCCTTAATCCAGAGGACACCCATGTCGCGATAAAATTTCAGACGCGCTATCGTATGATCGACAAGGGCGGCGGTGCGTTGGTCTTTTGATGCGATCAAATCGTTTTGCGCATCGACGAGATCTCGTGACGTGCCCCGGCCCAGTTCCTGGCGGAGTTGTTGTTCTTCCACGCGGCGTTCTGCAATGTTCACGCCAAGTTCGCTGATTTGATAATTGCGCTTGGCCTGATCGAGATTACGCCAGTCGTCCGCGATTTCGAGTTTTACCTCGTCTTCTTTAGAAGCAACCGCCCGTTTGGCGCGTTCATAAGCAATTAACTTGGTGCGATAAGTGTTGCGTTCTAACTTTCGGTCCAGTGGCAAGTCGACGGCCGCGCCGGCGCTCCAGTTGCGAGTGGTGGAATCTATTTTTGGCAACCCGGTGATTCGAGTCGTTTCCGTAGTCAAGTTAGCGTCGAAAATCAAATCCACTTTTGGCAAGAGTCCGTTGGCTGCAACTTTGATATGGCGTTGCGCGTCTTCGAGTTGATCGCGTTGCTTGTAAAGATCCAATCGGCTCACCATTGCCACTTTGGCCGCCTCTTCCATCGAGAGATTCGGGTGATGAATCTTCAATCCTTCCAGTTCGCTGTCAGCCAGGACAATTTTCTCCTCCGTGCCGAGGCCAAGAAGGAACTTAAATTGATCGAGGCTCTTGCGATAAGTGCGGACGGCGCTGATCCATTTGCTCTCGGTTTGTAATTCGGCTTGTTTCAATTGATCCAGTGAAGCCTGGGAACGAAGTCCTTCATCGAAGAACGCGCGTTCGCGGGAGACGTTCTCACGAAAATTTTCCAGCCCGCGCCAGCTGTTGCGAACGGAATCCCGATTTTGCAGCACTTGATAATATTGGGAAGCCACATTGACCGAAAATTCCTTACGGAACTGGGTAAAGTCGCGCAGCGAATAGAGCATCTCGCGTTCGGCTTGCGTGAGATTTTCGATCGCAATTTTGTAACCGGCCCCCCGCAGCAATGGTTGGGTTAACGTCCCGGCAAGTCGCGAGGAGGTGACCGCACGGGAATTCCCGGTGAAATAGCGCAGAAAGTCGTAAGTGAAATCGGTTGCGATCCGCCCGCCACTCAGCAGTAACATGTCCATGCTGGCCAAAGAACCTACCGCCAGAGCGTGACCCTCCCCCGTAATTTTGGCGATGCCGTTGTCGAGTTCGGATTTCGTGTATGCATCAGCCACTTTTGCACTCGCCGAAAAAATCGGGGTATAGCGATGGCGTTCCAGTGTGAGCGTGAGCGCATCCAGGTAAAGCGATTCCTTTTCGTTTTGGTAGTTACGCGAAAATTTGACTGCGATCTCCAGTGCTTGATCAAGTGAAACGATGCGTGCCCCTTTTTCCAGGTCGCTTTCGACGCCGAATGCTTCCTCAGCTTTGTTATAGATGGGAAAATTCGTGAACGACAGCTTGTTGGTCACCTCGATGGTGAAATTGGTCTCCATGTTCGGCACGCGCGGCGTCTTGGCGGCGATAATGGAGGCGACCTCCTTATCGGCTGATTTCCGATAGTGCTTGGTCGTGCAGGCGGCTAGCAGCACGAGGCACAAGGCGCTAGCGACGGCAGAAAATGGTTTGGCCATGTTGATCAGGGGCGGGGATAAGGAATCACGTGTTGACTCTCAACAAAAAAGGACGCCGACGGACGTTGGTTGCTCTCTTCTTCGTGTGACACATGACTGTTTTTAACTCCGTTCCCGGAGTTCGTTGCTGTTCGACGTCGCAGTCGACATCTTTATTTAGTAAAACGCTAACGATTGCGATGGGCAGAAAGCCAAACATTTCTTGCCACATATCGCCCGTGGAACGTTGGACAGCACAACTGGGATTCCGTTTTGTCCAAAGTAGGCCTTCAGCAAAAACGCGACTTCCATAAACGCACGAGTTCTTTGAGCAGAGAATTAGTTGGATTCTCGGGGTGAAGAATTTATGCTGCCATTGATCCAACATGAGCCACGCCTTGCGCAAAACCATTCTTTGCCTTTGCTCATTGGCGGTTTGTTTCCAGGCGAGCGTTCTGGCGGCGACCATTCCACAATATGTTGCGACTTCCTGGGATAATGACAGCGGGCTTCCCCAAAACACCGTTCAAGCCATCGTTCAAACACGAGACGGTTACATGTGGGTTGGTACTCAGTTAGGCCTTGCACGTTTTGACGGGGTGCGCTTCACCGTCCTGGACACGAACAATATTCCTGAACTGAAAGGCCGAAATATTTCCGGGCTCGTGGAGACGAAAGACGGGAGCTTATGGATCGGAACGTTCGACGCTGGATTGACCCGATTCAAAGACGGAATTTTTCGCCATTACGGGCCTGCCGACGGATTGCCGAACAATTACATCAAGATGATGTACGAAACCAGTGATGGAACGCTGTGGGTCTCCACGTTGGCGGGCTTGTTTCGGCTCGAAGATGATAAATTCTCCGTGTTTGGTTCCACCGAAGCTTTCAGCGGTTCCTCCACCGTTCGTGCGATGATGGAAGATCATGCGGGCAATTTCTGGATCGGTACCGCCGTCAGCCTGGTCTGTTGTCACGACACCACGATCATTACGAATTATACACCCAAAGTCGGTCTGCCGATCTCTTCACTCCGCGGATTGGCGGAGGATGCTGCGGGAGATATCTGGGCAGGTGGCACCGGCGGCCTGGCCCGGTTGCATGCGGGCAAGTTTACCAATTTTTCGAAAAGAGACGGACTGACTGACAACAATGCCACGGCTCTGTTCTCCGATACGCATGGCAATCTTTGGGTGGGAACGTACGGCGGACTGAATCGTCATATCGCGGAGAAATTCCTAACGGAACGAACTCCCGACGGTATGGCGTTCGATCTGATCAACGTCATCATGGAAGATCGCGAAGGGAATATCTGGGTGGGCGCTAAAGATGGTTTGTACCGATTGACCCTCAAACAATTTGTCACCTACACGCAACAGCAGGGGCTTTCCCACAACAATGTTATTTCCGCGATGCAGGATTCGTCCGGCACCATTTGGGTGGGAACATGGGGCGGGGGATTGAACCAGTTTAAAGATGGAAAATTTAAAGTGTTTAGCAAAGCGGGGCTTCAGACTGAACTGGTGCTTGGGTTGATGCAGGATCGCCAGGGAAATATCTGGTTTGGCACCGATTTTGATGCGGGACTCTTTCGACTCAAGACGAATGAATTTGTTCGGTTCGGACGGAAAGAAGGACTCACGGCACCGGCAGTGAGACTGGTGTTCGAGGACAGCGAAGGTAACACCTGGGTCGGCACGAGCGGCGGATTGTTTTCCTGCAAGGGGAATAACTATAACCATTTTGCCAGGCAGGATGGATTAGCCGGTGAGGCGATTCGGGATATTCGCGAGGATCGTAACGGCGGGATTTGGATCGCAACCGATGGCGGGTTGTCTCGAGTGACTCATAAAAAAGTCGAAAACTTTACGACGAAGGACGGTCTCTCCAGCGATTTCATTATGGCGTTGTATCAGGACCGGGAAAACGCACTCTGGATTGGCACGCGTGGAGGCGGACTCAATTGTTATCGTGACGGAAAGTTTTTTTCCTACACGACGCAGCAAGGTCTTTTCAATAATGACGTCTTCGCCATTCTTGAGGATGACTTCGGCCATTTTTGGATGACTTGTCGGCGCGGTGTTTATCGCGTGCGGAAAAAAGATCTCTTGGATTTCGACAAACATTTGCTTCCCACGATCATGAGCGTTTCTTTCGGGAAAGCCGATGGCATGGCCACGACGGAGTGCAATAGCATCGCGAGGCCCTCCGCCTTTAAAGCCATTGATGGGAAACTTTGGTTCGCCACTGCCAAAGGGCTCGTCATGACCGATCCAACCTCCGGCGTCAGAGCCAACAGTAATGTCCCCCCGGTGATGATTGAGCGATTCTTCGTTGATAAGACGCGGGTTGCCATGACCAATTCCACGCTCCGCATTCCGCCCTCGCACGGTGAACTGGAATTTCATTATACGGCCTTGAGTTTTTCAGCCGCAGAGAAAAACCGTTTCAAATACAAACTGGAAGGCTTTGATTCCGACTGGACCGACGTAGAGACGCGGCGTGTCGCTTATTACAACAATATTTCGCCCGGGAGTTATAGGTTCGTTGTCATCGGTTGCAACAATGACGGTGTCTGGAACACGAAAGGTGCGGCGATGTCCTTCATCATCGAACCGCATTTCTGGCAGACCTGGTGGTTTTTATCCTCGCTTGTGGGCGTGGCGGTGATGGGTGTGGCAGGGATGGCGCGGTTGGTCACTTCCAAGCGACTTCAAAACAGGCTCATACGGTTGGAACAACAAAACGTCATCGAAAAGGAACGCATGCGCATCGCCAAAGATATGCATGACGAAATCGGCGCCAAGCTGACAAAAATCTCGTTCCTGAGCGAAGTAGCCAAACGGCAGTTGAAGAATTCTCCTGAGGCTGAACAACAGATCGATACGATTTCGAGCAGCGCGCGGGAAGTTCTGCAAGCGCTCGATGAAATCGTCTGGGCCGTTAATCCGAAGAACGACACGCTCGATAACTTCGCCACTTATCTGTGTCGTTATGTGAGCGAGTTCTTTTCCAGTACCTCCGTGCTCGTTGAGTTGGAGGTTCCCTCCACGCTTCCCGGTTGGACGGTCTCGACCGAAGTGCGGCACAATTTGGTTCTCGCGATTAAGGAATCCCTGAACAACCTCCTGAAACATGCCAACGCGGAACATGTCCGCGTGGAACTGGCGATTACAGGATCCTCTATGAGAGTCGTCATTGAGGACGATGGGCGTGGATTTGACCTGAACAAGGTGATGCAAAAAAATGCATCGTCGGAACGTGTCGAACGAACCGGGAATGGTTTAGGTAATATCCAACATCGCCTCGAGCAGGCGGGTGGAGTCTGCCAGATTGAAAGTTCCCCCGGGAAAGGCACGAAGATCATCTTTACCGTGCAACTCCCGGAGAATTGATCGCTTCCCGCAATTTTATTTTGCGAACTGTAGCTGTAATCCCGGGACAAGCTCCGTCGCGATCAGGTGCAAGTCGCATACCGTGGCGCGAGCGAGTGGCGTCGTGTTTGGTCCCGTCAGTAAAATGGATTGTGTCTCGGTGAACGCTTGTTGGACCTGCGTTTGTGAACCAGCCTGAGCGCCAAGGATGACGGCGATAGCATTGGCCAAACGCACTCGGGCATCCTCATTTATTTGGACACTGCTCAGGGAGGTCGAAAGATCCTCAGAAAGACGGGTGATGAATTGGGGTTGCACCGTTTTGCTGGTTACCATTGAGGTGAGCGTTTGTTGTAACTGCGCTCTTTGATCACTGGTGACGGTCGCCGACATCTTGATTTGGGAAAGCGCATTCTGCAATTCCGTCGCTTGTGTTCGTTGTGCTCCCGCCGCATATCCCGGATCGCCGGGTCTCAACTCGCCTGACTTGGGCGAGCTGATCACTTCATTTCCGGTTGCCGACGATGAATTGGTCGTTGTGGAGGAGCTTGAAGTACTGGCGGCATTGGCATCTGGTCGTTGTGCGCCTGCCGGGTCTTGCGTTGGTATTCCCGATTGCTCACCTTCTTTGATATTCTGTTTCCGTTGTCCTGGAGGAAGTCCGGGGTTCTCCTGGAACGGACGTCCCGATGGCGGATTATTTGTCGAAAAAGCGCGACCTCGTGATGTGTCGCTGTCCAGACGGGAAGAACTCGAAGGCTGTGCGCCTGCTCCCTGATCAATGGTCTGGGTATCAGTCGACTGTGAAGGTTGTGTCGATTGTTGCGCGCAAAGAATGCCGGAAGAGCAAACGAGCGCAGTAAGTAAAACGGGTAATTTCATATGGTAGCTCCTTTGAGGGTTACCGTCTCCCCGAACGGCGTCTTTTCAATCCGGCCAGAAGCTGCCTTTGATGTCCGGCGAGCGAACTACGTTGTTGTCGGAAAAACTCCAAGGCCCAGCCAAAACACCAAAAACCAAACCGGAAATAAAAGAGGGCCTGACTTTCCAGTCTTGGGATATCGATCAAAGTGGTTTTACATCGTTTTCGCCTCCAGAAATCGAGTCCGGCAGGGAAAAGTAGACATTTTGGCAGCGGGAAGGTGGTTTTTAGCCATTTTCTTCGTTTTTCGACGCTGGAAACGGGAAAATCCAGCTCACTGCCCATTTTCCGGGAGTCGGAAAGTGGCCGGTGAGTCTGATTTTGGTTTTCCAAGAGCCGGAAACACGCCGGTGAGACTATCTTTCCATGTTCCGGGAGTCGGAAACTCGTCCGACAGTCTGATTTTGGTTTTCTGGGAGCCGGAAACACGTCGGTGAGACTATCTTTCCATGTTCCGGGAGCTGGAAACTCGTCCGACAGTCTGATTTTGGTTTTCCGGGAGCCGGAAAGTCGTCCGACAGACTGATTTTGATTTTCCAAGAGCCAGAGAACGGGTTGTAAGCTGGTTTCTGACATTCTGAGAGCGGGAAAATAACCGTTTTTGCGGTCCCTCGGAGCCACCATTGCTATTTAGTCAGACGCGCGATGCAGCCGGAGAGACCCGTTCTGGGTGCAGCAATGTACGACTGGAAGTCAGCGTTCGATCTTCACACGCAGGTCCGTAGGGGCCCCAATCGTGAAGCGCCGCTGGTTTGGAGTCCCGGCTTCAGCCGGTAAAGCTCCCGAATTCCGACCACAGTCGAAACTTTGCCAAGGCTTGGGCAAATATCGCGCGTTGCCGGCTAAAGCCGGGACTCCAAGCCATTCCCACTAATTCTCATTTGCTCATTGAACCGCACTGCTCTTTTTGCTCTACTTCTTGGACTCCCAAAACATTTTCCAACCAAATTCATGGAAATCAGTGTCTGCATCGTTGAAGACAGCCTCGAACTAAGCGAGAGCGTCGTGAAGTATATCGACGGCACGGCCGGATTTCGTTGTCTCGGCGCTTATTCCTCCGCGGAAGAAGCCCTTTTGGAGATTCCCCGAAAAAGCCCCAAAATCGTCCTGATGGACATCAATTTGCCGCGGATGAGCGGAATTCAATGTGTCGAACGGCTGAAAGAGGTGGTTCCCGGCACCCATTTCGTGATGCTGACCGTCTATGAAGACAGCGACCAGGTCTTCCAGGCGTTGGCCGCCGGCGCCTGTGGTTATTTGCTGAAAAGCACACAGCCCATGAAGATCATGGAGGCTTTGGAGGAAGTGCTTCAAGGTGGATCGCCGATGTCCAGCCACATTGCCCGCAAAGTGGTGCAATCGTTCAAATCTCCGACGCGAACCTCCGTCCCGGGCGAGACGTTGTCGCAGCGGGAACAGGAAGTCCTCGAGTTTTTGTCCAAAGGCTGGCCTTACAAACAAATTGCAAATTCCATGTCCATCAGCATGGACACCGTCCGGACCTACATTCGCCGGATCTACGAAAAGCTGCATGTGAACTCGCGCACCGAAGCGGTGGTAAAGTATCTAGGTCAGAACCCGTCCGCATCCCGTTCCGGTCAGGCAGAGATGCGCTCGACCGCTGGTTAAACAACTCCCTTTCCGGAGCGTTCTCCATCCGTTGCGCTTCGGTTTGTCCAGAACTTCCCTCTGGCAACCGGTATCGAAACGAGATTGGTCGTAAGTGATTCTCTTTTCCTATCTGTGTTTATCTGTGTCAGTCAGAACTAGATAATTGCTGCACCGCTCGCGGATGCTATCCGTGGTTAAAAAAAATCTTTTCGGCTGAAGCCCTTCATTTCGTCCTCTCTGGTCTTAACAGCGGATGGAACTTGTGCGAGGGTTGCGCGGATCAAGATGAAAACAGGCGAACCTTCGGATGCTGCGGAGACGGTTGCGAGCAAACATCCGACCTTTGCCGAGGCCTTTCGTTTCTGGGTCAAGCTCGGCTTTATCAGCTTTGGCGGACCGACGGGGCAGATTGCCATCATGCACGCGGAACTCGTTGAAAAAAAGAAATGGATCAGCGACTCCCGTTTCCTGCACGCCCTCAATTACTGCATGCTGCTCCCTGGACCGGAAGCGCAACAACTCGCCATCTACATCGGCTGGCTCTTGCATCGTGTGTGGGGCGGGATTGTTGCCGGCGCCTTCTTCGTCCTGCCGTCGATGTTCATCCTTTGGCTGCTCAGCTTTGTTTATGTCACTTACGGGAATATTCCCTGGGTGGCGGCGATTTTCTACGGATTGAAACCAGCCGTGCTCGCGATCGTAGCCTCCGCCGTGCTGCGCCTGGGTAGCAAAGCGCTCAAGAACCAAGTCATGTGGGCCATTGCGGCGGCCGCTTTTGTTGGCATCTATTTTTTCCAACTGCCGTTTCCCGTCATCATCATCGTGGCAGCGCTGATTGGATTTATCGGTGGCCGATATTGGAAAGAGAAATTCTATGTCTTGACCGGACACGGTGGGAAAAAATCAGAGCAGTCCGTCATTGATGATGAAACGATCGCTCCCGCTCATGCGAAGCCGTCACTGGTGCGCGGACTGAAAGTCTGCGCGATCTGCTTATTGCTTTGGTGGATCCCCGTGTTGCTGCTCGCCTCGTGGCTGGGGCCGAATCATGCGCTGATCCGGGAGAGCATCTTTTTCAGCAAAGCTTCCATGGTCACCTTCGGCGGTGCTTATGCCGTGCTGCCGTATGTCTCACAGCAGGCGGTTGAACATTATCAATGGCTGAACGCAGGCCAGATGCTGGACGGCCTGGGTCTGGCCGAGACGACTCCCGGACCGCTGATCATGGTGCTGCAATTCGTCGGTTTCCTCGGCGGTTGGAATCAACACGGTGTTCTCTCCCCGCTCCTTGCCGCCACCATAGGCGCCTTCATCACCACTTGGACCACATTCGTGCCATGCTTTCTTTGGATCTTCCTCGGTGCACCGCACATTGAACAACTGCGCGGCAACGTGAAGCTGACCACTTCGCTCTCCGCCGTGACCGCCGCCGTCGTCGGTGTGATCCTGAACCTCGCCGTATGGTTCGGCATGCACGTTCTATTTCCCACTTCCAAGATCGACTGGTTTGCCATCATCGTAAGCGTCCTCGCGTTCGTCGGCATGACAAAATGGAAATGGAATATTATTCCCGTCATCCTCGGCGCGGGAGCATTCGGCCTGATCTATAGCGCTTGCCTGAAGTAAGAGAGTGTTGCCCAAATCCCGGACCGCGGCTGTCCCAGTCGCAGCGGATCCGAACAAGCCAAAACGCGTGAGGTTAGACCGGCGCCGCCCGATTTCCACGCTGTAATGACCGTTGCTCCCGGTAAACCGGGCGGCCCTTTTTCTTTCCTGATCTCGCTCTCTCTCGAAAACTCAGTTGCTCAACCTGAATTGGAAGAACTGGTTGGTGGATAGCATCGGAAGCGTCAATGAAATGTTACTATTGCTACCGATGATCACTGAGCCGTATGGAATCCAATCGACGAGATTGCTGGAGCTGTAGGCCTGGTATTTCATCTGGCTCACGCCAAAGATGCCGAACGTAAGATCGCTTGAAGTGCTCGTGGTCGATAACTTCATTACCTCCGGCGTGATGATGACAAAGTTTTGATTCGTCACATTCGCGGAGACGTTGGTGTACGATCGGGACAAAGGTAAGAACGTGAAATTGGTGTCGGGAGTAATTGTTCCAGTCCACGTTGGAATGACCGCGACGCTGTAAGCGCCATTTGTATCGGTCGTCACCGGCGACAATCCGCTCGGTTGCAGCTCAATTCCGCTCAAGGGAGC
>JAQGOU010000495.1 GCA_028293445.1 Verrucomicrobiales bacterium | reverse complement strand
GTCTTCAAGGAAAACAACGCGGCCGCCCGGTTGATTATTGCCATCGAGTCCCAAGGGATAATCGCGCATCTCCACGACCCACAACTTTCCATCAGCGCCCCAATCAAAAGCGACGGGACTTTCGATCAGCGGTTCGCTCGCAACGATTTCTGCTTTGAAGCCCGGGCGCGTCTTCAGGCACGCCAACGATTCCTGCGGTGATTTCGCCGGATCAACGGTGAGCGAAATCATCTCCTTGAACGAGCGGCGATCGACGATCTCGGGAAGTTTGGCCGTATCTTCGTTTTGTACCCAGAGGTAACCGTTGCGAAACCACGCGCCGTTGTTCGAATGCCGCCCTTCGCGAACGATCATGGGAATTTCCCCCGGATCGCCGCGCTTGCCCGCTTTGACTTTCATTGTCCAACCTGGATCAAATCCCAAATGTTCTTTGTTCACGAAGAGGTGAACGGAAAACTTCTCAGGATCCGAAAATACGATGTCATCGAATCCGTCGTGATTCAGGTCCACAAAGCGCAAACCGGCATCGAGACCTTTTCGTCCTATCAACGTTCCTTCGGGTAAGGTGAAGGGGAGCTTGCGCCAGCCATTTAATTCGGGCGTCCATTTGAAGACGGCGTTCTGACGTTCGTTGCCGACGATCAGTTCGCAGGTGCCGTCCATATCGATATCCCGCAACCGGACGCTTTGGCCCACGTGATCTTTTCGGGTGTAAACAAGTTCCCCTCCATTCAGTTCAAGACCGTTGAGTAGATTCGTGGCCTCAATCCATTCAGCCCCATCGAAGTGCCAGCCACCGGATATGGTTTCGCTCCGCACCAGCATCGAGGCGAATCCGTTCGTCTGCAGAATGCCGAAGCGAACGTCCGAGTCGATCGGGATTCCCTTGGGATTCAAAACCGAGAGCGAAACGGGAAATGTTGTCTCACGCCATGCGCGGGCGGTTGGATTCCAGAGGCGTGTCTTGCGCATCGTTTCATTGCCGATCAACACATCGAGGTAGCCGTCGTTGTTAATATCGACCATGCGAATGCCATTCTTCTTCCCGTTCCCGGAACGGAGCGATTGTCCTGCGAGCAAGTTTTTCGTCAGCCGTTCCTGCGCTTCGCGAAAATTCAGAAACTTTACTTTCCCGCCATATTTGGAAACAGCGTAGTCGATGAACTCCACTATTTGGTCGTTGCGGATCCATCCGTGTGGATGAAAAACAAAATTGAAGGTTCCTTGCTTCAGAACCGTTGCATCGAGTTGCGCTTTCCAATCGGCGACGGTCTGCGGGTTGTTGCTCTTGTGCAGGTTTTGCGCTTCCCAATCGCTCGGCACGGCGCACGGAAATTCCCAGCACATTTTTCCGATCACATACGGATAGGGATAATCTTCAATCGTCGTGGAGAACGCGGGGAACGGGAGATATTTGCCGAATTTGTTTTTGCCATCCGCATCGACGGTCAGCTCGCGAGGCAGACGCGGATCATTCGTCGTGGTGATGTTGAAAACAGAAGAGTCGATCGACAGGAAGTTATGATTGCTCGTGGCGTAGTCGAAGATCTCGGCAAAGAACCTCGGGCTGGCGCTGTTGATCGAGTCGCAACAGGGCATGCGAAAAGCCACGGGCTCATTTCCCGGGACTTTATTTATCAGATCAATGCAGTCGTGAACGGTGGCGGTGGCTTCATCGAGGCTATTATTCGACAGGAGCGGGCAGGGGTGCTTCGTCGTGTGGACTTCAATCGACAACCCTTCTTTCAACCACGACTGAAACTGCGCGTTGGTCGGGTTGACATTGCAGCTCATGATGCTGACCGGCGCGCGTCCATCGATTTGCTTCAGGCGGTTAAGGATCGGTCGCAGGAAGGTCTCGTACTTCGTCGGGTCGATCATATCGTCGATCGCGAGGACGACCACCGCTTCGACATTGCTTTCGCCAATCCACTGCGGCGTCGTGAGTTTCGGAAAACTCAGGTGCGGGTAAAACGGATCGGGGTTATCGAGATAAGTCAGGCGGTTGCCGTCAATTGATTCATCCTCTTTGCTGAACCCATTACTCCCGGCAACAAGAACGGCCAACGCGACGGCCAAGCGATAAGGCAATATCTTTCGTGCCAGAAAAACCGGGGAATACATGCCGTGAGGTTATCGCGGCGATGGAATTCGAGGCGAGAAAAATTGGATGCGCCGCCCTCGGCGACTCCTTGTTTAAGCGTGAAGTTCTGCTGGTGGTGCTCCAACGACCGCACCGGCCTGGATTAATGCATGGAAATGTTCCCGCAGAATACCGGGGACACGGCTGACTTCCTCCATATTCTTGAAGGGGCGATGCTCAACCAAAGTGCGGGCGTTCACTGGTCCGACCAGCGGTACGCTCCCGATTTCTTCTTCAGTCGCCGTATTCAGGTCGAGAAAGCAAAGATTGAAGCTATGATTAAAAACGGACGTCTCACTGGCCATATTTTCTTCCTCCTTTGCTTTTAATCTACTTCATCGCGGCATGAAATCTAATGGGATTTTCAGGCGTGGCTCTGCGGTGAATGCTTTTTCTCAGATAATGGATATGTTGTTCACGTTATGCGTTATCTCGTAAAAGCACGTGTGAAGAGTGGCGGAGCCGCCGCCCTCGTTGACGCCATCGAAAAGAAGACGCTCGGGCAAGGCTCCGTCGCGGGCGATGAATATCTTCATAACATGAAGGAAGCTCGCGTCGACGAGAGCGGAACGGCGCAGTGGGTGGAAACATGTTTTTGCGCAACGCCCCTCGAAGAGGAACGACCCTACTGGGAAAAATATTTCGAACTCGTCAGCATCAAAGACGCGCATGCACGTAAAAACTGTCGACACGAAAACGGGACGGAAGCGTGGGCCTGCTGCGATTGCGATTGTACCCGGAAGCTGGAGGATCGACTCCGTTATCTCGGCGAACCCTTCCTCGAAACCTTGCGAAAAAATAATCGCGACGACTATAGCGGTTCTCAAAAATAATTTCCGGGTTGGCCGCGCAGCGGAAAGGAGCGCGGCATTTATGCCGCTTCACTGCACGACGGACGAAAACCCTGGAGAATTCGCAAGGCCTGCTCGAGTGAGCCACGTTGAAGCGGCGTAAACGCCGCGCTCCTTTTGTCAGCGCCCCCTACGATCTATCCGGAAATTATTTTGGCAATCGCTATAGATCACCTCATATCCGCGAGGAACGGATATTTTTGGCGGTAGTCTCGCAGCGAGGCAAAATCGAGTGTCGCGCGCACGATGCTTTCGACGTTCTGTCCATGCGCCAGGATTTCTCCCTGCGGATTAATGATCATCGAATCGCCCGCGTAGTTTTGAAAGGGATCGTTGCCGATGCGATTGACGGCAACGACGTACGCCTGGTTTTCAATCGCGCGCGCCCGGAGCATCGGTGTCCAGTGACGGCGCCTTTTCTCCGGCCAGTTGGCGATGACTACGAACAGCTCCGGTTGATGCGCGGCAGTCGCAGTGCGAAAGATTTCAGGGAAACGCAGGTCGTAACAAATGAACGGTGAAACTTTCACGCCCTGCCAATCGAAGATCGTGGGACGGAGTCCGGCGGTATAATGCTCCGCTTCACCGCCGAGCGTGAACGGCCGCATCTTGGCGTAAAAGGCGAGCAGTTGTCCGTCGGGAGAAAAGATCAGCGCCTTGTTTCGGACGGCGCCGCTTTTCCCGCGCATAGCGACGCCGCCGATCAGACAGATTTGAAATTCCTTGGCCGTCCGCGCGAGAAATTGTTCCGTCTCGCCGCCGTAATTCTCCGCGATCGCCTCAGCGTTCATGCTGAAACCAGTCGCGAACATTTCCGGCAGCACCACGAGGGAATCTTTTGTCGGCTTGGCATTCGCGAGCAACCGATGCACGCGCGCGAAATTCTCAGCCTTGTTTTCCCACGCAATGTCGAACTGAATAGCGAGAACCTTCATGATCAATTAAAGTCAGGATCGATTAATTTCAACGGCACGCGAATCGCACGCGGACGATAATGGTCCGGGTTCA
The DNA here is from genome assembly GCA_028293445.1 of Verrucomicrobiales bacterium. Classification (GTDB taxonomy): domain Bacteria; phylum Verrucomicrobiota; class Verrucomicrobiia; order Limisphaerales; family JACDHS01; genus CBHWET01. Next base: position 9,810 of record JAQGOU010000495.1, on the reverse strand, counting down.
TCCGTCCTTTCACACAGACCGGCAGGCACGGTTCGTAGCCGTTGATGGAATATGTTACCAGCAATTCATCTTTGCGATTGATGAATTGTGGATGTGCCGACGGCAAATAGAAGAAGGGAGAGTGGCCCTTAACTAAATCGTCAATGGTGTAGATCTTTTTCGTCGGCGAAAACGGACCAGTCGGGCTGTCGCTGGTCGACATATAAATATCCCGTCCCATGTCGCACTTCACACTGAGCGCCGATCCGGTCAGCACAATTTTGTTTCGGACCTTGCAAACACTGATCGACACGGCATGCGTGCGAAACACAGAAGCCGCATTCGTCAGGTTGTCCGTCCATGTGTTCCCATTCCAGTAGGTCCAATCGCGCTCGGGGGTTTCGGCTTTGAAACGCGCGACATAGAGATCGGTGCCCGCTTTCGAGCCTTTGGTGCCGTAGGTGTAAATGAAGCCGTCCGGTTCTTTCACGAAACCGAGCCCGAAGCCGCGGCCCTTCAGATGTGGTACCGGCAGATAATCGGTTACCGTCATTTCCGGCAAGGTCATCTTCGCGATGAAGTCGTTGCCTGTGCTCGCGAAGCCAAAATTGCCCGTGCCTGCCTGATGCAATTCAGCGAGATAAATGAAAGCGGTCTGCTTCTCCTGGAAACCGCCGAGCGGCCAGAACCACGGATCATCGCCCGGGATGCGCTTGAACAACGAACGAAAGCCCGTTCCCGTTCCCACCAGTGTCTTCGCATCCTTAAAACTATTCTCCATCTGGACCAACCCTGCGTTACGCGCTTGAAACAGGCACGGAACCGTTTTGCTCTTCCTATCGAAGCTATCAATATGGCTATCGCCAAAGAGCCAGAGCGAACGCCCATCCGACAGTGGCACGGAAAGCGCGCCATCTCCGGAAACCCAGCCATTGGTGCGTCGAAAAAATTCGGTGAATTGGATATCCTTGGAAACGCGGAGCGCATTCACCTGAGGCGGGCGAGTAGACTGGCAACCGGTGAACAGCAGTGACAATGCTGTGATCAGGAACAGACCGCGTGTAAGAGTTCCCATCCGAGTCGAAAGATCCACCACCCGATGATTGGGGCTAAGCCGCGGTTTTATCCAGGTGCGCATGATCGTGTAAAAAACTGATCGTGCGCGTGGACATCATCGTTCTGCAACTTCAATTCGTGTTGCTCCTAACGTCTGGAATACATCGATCAGTTGTTCAAACGCTTCAATGGGTGCCGATCCAAAATCAATCTGAAACGTGATGACTTCGCCTTCGATCACTGGATCGGAGAGAGAATGGACGACGCCGAAAAACCCTTGTTCATTGGGTTGATGCGTATCGTCGCCATCGAACCAGCGATGAAACCAGTCGCGGAGGATTTGCCGGTCGAAAGCGACCCACAGTCCGGTGACGCGCAGAAGACATCGATCCCACTGAAAGGGCGCCATTCGGAGGACCGGCATTTCCTCTCCCAGATTGAAGGTCGCAGGTTCGAACGAGAGCAGACCGTTCACGTCCAGCTCGAAACATTCCGGATCCTGCGTTGCGGAAATGAGATACAGATCATGGCGTAGGGGCAGGCCCAACAATCCATTGCTGGTGAGCGTGCCGTTTGCATCGCGCAGAGCTGCTTCCCTCATCACCCTGCTGCCCTCGGAAGGCGTCTCGGCGAGGGCCTCCAAAACGTGCCGGGTATAATAGCTGCGAATCTCGTGCAGCAATTCGTGCACGGTCATGTTCAGCGAGGCATGCGTTTGCGTGCGCAGTGCGATGCCGACGCGGGACGATTTCGCGGCGGGTTCAGGAACGCTGGACGCATTTTTGTATATCCACTGGTAGACCTCGAGATGCTTCTCGAAAATCTGGCCATAGTTTGGACCGAGATCGTCAATCGCCTCCGCGCGCGAGTTGGCGTGATGCCTCGCTTTATCCATGGCCCAACCGACTTCGCCATCGAATGCCGCTCGGTTGAAACCTTCGGCAAACGAGGATTCAATCTTGAAGCTGCCTTCGCGACCCAGGACGGCGAGCGTCGCGCAGGCGGGGACGATCGCAATGCCACGCGGGTCTCGTAATGATTTCACAATGGCTTCCATCCATCCCTGGGGCTGTTTGGTTAAGCCTAGGCACAAGCCGACCAGACGTTCGCCCCACGATGCACCTGTGATCATCGAAACGATCAAATCATCGGAAACCAATGGAGCGAGAGAAAGGATGGTCTTGATTCCCTTTTGGAAGGATTCGTCGTGAATCTCGGGATGAACGAGATAGAGATAGGAATCTTCGATTCGGTGAAATATTTCCTCCTCCGTCATGTCAGTGGAGTCTTCGGTTCTTTCCAGCGTTGGCTCGGCAATCATTTGCGCACTCCTTTCACGGTCGGCCGTTTCGGAGCGGTTGCGGCGAGTGCGGCTTCGTAGCCACCCAGACGTTTCATCAAATAGTTCAGGTTATTTTGAAAAATTATGCGCGCCATACGACCAAAATCACATTTGCGTCGAGCAATCAACATGCCGCGCTTAATTTTGCAAACATTTCCTAGACTGCGCCGCCCCGGTAAATCGGTGGGTTCCTGCGCTGACCTAACTGCGCCGGTTCATCGTGGAATATGCTGTGGTGCCCCGGAGCGATGAAGTTTGGCGGTCGGAGGACGGCGGTTTCTTCATTTCCCGGTGAGTTTTCAGTCAAAAAAGGAGCCTTCCTCTATTTCTCCGTCATTTTTCAGAGTGAAAAGTGCGTGAGAAATAGTTCTGGAGCATTTTTCACTCTGAAAAACGTGCCTGTCACCAGTTCTCCGGCTGTTTTCAGTCTGAAAAGTGTCGGAAAACTAGTTCTGAGGCATTTTGGAGAGTGAAAACTCCGTGAGAACTAGTTCTGGACCATTTTTCACTCTGAAAAATGAGCCTGTCTCTAGTTCTCCAGCATTTCGCGGAATGAAAAGTTAACGAGAAATAGTTCTCCGGCATTTTTCAGAGTGAAAAATCATGGATTTTGCGGAATTTGGAAGAATTTGGGGTGAAAACGGACGAATTTTACGAGAATCGATGGATTTTGGTCTTTTGAACCGGGAAAACGGGGTTCTGACACCCGGGACGGCCGGCGATCGTTTTCGTGCAGGAGTTTCATTGGAAGGTTTGGCCATCAACCGCTAGATTCGCCGGGTCATGCGCACGATTTACTTCGATTACAACGCCACCACGCCTCTCGATCTGGCGGTGAAGGCGGCGATGTTGCCGTTTCTCGAGGAAGTCTGGGGCAACCCTTCGAGCGTGCATCACATCGGACGCCGCGCGCGCGCGCTCCTCGACGAAGCCCATGATCGTGTCGCGACTGTTTGGGGCGCGAAACCGAGCGAAATTATTTTCACGAGCGGCGGCACGGAGAGCAATAACCTGGCGATCTTCGGCACGACGCGTCTGCTGCGCGAAAAGGGACGACATATCATCACCTCGCAAATCGAACATCACGCGGTGCTGCATTGCTTCGATTACCTGCGAAAGAAGGAAGGGTTCGAGGTTACGTATTTGCCAGTGAACAGCGAGGGCATGATCTCGCCCGAGGATTTAACGAAGGCGATTCGGCGCGATACCATTTTCGTTTCCCTCATGGCGGTGAACAACGAAACCGGAACGATTCAACCCGTCGCGGAATTTGGAAAGATTTGTCGGGAGCGCGGAATCATCTTTCACACCGACGCCGTGCAATGGTTTGGCAAAGAGCCATTCCAAAACATTCACCAGTTCAACGCGGATTTGGTTTCCGCCTGTGCGCACAAATTTCACGGACCGAAAGGCGCGGGCGCGCTCTATATTAAATCTCCATTGCAACCCGACCCGATCTTATTCGGCGGCGGACACGAGAACGAACGCCGCGCCGGCACGGAGAATCTTCCGGCGATTATCGGATTCGCCGAGGCGGGTGAACGCTTTTGGAAAACGCCGGTGTTCTCGCGCGAGAGATTATTTCCGCTGACCGAACGCTTGACCCGTGCGATCGAGGCGATCCCCGGCGTGACCTTTCGCGGGTCGCGCACGCAGCGTTTGAGCAACACCGTGGCGTTCACCGTGCAAAATGCTGATAGCATTTCGTTGCTCGCGAACTTGGATCTGGAAGGTGTGTGTGCTTCGAGCGGTTCCGCATGTTCGGCGGGATCATTGGAACCGTCGCACGTGATTCGCGCGATGGGCGTTCCGGAATCTGAAGCAAACGCGCTGGTGCGCCTCTCTCTCGGACGCGAAAGCACGGAGGAAGAAGTTGCCGCCGCCGAAAAGATTTTGCCGAAGGCCATTGCGCAGGTGCGCAGCTAATGCCGTGAACGGAAGCACGCAGTTTTTTGACCACGGACGAACACGGATGTTGAGACAGCCGAGGGGTTATCTAACCTTCTCCATGTGAATCCGAAACCGTGCTGATCCTTCAATTTCTTTTATCCGTGTTCATCCGTGGTTAAAACCTCATCATTCGCGGCTCACCAGAAGCGTGTCAGAAAATCGGCAGATTGTTTTGGGCATTGTTGTAAGTTTTTTTGGACCTGTTACTGTTTTTCGCTCGGTATGCCTCCGTAGCTCAAATGGATAGAGCAGCGGTTTCCTAAACCGTTGATCCCGGTTCAATTCCGGGCGGGGGTACCATCTCATTTTCTACGGCGACACCTTTGTCGTGCCTCTCTATAATTCCGTCCGCTTGAAACCAGTCGCCATCCTCTTACTTTTCCTGTCACTCGCGAGAGCGACGGCTGCGGACCTCATCACCATCGTCGGCGCAACCACCGCTGATCAACCGCTGCCGCAAGTCGCTGGTGTGAAGAACATCGAAGTATTCCACGCTTCAGCCGGCGGTTGGACCTACAACCATCATGTTGATCTCGGTGCGTGGAAGAAGCGTTTGTATGTCGCCTGGGACGCCTGCGAGAAGGACGAAGATGTCGGCGTGTCGCGGGAACTTTACGCCACGTCAAAAGATGGACTGCACTGGTCGGAGCCGAAGCTGCTCTTCCCGCAAGGTATCTCGACCGCGATGCGGATGTATTTCTTTCACGCGCCCAATGGCCACATGCTGGCGGTGGCAGGTTTGCGCACTTCAAAGGACACCACGTCGGAATACAAAAAGGGGAGTCTCATAGTGCGCGAGATTCACGCCGATCATTCACTGGGGGATGTATTCCTCCTCAGACCACCGAACGAGGTAACGAACACAGTGACCATCCCCCCATTGTATTCCAGTAGTCGTGACCGTCGCTTCGTTGAGGCGTGCGAACAACTCCTGAAGAACAAATCGTTTCTCGAACAACAGGACTACGGTCGCCTGCTCGGAAACGAAGGGATGAAATGGCATGACGTCAACACTTGGTCACCGGATGAACCTTCGCGGGCTGAGTTCAATCGCTTCGGGAAAGCGATGTGCTTCTATCACCGCGCCGATGGTGCGCTGGTGGGAATGATGAAATGGGGTTGGGTAACACTTTCGCGGGACGAAGGGAAAACGTGGTCGCAGCCGGTTCGACCTCCGTCGCTCGTCGTCGGCATGGCGAAAGTCTGGGGCGAGCGGACGCGCGCAGGTAAATACGCTTTGTTCTACAATCCGCATCTGCTCAACCGCTTCCCGCTCGTGATGGTGCATGGTGACGACGGCATTACTTTCGGCGACATGCGGATCGTGAATGGCGAACGGTTGCCGCTCCGTTTCCCGGGACTTTATAAAGCAGAAGGTCAACAATATGTCCGCGGGATCAGCGAGTGGTCGAGTGACGGTTCGTGGAAAGACAACGGCGTCTGGGTGGTTTACAGCCAGAACAAGGAAGACATTTGGGTCAGCCGCGTGCCGTCAGAATCCTTCACGCGCGCGAACAGTGCTAAATAAACGTGTCCAAACACTGAGCGCGCTTGCCTGTCAGTCTATTTGTGCGGCGGGTGGAGTTGAACGATGAACTCGCCCGCCAGGTGATCCCCGGGATTTAGCGGCACTTGGCCCAGTGGACAACGCGACAGGACATGTGCCGCGACACCGTTTGTCGTCAAAGCGGAACGGAAATGAACATCGGCATTGCCATGAGCGCTCAAACCCGAGCCATCCGACGTGCCCAAAGACGCTTCGTAGATGTTGAATTTGATCGAGCGGAAGTCCGTGGTGCCGAGTTCGGTTTCGTCCAAGGCCCATGGCCATGCGGGACGTTCGTTCCATTTTGCTTCGCCCAATTTCTTATCACGATGCGCTTTAGCCAGACCCTCGGTGCGGCAAATACTGTCTTTGGGAAACACGCCCCACTCGGACCAACGTTTCCACTTTAATTCATCGCAAGCGGGCTTAAGCAAGAATCGAATCCCGGCCTCGCGCGTGTCCATTGCTTTGCCGGAATAAATGTAATCGCAGGAGACCACGCCGCGCCCCTCCTTATCCATCAACCATGACATGGAACCGGCGAAACCCTCGAAATGCTCGTGCACGGTCAAGCGTAGCCCGGAGGACTCTTCTTTGATTTCCATCTTTTCAAACTTGCGGCTCGCGGGTTCGGGAAATACGGCATAAGGCGGTGAGTTGGCTCCATTGAGATCACCAAAATCGTAACGTGTCACGTGCGCCGTCGGAAAAGAAATCACGGCGGCCGTGTGGCGCGGATCAGCGGCGTCGAATTCGCCTTTAGTCCGATCAAACACTAAACCGAAGCCTGTTCCGGTAATTACCACTTTGTCGCCTTCTTCACGCCAGGACGGCGCGCCAGCGGTCGCACGAGGTAACGGCGCGGTTTGTTCTGCCCCGAGTTGAACGAGCGATTCGTTTACTACTCGGCCCGAACCATCGACCGCACGGAGTTGCAGTTTACTACCTTCCGCAGTTCCAGTGGGAATGGGGATTTCCATTTCGCCTCTAGCTCCAGGAGCAAGCGTTGTCTTCACCTCACCTTTCTTCCCGCCGATTTCCCATCGAAAATGCAGTTCGGAAAAATCGGTGAAGGCGAAACGATTCTCCACGGGCAAGCGAATGGATTTTTGCCCGGCGACAAAGGCCGGATGCCGCGTTTCCAACCACACGGGACTGAAGATGTGCCTCGCAAGGTCCCACTCCGGTTTCGGACGACGCCAGCCGTCAATCAATCCCCAGAAGCCATGATGCCACGCGTAGCCCGCCGTTTTACCGTTGGCAAAATAGAATGCGTCGTCATGCGAAGCCCAGATCGCACCACCGATCATGTGATCCGAATGGTAAATGGAACTCCAGCCGCCGGGGAATAAACCAGGCTTCGTCGGCGGCTTCAGAAATTCTTTCCCTGCAGCCCGACTGAAAGCTGTATTCGTTTCGGCATGGCCGTGTCCCCAGAGTTCGCGCAGGCCGGGATCAATCCGCACGTCGGTCTGCTCGTGACAAATGGGGAAAAAGTATTCACCGAAAATGACCGGGCGCGGATCGCCGCCAAAAACTTTTTCGTACGGCACCGATGGGTAATGCCAGTTCGCAATATCCGTGGCGGCTGCCAGCGGATTATTCGCAAAGTCGAAGTTAAACGTCGTGGGCCGCGTGGGATCAAGTTCCTTGCACAGCCGCGTGGAAGCGAGGAATTGGCGGTTGAAATGCGATTCGTTGGCGATGGACCACAGAATGACCGAGGGATGACTGTGGCAGAAATCAATCATCGCCGAAGTTGGTGTTAACGTGGCGTGGAGGTTGGCCGCATCGTCCAGCGCACCGCCGACCCAACAGAACGGCGCTTCCACTTCCACATACATGCCGAGACGATCGGCAGCATCGAGTCGTTCCTGCGTGGGTGGATAGTGCGAGGTGCGAATGTAATTCAGATTCGCGTCCTTGAGCAGTCGCACATCGGTCTCAGCATGACGCGCCGTAGCTGCGCGACCGGTGAGCGGGTCGTATTCGTGATGACACGCGCCGGCGAGTTTAATGGTTTTACCGTTGATGAGAAACTGGCGGTTACGAATCTCAACTTTCCGAAAACCAATATTTCGCTCCACCCGCTCCAGCACCGTGCGGCCTTGCCTCAACTCCAGCACCAACCGGTAGAGATCAGGTTTCTCGGCGCTCCATTTCAGTGGATTGGCTACGTGTGTTGTGAAATCAATCGGCTTCGTTCCCGTCCACGCCTCCACTTTCATTTCTGGATTGGAATGGCGAATCGTCTTCCCATCCGGACCTTGCAATTCCACCGCCAACGAAAGTTTCTCCGCCGTGTCCGCGCCGCTCTCTAATTCAAGATGCAACTGCAAATCGGCGTCGCGATACGCCGCGTCTAGATCCGTGCTGAGATGCAACTGGCGAACATGCGCCGTCGGCAGAGCAAACACGCGCACGGAACGATCAATGCCACCCAGATTGTGAAACGCATAATCGCTGGAGAATGACATGGCTTCGGACACGGTGCCGAGTTTCATCGCCAGATCGAGGCGGTTCGTCGTGCCTGGGTGCGCCGACGCGGTGATGTCCCATTCCACCGGTGTAAACAGGTTTTCGCTGTAACCCAGTTCCTGCCCATTCAGCCAGTAGCGAGTACCAGCGTGAATCGAATCAAACCGCAAAATAATCCGACGTCCGGCCCATTCTTTCGGAATGACAAACTCTTTCGCCACCGCCGCCGATTGATCGCGAGGAATATCAAACCCTTGCTGCAACCATTGGCCCGGCACTTGCCACGTCGCCCAGGAAGTATCGTTCAACGGAAGCGCACACGTCCCATTCGTGGTCTTCGGATGGATCTTCCAGTCGCCATTCAGCAGCACGACATTGCTCTTCAAACCCGCGGTCTTTTCCGGCAGCGGCCGATAATGCACTGGTTCGAAAAATAAGTTGGTGGTCGAAATCGTGAGGTCCGCTTTGCCGCCTTGATGACGCGCGGTCAGCAACCATTCGCCTTTCCGGGGCAAAGGTTGCAATTCTTTGGAACTGAAATTAAAGAAGCCATTTGTGTCGGTCGTTGTTTTCACCAGTTCACGCTGAGCTGGATTTCCCAACGACACGTTCGCGCCGGCAACGCCTTCGTAAGCGAGATCGAGCACTCGACCCTCAAGTCCCTCCGCGACACCTGAAATAGATGCAATCTCCAGACGAGCAGCAGTGGGTGCGTTTGCCCAGAGTTCAATGATCGACACCGTGGCATTCACTTCACCGTGAATCTTCCAACTCAAAGTCATCTTCCCATCCTGCGTCACTTCCGCTGGCACCTTCACCAGCACGCGCGTCGCTTTCGCCTGAGGCAGTGCGTAAGGTTCGTGCAGCTTCACACCATCGGCTTCGAGGCTCTGCACCCGGTGATAAACGTGATCACTCGCATACGTGAGCGCGAGGATGTAAGACAGTTTGGGATCCAGATTCGTGTAAACAGCGCTGATGCCTTTGTAACTAAAAACGGCGGTCCGTTCTTTTATGCCGGCGTCGGTGTCTGATGTGGAGAACGTGAAAAAATAACAATCATTCATCCGAACATGCGGTTGACGACTGGCCATGCCGCAATCGTCGTAAGCATGAAGGAAATATCCCGCGGGCATCGTCGGCAGGAAGGTATTCGTGACCGCATTCGCCGCGAGATTTAAAACGGCTCCGCACCACAACAAAGCAAAACAGAATAAGCGCATAAAAGTTTGAAAGGCTCTAAACCTAAAGTCCCGGAATGGGGCCGAGAGTAAGAAAGAACTGTATCCAAGGCGACCGAAATTCCTGAAAGCTGCTGTTTATGTCCGAAATTGCCTTCTATTCTCCGTCATCGTTTCACGCTGTCATGCTCCGGGTGCGCGGAACCGAGAAAAACATCCTGAAAATGTCCCCGCGACGCGCGGAAGGGGAAATTCCACGCTGGAAATCTCCCGGCGAC
>JAQGOU010000315.1 GCA_028293445.1 Verrucomicrobiales bacterium | reverse complement strand
TGGCCCGGAGCGCGAAGGATTTGCATGAACGGATGAAGGCCGCAGGCGGGCGTCTGGTCACTCTCGAAGCTAAGCTGGACGGGCTGCTCCGAGTGCGCACGGAGAACATGAAGGAGCTGCGCCGTTACCTGCGCGTGGTGATTGATGAACTTCATCTCGTCCTGCCGCCGATGGATCCCCGCTGGGAGTTATTTGGTTTGAATCGACCCGGTTCCAAAGAGACGCCGGACGTGCCGGAGGACGTAGCTGTCGCGGTGATTGATAACAAACGGGGCAATGTCACCTGGCCCAGGTCGGCGCGGGCGGAATATTATCGCGTCTGGCTGCGTATCGAAGGTGTGGACGCGGAGCCGAGAGTGATTGGTTCGCCGAGTGATCTGGATTTCATGTTGGAAGAGTTGCCGGCAACGGGCGAGATGGATGTGTTTGTTTCCGCGATCAACAGTGGTGGGGAAAGTGCGTTGAGTGCGCCCGTGAGGATTGTGCTCGCTCCGCTCACATAGTCCGGCTCGCGTTGCTCGCATAGTCGATAGGCAATAGACAATGGGGAGGCAAACCTAGCACCCGCGAGCGGTGTATCGACTATTGGCTATTGGCTATTGGCTATTGGCTATCGCAAATCGCTACGCCAAAACCAAAATCAGGATCGCGCTGATTCCACACACGATGCCCGCTATTCCAATCGGATGAATCTTTTCGCGGAAGAAAAGAATGCCCGCCAACACCACCATGATCAAACTGCCGTTGCTCGCCGGATAAGCCACGGAACCTTTTACAGTCTTCAACGCCAGTGTCATCGAAGCATTTCCAATCACACTGCATCCAGCCATAACCAGGGCGGTGGTAACTTCACGACGATTCGGCCAGGCTTCACGCAGGAGGCTCATCAGGAGAATGACCACAAACCCGGACCAATAGAAAACGATCAGGAATTGCCAGACGAAATCGGCCACGTTCGCTTCCACCAAAACTTTTTGACTCGACGACGCCAGGCCTTGCCCAACAAACGTGATGATCATCAGCGGAAGCCATTTCGATTTAATCGTTCCGCCGCCAGTCGCACTTTTTTCCAGACCAGCCTTTTTCAAATCAGCTTTCTTATCCAGCCAGAGCATAATCATCGCGGCGAAGACGAGCCCAACTCCCATCGCCTTGGTGGAACCGATTTTCTCTTTGAAGACCAACATGGAAATCAGGACCGGCACTGCTGCGGTGAGATTGATGATCAACCAACTGGTAGAAATTTTGCCATACTTCAGCGCGGTTTGAAAAACGAAGAGCGTCAAAGACGCGACCAACCCCGTGCAACTGCCAATGAGCAATACCTTCGGCGGAAAAATCAAACCTCTCTCATCAAACGCGACCGTGTAAATCAACGCCAGCACTCCACCCCAGAAATGCAGCAGCAACGCCGTCATCTTGGGACGGCACTCCGGGTGATCGGCGACTTTGTGAAAAATGCCGAGCAGTCCAAAAGCGATGATGGACGCGAAGAGAAAGAGATAGCCTGCAGCCATATAGTTTATTTCCTGCAATTACATCGCCGTCCAACCTCCGTCGACCGGCAAGACAGTGCCGGTAATGAACGACGATTCTTCGGAAGCCAAAAATAATGCGGCGTAACCGACATCACGCGTTTCGCCGGTGCGACCGAGAAACGTATTTTTAATCTGATAGGTATGTCCCGGTTCGCCGGGCTTCGGGGAGTAGCCAACGCGAATCGGTCCCGGAGCGATGACGTTCACCCGGATATTATTCTTTCCATAATCACACGCGGCACTGCGGGCGAATCCAATCAGACCCGCTTTCACCGTGGTGTAGCTGACGGAATTGGGGCAGGCGACCAGGCCTTGAATGGAGGAGGTGATAATAATGGAGCCGCGGTTCTGCGGAATCATCCAGGGCAAGACGGACTTCGTAAAACGTTGCGTACCGAGAAGGGTCCCTTGCAGACAGCCGCTCCACTCTTCGTCGGTGGCGTTCAGGACATCATGCCATTGGCCAATGTAAGCGGCGTTGTTCACCAGCACATCCACGCGCCCGAATTGGTCGGAAACGATCTTCACGGCGTTTTGAATTTCCTCCGCGTTGCGAATGTCGACGCGGGCTGAGGCCGCCTTGCCGCCTTTACTGCAAATCTCCGCAGCGACCTTTTCGGCGGTCGCACCATCCATGTCTGTCACCAGCACCCACGCGCCTTCCTCGGCGAACACTTCCGCAACGGCGCGTCCGATCCCGTTGGCGGCGCCGCTGACGATGGCTATTTTGTTTTCAAGGCGTTTCATGTGCGGCTAATTCAATTCGAGGAGATCAAGGGTCGGACTGTGAATGAGCATTTCAATTTCTTCATTGGCCAGCTTGGGCAGATTGGTTCCCTCGGCGATGTGGTTGAAATTGCGCAGCGAATCCATCGTTGCGTCCGGCGTGGTGAACGGAAAGTCGGAGCCGAACAAGAGCTTGTGGAGCACGCCGTATTCTTTAGCGAGAATCAATGCGTTGTAAAACTGCCACGGCCGATAATGCAGTGCAGAGATGTCGGCAAAAAAGTTCGGCTGCTTGCGGATGAGGACGATAGTCTCGTCGATCCACGGATGGCCCATGTGGGCGATGATCATTTTCAACCGGGGATGCTTCATCGCGATGTCCTCGAGCAGGATCGGCAGAGAAAATTTTAACGGTGCGTTTTGCGGAAAGGTTGTTCCTTGATGGATGAGGATCGGGAGATTGCGCCGCTCACAGAATTCATAAACGGGCATCATGCGCTCATCCAGCGGATGAATGTTTTGATAGATGGGGCCGAGCTTCACGCCGCGCAGTTTCAATCCTTCAATGGCATGCTCCAACGTTTCATGAACGTCGTCCTGCATCGGGTCTACCGCAGCGAACCCAATCAACTTTTCCGGATGCATCTTGACGTAGTCGGCGATGTATTCGTTGGGACTGATGATGCCGCTATGGAAGGCGCGCATGCCGAACACGATCGCCTTATCCACGTTCTGCATTCCTTGCCAATGCCGTTCCGGCGGCACGTGTAACCCAATGGGTTTGCCCCGTGACCGCGCGTTCGCTTCATCCGCAAACGCCCGCGAGATGTGACCGGGGAATTCAAAAATATGACTGTGACAATCGATGATCATTTGGCGATTTGCGATTTTGGATTTACGATTGACGCGCGTTCGGGGTGGCGAGCGGTTTTAATTCTTCCTCACTGATCTCGACTCCAAGGCCGTGTCCTTCAGGGCAGAAGACGTGGCCGTTTTGGAAACAGATCGGCTTTTGCTGCGGTTTAACGGAGTAATAAAGCGGCCCAAGAATATCGACGGGGAACGTTTTCACCGGCACGTTCTTCGATGCGACCGTCAGATGGCACATCGCCGCGGTGCCGATGTCCCATTCCAAGTTTGAGCCGAGATGACAACCGACCCCAGCGCTTTCCGCGAGCTGACAGATCTGTTGCGACTTGAGTATTCCACCGTTCTTCCCGGGATAAATGCTGATCAGGTCGGCGGCCTGTTTGCGAATGACCTCTTCGGCCTGCCAATAGCTAAACACACCTTCGTCCGCCATGATCTTTGCGCCCGTGGCAGAGCGCACTTTCGCGAGGCCATCGATGTCCCAGCGCGGCGTCGGCTGTTCGACGTAAGCGAGGTTGAACTTTTCGTAACGAGGGATTTCATGAATCGCCTGCTCGACAGACCAACCGCCGTTCGTATCGACATTCAGTTTAATCTTGTCGCCAATGGCCTCGCGGACCAATCGCACGCGCAGTAAATCCTTTTCTGGGTCCGGACCGACTTTGAGTTTGATCGCGGTGAAACCTTCCTGGACTTTGGTGCTGGCAATCTGCGCGGCATCTTCTGGTTCCCGCAGGCCGATGCTGAACTTGATGGGAATTTGCAGGGAGTTCTTTGCGCCGCCGATTAATTCATAGATGGGCTTTTGCTCCTTCTTGCCAACTAAGTCGAGCAGTGCCATTTCCACGGCGGCCTTGGTGAAATGATTGTCGAGGGCAGAGGCGTCCATCTCCTGAAGGAGAGTTTTGTAATCGCGGGGATCGCGACCAATCACGCACTTGGCGAAATAGTCTTGAATCAGCGCGGTGGCGCCGCCTTGGGTTTCTCCACTCCAGAGGGGGACAACGGTGGCCTCACCCCAACCGACAAGCCCTTCGTCGGTATGAATCGCCACGATCACATAGCGCGAAATGGCGTGCGGCCCGGCAGAGGAGACGATGTAAAACTCCGGTTTAACGGTGAGCGTGATCGGGAATGTTTTTACGGCGGTGATTTTCATTCTTTAACAGAGTGCAGAAGAAGTTGGGGAGTCGGCCAACGCGTTGCGCCGATGGTTTTCAGCCATTGCAACATTTTGGGCGGGGCTTCAGAGCGATTGTAAAAGGCTATCCCGTTGCATCCGCCGTTGGCGACGGCCTGAATGATATCACGCAAGTCCTGTTCGCTTTGCGGCACGCCCATGCCGAGTTGAATACAACATTGTAAGAGACCTTTCCAATCATTCGGGATCGCTTGCCGGGCACTTTCGCAGATGGACTGTGTTTCTGCGGAAGTCTTGGTGAACGCAAAACAGGAGAAGCCATCCACGACGCCCGCGAGCTCCGGTTCAAACTCGGATTGCAAGAGCAAGCGGCAATTCGTTCCCGCAAGGGATTCGGATTTAATGGAAGCGATCAGGGAGACGAGGAATTTGCGGCGCCAGTGATTGAACTGCTGAATGGCAGGGGAGTGTGATTCGAGTTCGATCATCGAGGCAGGATGTCCTTTCGGGCGCGTGGGCGCTTCGTGGAAGGCGGTATCCAACGTGGACTTCAGAATGGATTTGAGTTGGTCCATGTCGACGCCAGCTGTCCCGGCGGCGTCGGTGCAGGCGGGACAGACGCACAGGCCCATCAACTCTTGTTCCAACGGGGTCAAGCCGACCAAATCGCGCTCGTGATGATGTCCGTGGGCAAGGCCTAACCAGCCGAACGCTTCCATTTGAATGGCCCAGAGCGGATGATTGATGGCAAGATCACGGCAGAGAATGTGCAGATAGTGGCGGACGTCCGGTTGAACGGGGCAAAGGGCGTGGGGAAGACGATCTCCGTAAACATTTTGCTGGGTGAGCTCCGGATGTGCGAGCCCAAGTCGAGAGTTGTGACAGCCAATCGTCCAGGAAATGAGGCGAACATTAAAACGACTGGCGTTTCGGGCGGCTTCAGCAAACCAATCCGTTTCTTTCGATAATTTTGCAAGTTGCGGGCGTAGCCTGGCGTTCCGCCACAACGAATCCTGGGGGTGGAAATAACACACGCTGCCTTCCGCCATGTAAG
>JAQGOU010000421.1 GCA_028293445.1 Verrucomicrobiales bacterium | reverse complement strand
TTATTACGGAGAACTTGGAAAACTTGTTCAAACACTTCTGCGTGGCCTGCTGTGTGCCCTTCTAAACATCCACGGAGAAAAAGTTCATGTGCCGTTGTCGGCATAAGCGGCAGTTGCCAGATGTCCTGGCAAATTTTTTCCATATACTCTGCGGCTTGGTGTAATTGCGTTGCATCTGCATCGGGATCATTTCCTGAGCGGCCTCCAGGCATACAGGTTGCAACCGCTCGTTGAATCTGCTGTTGATCCATTGCCAACACGAAAACACAGTTGGGAAGATTTAAATAAATCTTAATTCCCTCAAGCAACTTGTATGCAGCTTCAGGCTGACAACGATCCAGGTCATCGATTAGTATAATGATGCGGCTATCTCCACTGAGCACTTTGATCGCTTCGGAAAGGAATTCTCGTAGCTTTTGTGTCGGCAATGTATTTTCAAAATGGTCAGCCTCCCATCTCTCGCCGAGCGCTTGAATGCCACTCGACGACGGTTTCACTTTTATACTTGTATCATTGTCGATCTTCCGAGTCGCTTCATCAAATACCAAGAGTGCACCGCGTGTCGCCACTTCGCCGATTTTACCCAACCACTTGAAGGTTTTATTATACCAACTCCACTGGGCACGAATTTCATGAAGAAGAGCAACCACTGGAGTCGCCTCATGCTGATATCTCCAAGCTTCAAAAATAACAACGATATGCCTTTCCGATGACTTCCAATGAGTTCCCCAAGTGTTCGTAATTTGTGGAACGAGTTTTTTACCCGCAGGGCTATAACCAGTGAAAAATCCATACATTTGATGGAGAAAGCTGGTCTTTCCGCTGCCCCAATCCCCGTGCAAGCCAAAAACATATGGTGGCTCGCAATTCTTTAGATTTTCGGCAAACCAACGCACCCAACCAGCGCGGCCCAACGAATCTGCGACTGTGGGTTCATCATTAAATGCTGCGCTCATCTTTTTTGTAGCCTCTGTAGTATGATACTTTGTTCAGTCTGAAAATGAATTTCACCCGTCTTTTGAAATTTGAAATCAGGGCGGTATTCGGAAATTGCGATGGCTGTTTAAGAAAATGATATTTTTTCCTCTTTACCCATGGAAGCCATACTGTGTTCGATGTCGCCGCAGCATTTCAGTTTTCGGACGTAGTTTCGTCGCAGGATCAAATTGCAGATGACGTCCGCCGATGGAATTGAGGCGCATTAGTTCTGGGCCGTGTTCTTTGAACTTGGAGGTATTCACCACGATGCGGAAGTTGTTGTCGTCTACGGACCAGAGGCGGCTGCGCCGGTTTAAAGTTTCAGGTTCAAAGTTAATGCGGCGCAGGTGAATCGGTATTCGGAGACGACGCGAACGGCGAAACGGGCGATGGTGCGGGAAGTCAATTCACCGGCTTCGGCCATGTCGAGGAGACATAATAAGAGGAGCGGTTTGTGCGGGGCGTAGCCGCGACAGGCGCTGGCTGGTTTGGCCTGGTTGGGGTTTAACTTCGTGAGTTTGCCCAGCCAATGCTTTGTTTGTTGTTCGGAGACCATGGGACGGAGCGGAGCTTAAAGCGGTCGCGTCGGGTTTAAAGGCTAATGTTTCCTCTGTAGCAGCGGACGTGAGTTCCGCTCCTTCTATTTCTCGCGCTGAAAAGATTAGAGCCGACTCACGTCGAGCTGCTACCGGGAAGGCAGCTGGTTCCTCAACGTTTTCGATGGAACGCCGACGGTGCTCAAAATTTCAGGGCGGCTCGCGGCCTTCTCCCTCTCTTCGCGACGTAGGAGCGAGGAGAGGGCTAGGGAGAGGAGAATCCAATTAAAAGGCAATTTAGCCGGACAAGCACAGAAAACGTGGGCTCGTTGTGCCTCAATCATTCCAGAAAAATGGTCGCAGCCGTTTCACTTTCAACCATATTAAGGTTCTCCTCCTCTCCCCAGCCCTCTCCTCCGCTTCCAGCGGAAGAGAGGGAGAAGGAAGTGCCATCTCAATGTCTATTATCCCGAAAAGGTTGGAGCCGACTCACGTCGAGCTGCTACCGGGAAGGCAGTTCTGGTGGCTCACCCATCTGAAAGGCACTTTAGATTTCAAACGAAGCTGACGGCAAGGTTCTGGAAGCATCGCCTTTTTCCCCTTTCGCGTGGTTCGCGTGGTTCGCGGTTTATTTCAGACACGGACGGCACTGCGCGGTCGTCCCTACTATCGGCGGCACTTTTTGGTCAGGCTATGTGGGCTCGACATTTCCGAAAAATAGCCTCGCGGGACCGATCGGAGCGGAACGAATATAGGGAGGGAGGAATTGAGCGCGGTTTTTGGACGAAAGAAAGGCGCAAAAGCCGGCTCACGGACGCCTATTCTGGCCAGAATAGGCGCGAGGGAGTCTTACGAACGAGTTTTTCTTGGCGTCGGAGGGTCTCGTAAGTCTCACGGGCGACTCTTTTTTCGCGTCGTGGGGTCTCGTGAGTCTTGCGATCGACTCGTTCTTCGCGTCGGAGGGGGTCGTACGTCTCACGGTCGACTTTTTTTTGGCGTCGTAGGGTACCGTTAGTCTTACGATCGACTCTTTCTTTGCGTCGCAGGGTCCCGTGAGTCTCACGGACGACTTTTTCCTGGCGTCGTGGGGTCTCGTGAGACTTACGAACCGATTATTTTTGGCGTCGTAGGGTCTTGTCAGACTCACAGACGATGTGTGACGTGTTCTGTATCAGGTGTTTACTAACGCGGAACGGGGAATGCGGAGCGCGGCTGTGTCGGAGACCAGCCGCAGCGGGGCCGCACGACGGAACGCGTTAGAAAAAAGAAGAATCTCGGCGTATTTGACGTCGCTGCGGCTGGTGCGTTGCACACAGCCGCGGTCCGTTACCCTTCAGTCTATCCGGAAATTACTTCAGGCAACCAGTATAGGGACTGGGAAATGTTGGGGACGTGTCGGCGACGGTGTCCCCTACCTTTAAGGGAAACTCTTAAGGCGTAAACATCGGTTGTCCCAATTGTAGTTTTTGGGTGGTTTGTTAATTTGTTCACGTTGTTTGGGGGGATAAGACCGGCCGCTCTCGAGTGATTGGTTGCACTTGGGAGCGGCCATCTCCTTTTAAAGGGATGCTTCGGGGTGATTTACCACATCATACGCTAACTTGCAGAGAAACCACGGATGAACACGGACCCACACGGATAGGGAAAAGAAGCGAGAATCGGGTTTGCCTGTTGTTTATCCGTACTACTATGTCGAAGAATCGCGCAAAGCTAACAAGATTTTTTGTGGTGAACCCCCTCTCTTCGCGACGCAGGAGCGAGGAGAGGGCTGGGGAGAGGAGCTTTTTAGATTCTTTACTCAGTCGTCTTCGCTGCAAATGGAGTCTGGCATTTTTATCAGCGCCTCCTCTCCCTAACCCTCTCCTCCGCTCGGAGCGGAAGAGAGGGAACCTGATTGCGGTTCCACCGCCTTGGGTTCATCTGTGTCCATCCGTGGTTAAAGAATGCTTTAACTCAGAACTTCAGGTTCCACGCGTCGGTCTGGTATTTCTCCACGGTTAATTGCTGGAAATCCGGAACGATCTCCATCGGTTCGTGCGCGTTCCAGATGGATTTAAGCCCACACTTCACGGCTTCGGCCGGCAAATTCAAGTTCGTCAGAAACTGTTGGTGCGGACGGTCGTGCCGGTAATCAGGCTGTTTCGAAGGGAAACGGAGCAGCTTTTCGATCAATGGTAAATCGAAGTTCAGCAGGAAGGTGCCGTGGAAGATCAGGTAATTCTTTTTGCGACGCTGGGCATTGCCGGAGAACTTTACGTCATTCAGCGCCAGGTCGGTGTGCCCACGGATGTTCATCGACTGACCGGAGGTCCGTTGCAACGCTTCGCGGTTGCGTTCCATGATGAAGGTGTTGGTCTGCGGGATGCCCTGCAATTCCGGAGTGATTTTAAGGATCAACGAATAGTTCAGACACCCCTGCCCTTGCAGGACAGTTCCGCCCCCGCTGCAGCGTCGGAAAATCGGAACCTGATTGGCCTCGCACACGGCGCGATTGACTTCCAGATCGATTTTATTCGCATAACCAACGACCACGAAATAATTCTGCGGCTCCCAAAAACGCAGGATCTCCTCACTGTCCTCGGCCTCACAGGCGTCGAGCAACGCTTCGTCGAGCGCAAGATTCGCTGCCGGGTCTCTTGGCGTTAAGTCTAGAAACTTCATTGTGCGGCCGAAAATCTATTGTAATTTGGATGAAAATTCCAAAGGGAGTTTGGAAGAACTTTTTTGGCAAAGGTCCGCAAACAGTCGCTGAACCGGAAACGGCCGGGAAAATGGTCGTTAAATTATCGTAAAAACTTATTGGCGGCGATGACTTGCCGCTTTACAACTTTGCCTCGCTCGCCACCAGCGGGCATCACTCATTTAAAGTGAAACCAAAACGAAGAGACTTAGACATTACATCGCACTCCGATAGCGACCCGGTGCGCACCCCTTATATCAACACGATTGCGGTGGAGGACGAACCACCGTTTCCCGGGGACCGCGAAACCGAACGCCGCATCAAGAGCATCATCCGCTGGAACGCCATGGCGATGGTGGTCAATGCGAACAGTAAGCATGATGGTCTCGGCGGTCATATCTCCAGCTTCGCCTCGAGCGCGACGCTGTACGAAATCGGTTACAACCATTTCTTCCGCGGCAGCGAAGGTGAACGTCCCGGGGATTTAATTTATTTTCAGGGCCACGCCACGCCGGGAAATTATGCCCGTGCCTTTCTTGAAGGCCGCTTGACCGAAGCGCAGTTACAGAATTTTCGCCAGGAACTGGCCCCGGGCGGCGGGCTCTCCTCGTATCCGCATCCTTATTTGATGCCGGACTTTTGGCAATTCCCCACCGTGTCGATGGGGCTCGGGCCGATCATGTCGCTGTATCAGGCGCGATTTATCCGTTACCTGCAGGCGCGTGGTTTTCTCAAGAAAGAAAATGAACCGAAAATTTGGTCCTTCATCGGCGACGGTGAATCCGACGAACCAGAATCGCTCGGAGCCCTGACACTCGCCTCGCGCGAGAAGCTGGATAATCTGGTCTGGGTCGTAAACTGCAACTTGCAGCGTCTCGACGGACCGGTCCGCGGCAACGGCAAGATCATCCAGGAACTCGAAGGCGCGTTTCGTGGCGCGGGTTGGAATGTGATCAAGGTCATTTGGGGATCCAACTGGGATCCGTTGCTGGCCAAGGACGAAACTGGTTTGCTCCTGAAACGCATGGAAGAATGCGTCGATGGTGATTACCAGAAGTATTCTGTCGAACCCGGCAGCTATATCCGCCGCCATTTCTTCGGCAAATATCCGGAGTTGCTCGAACTCGTCAGCGACATGAGCGACGACGATTTGCGCAAATTGACGCGTGGCGGTCACGATCCGAAGAAAGTTTACGCCGCTTACAAAGCAGCGACGGAGCACAAAGGTTCACCAACCGTCATCCTCGCAAAGACCATCAAGGGCTATGGCCTGGGCGAAGCGGGTGAAGGTCGTAACATTTCGCATCAGCAAAAGAAGATGAACGAAAAGGAACTGCGTGAATTCCGCAGCCGTTTCGACATCCCGATCAGCGACGAAGAAATTGCGGACTATCCGTTTTATCGTCCGTCGCCGGATTCGCACGTGATGAAGTATTTGATGGAACGCCGCAAGAAATTGGGCGGTTCCATTCCACAACGGAAAGTCAAAGCGCCCGCGCTGGAAATTCCATCGCTCGATATTTTCTCCTATGCCCTCAAAGGGACAGGCGCGACGCGGGTGGGTTCCACAACGAAAGGGTTTGCGCAAAGCCTCGTGGCATTGTTGCGAGACAAAGAAATCGGCAAGAACATTGTTCCGATCATTCCTGATGAAGCGCGCACATTCGGCATGGACACGATGTTTTCCGAATTCGGAATCTATTCGTCCAAGGGACAGCTTTACGAACCAGTCGATCAAGGGACCACCTCCTATTATAAAGAGGCCAAAGACGGTCAGATCCTGGAAGAAGGAATCAATGAGGCGGGTTCCATCGCTTCGTTTGTCGCGGCAGGCACGAGCTATGCGAACCACGGCACGAACGTCATTCCGTTCTACATTTATTATTCGATGTTCGGCTTCCAACGGATCGGTGACCAAATCTGGTTGGCCGGTGATAGCCGCGCGAAAGGGTTTCTTCTCGGCGCGACCTACGGACGCACGACATTGAATGGCGAAGGATTGCAACACCAGGACGGTCACAGTCTTCTGCTCGCGAGCACCGTTCCAAACCTGATGGCGTATGATCCGGCATTCGATTTCGAAACGGCCGTGATCATTCATGATGGGTTGAAGCGGATGTACGAGAAGGGTGAAGAAATCTTCTATTACCTGACGCTTTACAACGAAGACTTCCAGATGCCAGCCAAGCCCGCGGGCGTGGATGAAGGCATCTTAAAAGGTCTTTATAAATTTAAAGCCGGCGAAAAAGGAAAACACAAAGCGCAGATCTTCGGCAGCGGCGCGATCATTCGATCGGCGTTGAAGGCGCAGGAAATTCTCGCCGAGAAATATAACGTGAGCGCGGATGTCTGGAGCGCGACGAATTACAAATCGCTTCGTAACGACGCGATTAAATGCGAACGCTGGAACATGCTGCATCCGACAGAAACGCCGAAGACGTCGTATCTCGAAACCTTGCTCGCCAAGGAAAAGGGACCGTTCATCGCCGTTTCTGATTCGATGAAGATTGTGCCTGATCAAATTGCGCCGTGGGTGCCTGGTGGCTTAACGACGCTCGGAACCGATGGTTTCGGACGGAGCGAAACCCGCGCTAACTTACGCCGCTTTTTTGAAATCGACGCGGAATCGACCGTCATTGCGACTCTTTGGGCCTTGGCCAAGAAGGGTGAGATCGATAAAAAGATCGTCGCCAAAGCCATCAAAGAACTGGAAGTAAACCCGGAGAAAGTATTCCCGGACCTTTTGTCAGTGTAATCCCAACCACGAAAACGCGAAGCAGCAGGGATTTTCCTTTGTGGGAAATCTTTTGCATTCGAATCGATTCGCGTTTATTCGTGGTTTTGAATTTTTAATATGGACGTAAAATTGCCACCGCTTGGTGAAGGCGCCGACGCCGGAACCGTCGTAAATATCCTCGTCAAAGAGGGCGACCAGATCACCAAAGGTCAGACCATCATCGAACTGGAAACCGGAAAAGCGGTCGTTCCGATTCCTTCCTCCGCCGCCGGACAGGTTTCCAAGATCATCGTCAAAGATGGTGCGAAGATTTCTGTCGGCACGCCGATTCTTTCGCTCGCGGGTGGTGCGGAAGCCGCGCCAGCAGCCGCTGCTCCTAAAGCCAAAGCGGCAGCGCCGGCCGCCAAAGCCGCTGCGCCAAAACGCGCTGTGGCAGACGCCGAAGAGAGTGAGCCAGCCACGGAAGACGATGAAGAATTTGAATATACCGGCACGCTCCCACCGCCGGCTTCTCCGTCAGTCCGTTTGGCCGCGCATGAATTTGGTATCGATCTGCGGAAGATTCGCGGCAGTGAAATCGGTGGCCGGATTACGGCTGCGGATGTTCGCGCCTATATTAAGCAGCTGCAGCAAGCCGCCAGAAAAACCAAGACCCCTGCCCCATCTGCTCTTGGCAGTGCGCCTATAGCTCAATCAATTGATTTCTCGAAGTTCGGTTCCGTTTACAAACGGCCGATGACCCCGTTGCGCAAGGTGATCGCACAGCGCATGACGGAAAATTCAAACACGATTCCACACGTGACGCAGTTCGATGACATCGATCTGACGAACATCATGGCGTTGCGAAAAAAATACGTCGAAGCCTACGAGAAGAATGGCGCGAAGTTGACGGTGACGGCATTTGCTCTGAAGGCGGTCGTTAATGCGCTGAAGAAACATCCGATGTTCAATTCGAGCCTGGACGAACTCGCCCAGGAAGTCGTGGTGAAAGAATACTTCAACATCGGCGTCGCCGTGGACACTGATCAAGGATTGATGGTCCCCGTTCTTCGGAACGTGGATAAAAAGAGCGTCCTGGAACTTTCCAAAGAACTCGCGGAACTCGCCGCCAAGGCGCGCGACCGCAAGATTTCCATGGAAGAGATGCAAGGCGGCTCCTTCACCATCTCCAATCAAGGCGCTTTCGGTGGTGCACATTTCACTCCGATCGTGAACAAACCGGAAGTCGCGATCCTCGGCATGGGTAAAGGCGCGATGAAACCAGTCGTGACAAAGGACAACAAGATTGAAGCCCGTTTGATCCTGCCGGTCACCATTTCCTATGACCATCGCGTGATCGATGGTGGCAGTGCGGCACGTTTCACGGTAGACCTCGTGGAAGCGTTCCAGAACTTCAATGAAGCGGATGTGAAGATTTAAGCGGGAAGACAATTTATCTGATTTGCTATGGAAATTATTAAAACTGAAGTCGTTGTTATCGGCGCAGGTCCTGGCGGTTATGCCGCGGCCTTTTACGCGGCCGATTTGGGCAAGAAGGTCATCCTCATTGAGAAGGACAAGAATCTCGGCGGGGTCTGCTTGAACCGCGGCTGCATTCCTTCCAAGGCCTTGCTGCACGCGACCAAGATGATTCATGAAACGAAGGAATCAGCACATCGCGGGATCACGTTTGAAGCGCCCAAGATGGATTTGGAGAAGTTGCGCACCTGGAAAAATTCCATTTTAGCGAAACTCTCCGGCGGAGTCGCGCAACTGGCGAAAGCCCGTGGCGTAGAAGTCATCGCTGGACGCGCCCATTTTGAAGGTTCCCAGAAACTACGGATCGAAACCGAAAACGGCCAACGTTTCGTGGAGTATGACAAAGCAATCATCGCGGTCGGCTCCAAACCCGCGATGCCAAAGGTGTTTGATCTCGGCAATCCGCGCGTGATGACTTCGACCGAAGCGCTCGAAGTGGAAGAGGTGCCTGAAGATTTGCTGGTCATCGGTGGCGGTTATATCGGCATGGAATTGGGAACGGTTTACTCGAATCTTGGCAGTAAAGTTGTTGTCATCGAGGCACTCGACTCCATTCTCGCCGGAGCCGATCCTGATCTCGCCCGGCCGGTCGTGAAGTTCGCGGAAAAACATTTCAAAGAAGTTCGTTATCAAACCAAGGTCACCAAAATGGCGACCAAAGGTAAGAAGATCCAGGTCATCAGCGAAAAAGACGGAAAGACGACCGAAGAACTTTACGATCGTGTTTTGGTTTCAGTCGGACGCACGCCGAACTCGCAAGATCTCGGACTTGAAAGCACCAAAGTCGAGAAGGACGACAAGGGTTTCATCAAGGTAAACGCAAAGCAGGAGACCACGGACCCCGCAATCTATGCCATTGGCGATATCGCTGGCGGTGTGATGCTCGCGCACAAGGCTTCGAAGGAAGCGCGCATCGCGGTCGAGAACATCGTCGGCGAAGAGCGCCTCAACGAAAACATCATCATTCCAGCAGTTGTCTTCACCGATCCTGAAGTCGCGTGGTGCGGTTTGACCGAAGCCGAAGCGAAGGCGAAGGGTATCGAAGTCAAAGTCGCTAAGTTCCCGTGGGCCGCGTCCGGTCGTGCTTTGACCTACGACCGCACCGATGGTTTGACCAAACTGATCCTCGAACCGGAAACCGATCGTGTTCTCGGAGTTGGAATTGTTGGCCACGGAGCAGGCGAATTAATTGCGGAAGGCGTGCTGGCCATCGAAATGGGCGCCAACGCCCGGGATCTGGCGGAATGCGTGCATCCTCACCCTACCCTGTCAGAAACGATCATGGAAGCAGCAGAAGCTTTCTACGGACACGCGACACACGTCTACACACGTAAACCGAAGGTGTAAGCGCTCAGCGCCTGTTTTTTTCGAGATTCTTAACCATCTCAGCCAAGCCCTCGTAATTCCCCGAGGGCTTTGCCATGTACGAATTGGCACCGAGAGCGTAAGCACGATCAACATCTTCGGTTAAACGGGACGAAGTCAGAACAATAACGGGAAGACTCTTCAACTCCTCGCTCTGTTTACGCAACCAATCGAGGACCTCAAGACCGGATTTCCTGGGCATCTTAAGATCAAGAAGCATCAGTCCAGGCAAGGGGTACTTCGCACGGTCGTTGAACGGAGCTTCGCCGCTGAGGTACAAGATAGCCTCCTCCCCGTCCTGAACGATTTGCAGAAGATGCGTCAGTCCGCCTTTGCGAAAGGCACGTTGAAGGAGCAAGACATCATTACTATCGTCTTCTACGACCAAAACTGTGTTTTGAGCAGCGTTCATTTTAATAATAACAAACGAGCGGATCTAAATCTCTTGTTTACTCTCTCACATCCGGCCCCTGCTTGTAAACAAACCAATATCGCCTTCTCCACATACGAATTCGCCACCAATTCGATATGCTCCGTTCACATCGATAGACTGAGGCGAAGAAGTCATCGTCACAATAGGCAACCGTTCCATTGGAGAGCTTACCCTCGCAGGAAAGCCAAAAGATCCAAATCCGACCTTCACGGAAGCGTTAAATCCAACAACACGAGTCCTGGAATTGAGCACTCTTCCGCATGAAGAACTATTTGGCATCGACGCGACCGAATCAATGGATTTCGTCCCGCAGACGACGGAAAGAATTTTAAAGGTTTCCCTGAGCGAGTATTAGGCGTGGAAAAAATTTTCTTTATTTGCCCAAGGCAATGTCCATTCTTCGCACCCGACAAACAGCTGAAAATGAATGTTCCTTTTCTCAACCTCGCGGCCCAATACGACTCCCTGAAAGTTGAACTCCTGGCCGCCGTCGAAAGCGTCCTGGCGGGTGGCCATTATGTTCTGGGCCCCAACGTCACCGCCTTGGAAAACGAAATCGCCGCGTTCACGCATTCTAAATTTGGTGTCGGGGTGAACTCTGGCTCGGATGCGCTCACGCTGGCATTGCGCGCGCTCGACATCGGCCCCGGCGATGAAGTCATCACCACGCCATTCACTTACATTGCTCCAGCGGAAGCCATTCATCAGGTAGGCGCCAAAATCGTCTTTGCCGATGTTGATCCTAAAACATTCAACATCGATCCAAGTGCCATCGAACGGAAAATCACCTCCAAGACGAAAGCGATCATCCCGGTTCATCTCTTCGGCCAGGCCGCGCCGATGAATGAAATCACTGCGCTGGCGCAAACGCATAAACTCCATGTGATTGAGGATTGCGCGCAAGCGATCGGCTCAAAGTATTTTGACAAATCCGTCGGTAGTCTCGGCGCGTTGGGTTGTTTCAGTTTTTATCCCACGAAGAACCTTGGGGCAGATGGCGATGGCGGCATGGTTGTGACTGCCGATGAGGCATTGGCCAAAAAGCTGAAGATGTTACGCGTGCACGGAATCGAGAAGCGCTATTTTCATGATCTGCACGGTTACAATTCGCGTCTGGATGAACTGCAGGCAGCGATTCTGCGCGTTAAGCTCCCACATTTAAATGCATGGAACGGACGGCGGAGTCAAATCGCTGCGCGTTACAGCGAGGGTTTAAAAGATTTACCGCTCGCGTTACCAGTGACAGCGAAGGGCAATACGCACGTGTTCCATGTCTTCGCGATCTGTACGCCACAACGCGATGCGCTGCAAAAATCCCTGACCGAGCAAGGCGTTCCGACCATCATTTACTATCCGCAGCCGTTGCACCTGCAAAAAGTTTACGCGGATCTTGGCTATCGGCGTGGGGACTTTCCGGTTGCCGAGTCCATTTCCGAAAACATTCTTCCTCTCCCGATGTACCCGGAGTTGACCGACAAACAAATCGACCATGTTATCGCGTCGATTCGCGCGTTTGACTTCAAGAAGAACTGATCGGGCTTCCGCGAAGCACTTTGCTGCAAATAGCTCTTGCGTGGAAATTGAAACATCGTTAGGTTTCGCCGCTCAATCGGATGGTTTGGTAGCTCAGTTGGTAGAGCAGTGCCCTTTTAAGGCATTGGTCCAGGGTTCGAGTCCCTGCCAAACCACCATTTCTTTGTTCCAATTTCCAAGCGCTTAACGCTGGAGATTGGAATTTTTTTGTACATGGGGCAGGCAAAACGAAGCCCACGTTCAGATAATCCGAACGTGGGCAAAATGAACGCCTCAACTTGCGTTGTTCCTTTGCGAACAACTCGATCGTCCTAGGCGGCCGCGATTGTCAGGTTTTCACCTTGTTCCCATTGGATGGCGTAGTGAACCAATTCAGTGGCGCTTTCCAAATTCAATTTCTCTTTGATGTGAGCGCGATGCGATTCGATTGTTTTAACGCTCAGATTCAGCTTCTCGGCGATAGCTCGGGTTCCAAACCCTCGTCCGATGAAAGAAAAGACTTCCAATTCGCGGTCGCTGAGGTTGTCGACGGGAGACGTCGAAGCATTCCCACGGCCACCGGCGAAGTTACTGAGCAACCGTGATCCGTATCGTTCGCTCACGTAAACGTCGCCATTCAACACCTTGCGTAATGCGAGCAGGACCTTTTCGGGAGCTTCCTGCTTCATGATGTAGCCTTGAGCGCCGGCTTTCAACGCGCGCGAGGCATAGATATTTTCGTCGTGCATCGAGAGCATCAGAATTTTTACATTCGGAAAAAGAGCCTTAATGTCTTTCGCTGCTTCAATCCCGCTCGCTCCCTTCAACGAAACATCCAGAACGATG
>JAQGOU010000367.1 GCA_028293445.1 Verrucomicrobiales bacterium | reverse complement strand
CAGGCACCATCTACCAGCTAATCTACAATTGCTATCGCTTCGGGTTTCTGTGTAATTAAAATGAATGTCATGCAGCCCCGAAAGCCTGGGAATCATCGCCGGGAATAGATCGCTTCCGATTCTTTTTGCGCGTCAAGCCCGCAGCATGGGGGTGAAACGACTCGTTGCCGTTGGATTCGAGAACGAGACCAATCCGGAATTGGCGTCGTTGGTCGACGAAATTATTTGGCTGCGCGTCGGACAACTTTCGAAAATGATCTCTGCGTTTTCAAAACGCGGCGTGACGCAATGCGTGATGGTGGGTCAAATCGCGCCCAAGAATCTCTTTGATTTTCGACCTGACCTGCGCGCGATGGGACTGCTCTTGCGGTTAAAAGAAAAGAACGCCCATACCATTTTCGGCGGGATCGCAGACGAACTGCAAAAAGATGGCGTCGAACTAATCGAAGCGACGCCCTGGCTCAAGCCGCTCATGCTCAACACTGGGTTTCTCCTTGGCCCCAAACTGAATGACCAACAAAAGAGCGACGTCGCCTTCGGATTTCGCATCGCTAAAGAAGTTTCCCGACTCGATATCGGCCAGTCCGTCGTCGTGAAGGATGGAACCGTCCTCGCCGTGGAAGGATTCGAAGGAACCGATGAATGTCTTAAACGCGGCGGAGCCTTAGCCGGCAAAGATGGCTGCGCCGTCGCGGTAAAAGTGGCAAAAGAAAATCACGACTTGCGATTTGATATCCCCTGTTTTGGCGCCCGCACTCTTGAGATTTGCCATGAGGCCAACATCTCCGTGCTCGCGATTGAACCAGGCAAAACGTTGATGCTCGAATCTGATGCGGTGGAAGCGCTGGCCCGTAAACACAAGATCAGCATCACGACCGCTTAAACGCCGTCGAGGCATTCCCGAATTGTTTTGATGAGCAACTGTGGGTGGTAAGGCTTCGGCAGAAAATTAAAGCCGTCCGACAGCTTCTGATCGGAATCAAATAAATCCATGCTGTAGCCGCTGGTGTAGATGACTTTCAGATTTGGGCGTTCACTCTTCAACTGCCTTGCCAACACCAACCCGGAAACACCTTCGGGCATCACCATGTCGGTCAAAAGCAAATCGATCTGATCTTTTTTGTCTGGCCAGATGCGCAACGCGTCTTTGCCATGCACGGCTTCCACTACGTTGTAACCGTGAAACTGCAGGATCTCGCGAACCAGTTCGCGTAAGGCTGGTTCGTCTTCAACAATGAAAATCGTTTCGGTTCCACCACCCACAAGAGGTTCAGGCGGCGGGGGTTCGATCACCGGAATATATTCTCCATCCACCGGCAAGAACACTTTGAACGTCGCCCCTTTTCCTGACGCACTCTCAACCTCGATCCAACCCTGGTGCTGTTTGACGATTCCGTAGACCATCGCGAGCCCGAGTCCCGTTCCGCGGCCCGCTTCTTTCGTCGTGAAAAACGGTTCAAAGATCCTGCTTATATATTCCTTGGGGATACCGCAGCCGGAATCGCTCACCGTCAAACAAGCAAATGGACCCGGCCGGCGCTCTGCATTTTGCAGCAAATGAACAGCCTCAAATTCAACAAGCCCCGTGCTGACCACCACCTGCCCGCCCTCGGGCATGGCATCACGAGCATTGACAGCCAGGTTCAATAAGACCTGCTCAATCAAGCCAGAGTCGGCAAAAATAGACGGAAGAAATGGCGAATAGTTGAACTGCATCGAAACAGCTTCGCCGAGCAGACGATGCAACATCTTCGTCGTGTTTCCGACGACATCGTTCAGGTCGAGTTGTCTCGGCGACATCGCTTCCTTGCGACTGAACGTGAGCAATTGCCGCGTAAGGTTCGAGGCCCGTTGCGCCGCGCTCGCAATTTGCTCAATGGAATCAGCGGCACGCGCAGGTACTTCACCCTGGGACGAAAGCAAGGATGCGTGCCCCTGAATTACCGTAAGAATATTATTAAAATCGTGAGCAACACCGGCTGCAAGCTGGCCAATCCCCTCCATCTTTTGCGAGTGACGCAATTGTTCCTCAAGGCTAAGTCGCTCGGTAATGTCATGAATGGTGACGAGGATCGTTGTCTCCCCGGCAAAGTCCATTGGTACAACTGAGAAGAGACATGTCCTGACCCTGCCGCCCTTCGTCCGGATTTTGCATTCCATGTCGCGAACCGAACGAAATTTAACGACGCGATCCACCATTTCGGCACGCGCCTCCAGCGAGGTCCAAATCCCCAGTTCAATTGATGTGTAACCAATTATTTCCTCACGCGCGTAACCAAATAGTTTGCACGTGGCATCGTTCACAGACAGATACCGGCCTGTCTTCATGAGCGATAAGGTCATCGGCACCGGGCTGGACAAGAACGACTTGGAGAACCGTTCTTCAGATTCACGGAGGGCTTGCTCAGCCTGAATTCGTTCCAGGGTTCCCGCGCAAAAATCAGCCAGCGTTTGCAGGGTGTTTAGAGTTTCGTCCGTGTACACATAAGGCGTGTAACTTTGCACAGAGACAACTCCGATTGAATTCTCGCCGGTCCGGATCGGCACATACATCAACGACATCGAGGGACGATTGTCGCCAAAGAGCGGAATGTTCGCGGGTACATCGCTCGGTTCACGCAGGACGAGCTCCGCGCCGTTTTCGATAACCTGTCGATCCTTTTCACTCAACCCCTGACCACGGCCATTATCGCGCGCCACACCACGCCGTCCATTGATCAAGTCGAACATCAGGACCGGAACAACCTTTCCTTCGTGGGTAAACAGATGCAGGTAAGCAGCGTCCCAGCCGATCAGTTTATCTGCGGTGGCCAGAATTAATTCTGCAGCCTGAACTGCGTTTTGCACTCTGCTGAGGCTCTGCCCAAGGTCAGAAAATGTCTGACTGCGAATCTCTGCCAACGTGCGCTCGGCGTTTTCATTCTTAAGCAGTTCGTTCGCCATCGAGAGTTCCATGGTGCGATCATCCACTCGACGCTCCAGACTCGCATGAGCCTTTTGCAGCGCCTCCTCAGCTTTCTTGTGCGGAGTAATATCTCGTGTGACGCCAAATGTTCCGACGATTGTTCCGCCCTCATCGCGCAAGAGCATTTTCGTGGTGAGCACCCACCATTCATTCCCGTTGAGCCAATACTCGTGCTCCTCTTTCCCGATCAGTGGTTGTCCACTCTGGATGATCTTTTGTTCGTCCTCGAATGATTCCTTCGCGGCTTCAGGCCGAAGATAATCGAAGTCGGTTTTACCGATCATCACCTCCGGCTCGCAACTCCCAAACACATTGGCAAAAGCGCTATTGACCCGGATGAAACGCCCTTGCAAATCCTTGAAATAAATCAAGTCTGGAACATTATCCATGATGGCTTCGAGCAACCGTTGCCCACGCGCCAGTGCTTCTTCTGTCTTCTTGTGTTGCCCGACTTCTTGCTGGAGCTTTTCATTTGCCATCGAAAGTTGCGTGGTCCGCTCCCCAACCCGCCGTTCCATTTCGTCCAACGTTTTTCGCAACTCTTCCTGGGCCGCAATGCGCGCCACGGCGCCACCACAATGGTCAGCAAGCATTTGTAAGCTGGCCAACTTGGCTTCGTCGTAAAAATCTGTCGTATAACTTTGGATGGAAAGTAAGCCGATCGGTGCTTTCGCATTTCGAATGGGAACGAACATCAGCGACGCTGACAATCGCTGCATGTTGCCAAATGGCTCCACCTCTGCCGTCTGTTCCTTCGGGGATTTCCGAAGGATCATCTTAGGACCCTTTTCAAAAATCTGCCGCATGATCGGTGTGATCGAGATTTCTTCGACCTTCGCTGTCACTTCGATCTGTTTCCCGTCGACGGTGTCGATATCCAACACCGGTTCAACATGCTGGTAATTGGAATCGTAAAGTCGAAAAGCCGCGGCATCCCAGCCGAAGAGCTCCTGGGCGACATCGAAAATCACCTGTGCGGCCTGCTTCTTGGTCGTGGCGGCGCTGAGTCGATGCCCTAAATTCGAGTAGATGGCTTCACGGCGAAGTTGGATTTGAATGACTTCGGTTTTCTCCTGAAACTTCCTGCGCAGGAAAAAGAAAATAATCACCAGACAAAGAAGTATCAGCCCCAATCGTAAAATCAGGTCCCCGAGGGTCACCGTAAATAAGACCGTATGGAACTGGCCCAATATCATGCGTCTATTGGATGGTTGTTGCCGGAACAGCCAACCTAATAG
>JAQGOU010000300.1 GCA_028293445.1 Verrucomicrobiales bacterium | reverse complement strand
ATGCTCCAACCAACCCATTCTAGCTTCTAAAACCATAGGGTTACCGGGTAGCCAACTCATTTTAGAAGCTAAAATGGAATGGTCTAACGTTCACCCAACTCAATTTAGCTTCTAAAATGGTATGGATACTGAGGAACCCATGCAGTTTAGAAGCTAAAATGACATGGTGACGCGGTATCCTATCCGTTTTAGAAGCTAAAACGAGTAGGTTACCCGGTAACCGATAGGCTAAATAGCCTGAAATCAGTGATTTACGAAAAGCTGGTCAGTTTCAACCAACTCCGGCCAAAGTTCACCCTCACCAACTCGGCTGCCGAGGTAAAGAACTGCCTCCCGTGAGGTGGCGCACACCAAAAAATGTAAAGGAAACGATAGAGGAGGTGTAGTGGAGAGGGCTGTGGGTAGGCAATTTGGGTGGCAACATGAACGACGCATCCGGTTCGATCACAGATTGCCCAACGCTCTGCCCTTTGAACCTGATTCGCGCCGGCATGTCGGTGCGCATTAAACAACTTCGCGCTCCGGATGACATGTCCCAGCGGTTGCGCGAAATCGGCTTTTGCGAAGAACAGATCATCAAGCCGATCACCAACCAATCGAATATCATTTGCCAGGTTTGCAACTCGCGCCTGGCCATCAGCACACAATTGGCGCAGATGATCTTTGTCGAGCCTCTCTTCAGGCAGCTAGCAGTTCAACGGGCTTAGCTGGTTCGCAGGAGTCAAATCGTTTCTCAAGATCCCCAGCAAGCCAATGTGGGCCTGGGTTTAGGTTTTTGAGCCCGTTGCTAAATAGGCATGAATAGATGCTGCCGCTTTTCTAGCATCGCGCACTGCGTGCACGACCAGACTCGGACCACGTGAAGAGTCGCCACCCGCGAACACACCGGGAACGCTCGTCATTTGCCCGGTGTCCACCGTGATGCCGCCCCATTCATTGATGGCAACGCCCTCGAAGCCCCACTGCTTGATCTGAAAGGGATCGAAGCCGTAAGCCACAATCACCACGTCCGCTTTGAACAGAAATTCTGAACCTGGTTCGGGACGCGGTTTCCGTCGGCCGCTCGCATCCGGTTCACCGAGTTCCATCCGCACACAACAAACTCTTTTCACCTGTCCGTTTTCGCCTTCGAGGGAAACGGGGTTGGTCAGAAAACGGAACTGCGCTCCTTCTTCCACGGCGTTGACGTATTCCTTCCGGCTGCCGGGCATGTTCGCCAGGTCGCGCCGATAAATGCAGGTGGCCTCGAGCGCGCCAGAACGAAGCGCTGTTCGCAAACAATCCATGGCCGTATCGCCACCGCCGAGCACAGCCACGTGCTTGCCTTTGACATCGATGTCATTGGAAGCGCTGACATTTTTTCCGATCAGGAAAGGAAGGGCATCGTAAATTCCAGCGAGTTCAGCTCCTGGAACATCGAGCGCCTTTGGTTTCTGCGCGCCAATGCCGATGAAAATCGCATCGAAGTTCTTGCGCAATTCAGTGAAGGACACATCGATGCCGACTTTCGTGTTCAAGTGAAAACAAATCCCGCGGCGCTGTAGAATATTAATGCGCCGCGCCACGATGCGCTTGTCCAATTTGAAGGAGGGAATGCCGTTGACCAACAAACCGCCGGGGATCGATTGCGCTTCAAAAACCGTCACTGCGCATCCCACCTTCGCGAGTTCATCGGCGCATGCCAGACCGCCGGGTCCAGAGCCAATCACGGCAACACGAAAACCGTTCGAGGGCGCAACCGTTACATCTACACCGCCGTGTGCGAACGCGTATTCGGTGATGAACTTTTCCACAGCACCAATCGCAATCGGCTCCGAACATGAATTCATGATGCAGGCATTTTCACACAACCGTTCCTGCGGACAAACGCGCGAGCAAATCTCCGGCATGTTGCTCGTGAGCGCAGAAATCTTGGCCGCTTCGAGGAATTCTCCCTCGGCCGTTAAGGCCATCCATTCAGGAATGCGATTAGAGAGTGGACAACCAGTGCGGCAAAGCGGATCACCGCATTGGATGCAGCGACTAGCCTGCTCACGAATGGCGGCTTCATCGAATGGGGTGTAGATCTCTCTAAAGTCGGCGACGCGCTCGGCAGCTCCGCGTTTCGGTGCCGACCTCCGGGGGATCTCACGCCATGCGTATTTCTTGTTCAACGGTAGCGCGTTCATTGATGGTCCGCGCAGCAGCCGCGGTGGGAAACTGTTTGAAAACAAAATGTTCCAGGGTGCGAATCCAAAGCGGATGCTCGTTCAAACAGGGAATCATTCGGTAGCTGGTGCCACCAGCTTGCAGAAAGGTATCGCGGCCGCGCATCCCGATTTCTTCAATCGTCTCGAGACAATCCGCCACAAAGGCCGGACAAATCACGAGTAGCTTCTTTACTCCGGCTTTGGCGAGGCGTTCGAGTTCGTGGTCGGTGTAGGGACTCAGCCACGGATCTCGACCGAGGCGTGACTGAAAGGCAATGGAATATTTTCCTTCCGAGATGCCGGCGCGTTTGACCAATGCTTTCATGGTCTGAATACATTGTGCACGATAACAAGTGGCGTGTGCCGGGCTTGGAACTTCACAGCAATTCTTCACTTTCAAACAATGACAGCCCGTCGAGTCTGATTTGTGCAAGTGTCGTTCAGGAACGCCATGGAAGCTGAAAAGCAAATGGTCGTAGTCGCTTTGCAGAAAAGCTTCAGCACTGCCCGCGAGCGCATTGATGTAATCAGGCTCTTTGTAGTACGGCGGCTGCACAATGATCTTCATGAGAGGCGACTGACGTGCCGCGACCTCTTTCACCCGCTCCACCGCCGTTTCGTAGCTGGAGATCGCATAATGGGGGAAGAGCGGCACGACGAGCAGGTCTTCCACTCCCTGGTAGTGCAGCTCGTTGATGGCTTCATCCACCGAAGGATTGCGGTAACGCATCGCCAACTCGACGGGGATTGAGAGGCGCGCCTGCAATGCAGTCGTGACATTCTTGCTCGTGACCACCAGCGGCGAACCGGCGGAAGTCCAAATGCTTTTGTAAGCGTGCGCTGATTCCTTCGGCCGCTTCGGCAGGATACCAAAATGCACGATGCCAAAGCGAAGCGGCCACGGCGTGTCGAGGACGCGGCCATCCATGAGAAATTCGCGGAGATAATTTCGGACATCTGGCACCGAGGGAGAATCTGGCGAACCCAGATTGATCAAGAGAACGCCTTGCTTACGCGTGGGAGCGGCATGTGACTCAGGGCTGTCCTCCGCGTTCCCTAGATCAGCTCTTTCGTGATGGGCGTGTGAAGTGCAATTTCCGCAAGCGCCTGTGCATTGCTTTTTTGGCGTGGCGGCCGTCTTTGCTATCGTCATCGCTAAGACGTTAAAGTTGGAAACGAATACCGGCTCCACTTGGATTGCCGCACGCTTTACAATTTTTGTCCGGAACGGCTTGCAGTCGCTGACAGGATCAGACTTCGCACGGTTTCAGGCTGGAAACGATGATGCAGCAGGGAACGACGAAGTCCAAGTGGGCTGAGTCGAGATGGATCAAAATCTGAACTCCCAAAAGCCGCTCCTTGATTGCAAAATTGATGACCTCATCGGTCGTTTCGAAACGGAGGGCTTCAGGAACCTCTGCCACCCACAGTCCGCCACCAGCATACATCTGCTCGTCGGCGATCTGTTGCAATATGATCTTCACCTCCATCTCCTCTCCTTGCGAATAATCTCCGTCGTAAAAGAAACCGTCGGGTCCAAGTGATTCAACCAACTATTCTATGTCTTGTTGGCGACTACCCTGGGCCCGACGACGCAACGATTGCTGTCCTTAACTTCTTCCTTCTCTAACTTCCTCTTCTCTTATCTTCTCCAGCAATCTCAAGATTACCTTAATGGCATTCGCAACAAAGCGCTCAACATAGATTGGCAAAAACTTTGCGGTTTTTGGTGGCCATTACTTGCTCCTGACCGGCCCGGATTGCCTTCGGTTGTCACGCTTTCGTCTGCAAGGGTGTTAAACGCATGCTGGCGCGTAGCCCGTTTCTCTGCTTATTTAATCAACGCCCCATTGTGGCATTCCGCGCATGAGAAGTCTTCGTTGGGCGAATCTACGTGAAAAAAGGTGTTACCTTTTGCATTCAGTTTCTCCAGATCCGCACCGCTGCCTTGCGCAAGGATCAGATGGCAAGAGTTACAATCCGTCGCGGAGATCATTTTCATCGCTGGATCGGTTGATTTGTGTTTTCCATCATGGCAACGGAAACAACCTTCGGAGTTCTTATGCCCGAGGTTGTCCGGGTAAGCGCTCCACGAAACTTTCATTTCCGGGAAGAAGTTGTTCGTATAAATGCCCTGAACGGCCGACACCAGTGAATCGAGCTTAGAATATGTCCCGTACTGCGCTCGCAGGGTTGCGGAGATCTTACTCAACGCTTCATCTTCCGTGCTGTAACTCGCAGTCAGCACCGTGACGGCATTGGACTTTATCCAGGGCAAAGTGGTTTCTATTTTCCCGGTAGACATTGCCATGTCCACGGAATCGTTCGGGGCATGGTATTGATGTGCCGGGCGATTATGGCAATCCATGCAGTCCATGCGGCGGAGAGCAGCCTTTGCAAGGTCATTCGTAAAACCCGCGACGCGAAACTCGGTTACTTTGCCCGTCTTGTCCGTCATCCGCACCCATGGGATAACCTGGCGCTTCTCGTCGCTTGCAATGTACTCGATCTTATTGGCGATGTTCATGTGCCAATGAATTCCTTCTGCTCTCCCGTGTTCGCCATCACCCCCTCCGACTTTCAGCAGCAGCCGGACGCTAAACGGGGTATTCGTTTCATCAGCGAGAAAATGCGCGTAGGTGCGGTCCAAATTGCCATCGAACTTCTGCGGCCAATGGCATTGTTCGCACGTTTCTTGTGCCGGACGTAGATTGCGGATCGGTGTTTTAATAGGGCGTTGGTAATCCCCTTTGATCACGCCCATCAACTGGTGCATACCATTGAGTTTGGCTTTGACATAGGCATCCGCACCCGAGCCGACGTGGCAAGCCACGCAGTCAACTCGTGCGTGGGCGGAAAGCAGGTAGGCGGTGTATTCCGGCTTCATCGGCGTGTGACAAGCCTGCCCGCAAAATTGAACCGATTCTGAGTAGTGATAAGTTTTATAACTCCCGATTGACGTGAGCAGCAGGAAAACAGTTGCCGCCGTGATGAACCAGAAAAGA
>JAQGOU010000326.1 GCA_028293445.1 Verrucomicrobiales bacterium | reverse complement strand
CTTCCGCCAACGATCCTTTCCCGCTGCCAACGATTTGATCTCCGTCGAATCCCGACGGCGTTGATCGTTGATCATCTCAAGACGATTGCGACCCAGGAAAAGGTGCAGATCGATGAAGCAGCGCTTTACGCGATCGGCCGCGGCGCTGACGGCGGAATGCGCGATGCGGAATGCACGCTCGATCAGCTGATCAGTTTTTGCGGCAATAAAATCGAAGAACCGGATGTGCTTTCGATGTTCGGCCTCACGGCGCAAAGCCAGATTCTGGCGCTCGCGGAAGCGGTGTTGAACGGCGAGACAGAAACAGCTCTCCGGGAATTTAACGATCTCGCCAAAGGCGGCAAGGATCTCGCGCGGCTCCTGTCCGATTTGCTAAACCATTTCCGCAATCTGTTGATCTATCAGGTTTCCAAAGGTGACCTGAAGCTGCTGGAAGTTTCAGAAAGCGAAGCAGCGACCCTCGCGAAACAATCAGCGCTCGCCAGCACGGATGGGCTGACGCGCGTCATGGAAGTTTTTACAGATGGTGAATCGCGCCTGCGGGATGCGGCATCCAAGAAAATTCTCATCGAAGTGACCTTGCTGAAGGCGATCGAATCCCGGAATGCGGTCAGCATCGATACGGTTTTGAAACAGCTGCAACAGCTTCGCTCAGGCACGGCGCCGATGGCATCAACGCAGGTCGCAGCGCCAACGCGAAGCCCGGTTGCGGCACCGAGTGTGGCAGCGGCACCTGCGCCAACACCGGCGATGAAGCCAAAAGCCGCCGCCGCGGTTTCCGAAGTTCAATCTGCTCCAGCGCCAGTGGCACCAGCGGCACACGCCGGTGGAGCCGTCGATTTGAACACCTTGTGGCCACAAGTCCTGGAAGCGGTTGGACGCGTGAGCGCTTTCACGAAAAGTTATTTGGTCGAAGCGCATCCGGTATCGTTGGTGAAGAACGTGCTAACGATCGGCTTTGATCCGGAGTATGCGGACCATCTCGGCATGGTGGACAACTCGAAAAACCATGCGCTCCTGCAAACGAAGTTGCATGAGCTTGGTTATGGAACCTGCCAGATAAAGTTCATCCAGGCGGAAGCGCCTGCCAATTGGGCGCGACCAGCAGAAGCTGTCGCCCCGGCTGCACCGGCCATAACGACACCCGCCAAATCACCGACTGCAACGCCGCCGTGGGAAAGTCCGGCAACACCAGCGGTCGCCGCACCACCAGCTCAAGCGGCAAAGCCGAAGTTGGAGTCAGTGCCGTTTAACAAAGATGATTTCAAGAATGATCCGTTGATCCAAAAAGCACTGGAGATTTTCAAGGGCCAGATCGTGGATGTGCGCGCCTGATCGATTGCGCAGATGGTCCGAATATGTTTTTCTACAGTGAAGCAATAACCAACCTAGATTTTTAAGACCTATGTCCAGCATTGGAAAACTCGTAAAGCAGGCTGCTCGCATGCAGCAGCAGATGGAACAAACTCAATCGACACTCGCCGCGCGCACGGTCGAAGCAACCAGCGGCGGTGGCGCGGTGAAGGTGGTGGCCCGCTGCGATGGCAGCATCGCCTCGATCAAAATTGACCCGCAGGCGCTCAATCCTTCTGACGCACAATTAGTCGAAGACATGATTATAACCGCCGCGAATCAAGCTCTCGCCCAGGCGAAGGAGATTTCCACCGAAGAAATGGGCAAGATCACGCAGGGCTTCAGCTTGCCCGGATTGATGTAATTAATGGCGTCTCTTCCCGAACCGATCGTCGCCCTCACCGCGGCGCTCAGCAAACTTCCCGGCATCGGCCCGCGCTCCGCAGAACGACTGGCGTTGCACCTGGTCCAGAGCGATGCGGGCGCGGTTGGTCAACTCGCACAGATTCTCGTGCACGCACGCGAGAAAATCTTTCTCTGCTCCATTTGCGGTGGCCTGACCGAGAAGGACCCCTGCCCTATTTGTTCCGACGCCCGACGCGATCCTTCTTTGATTTGCGTGATCGAACGGCCCACCGACATTTTCAACATCGAAAGGTCTGGAACTTATCACGGGCTATTTCACGTCCTGGGCGGAAAAATTTCGCCGCTCAATGGAGTCGAACCGGAAGATCTACGTATCATGGAACTGGAGAAACGTTTTGCGAGCGAACCGGTTCGTGAAGTAATCATCGCGCTGAGCACCGATGTAGAGGGCGATGCGACCAGTTCCTACCTCGCCAAACGCTTTGCCAGCAAATCGATTAAAGTATCACGCATTGCCCACGGCATTCCTGCCGGGAGTGGTCTGGAATTTGCCGATGAGATTACATTGAGCCGCGCTCTTGAGGGTCGCCGGGAGATGATTTAAATAGCCTTCAATGAAAACTCCAGAAGTCGTTGTCTTCGATTTAGGCAAAGTGTTGGTGGATTTTGATTACGGCATTGCGGCGGGGAAATTTGCTGCAAACGGAACGAATACGGCCGAAACCATTCGCACGTTCATCGATCATTCTCCCCTGCTCTATCGTTTTGAAACGGGCCTCATGACCAAGGAGGCATTTTATACAGAGATTTGCGCGGGCACTGGATATGGAGGAACGCACGACGAATTCTGCACGATCTTTGCAGACATCTTCAGCCCGATTCCAGCCATGATCGATTTGCAGGCCACGCTGCGGACGCTCGGGATACCAACTTACATTTTCTCCAACACGAACGAATTAGCAGTGCGCTGGATCAAGGAACGTTTCCCATTCTTCGCCAACTTCACGGGATATGTTTATTCCTACGAACAAGGCGCAATGAAACCGCACGAGAAGATCTACGAAGTCGTGGAAAAGATGACTGGCAAAGCGGGGAAGCAGATTGTCTACCTCGATGATCGCGCTGAGAATGTCGCGGCAGGAGCCGCACGCGGCTGGCACGCTATTCTTCATCAACACCCGGAAGAGAGCCGGCAAAAACTTCAAGCGCTCGGCTTGTTGGGATGATGCTCATTCTGGTGCAACAGGGCGTGCACCGATGCATCGCAATCCGTAAACGTGAAGATTCGCTCGGCTAAATCGTTCAACGCACGCCGGGCAGGTCCAAATTGCTCCGAAAGGGTGTCAAAAATCTTCGCGAGATCGTAGCGTTGCGCAAGCCGATGATCACGCGCCACGCGGAAATTCGTCCTGCCCAGTTGCTCATAATATTTCAGATCAGGAAACCCACGTCGTTCTGCGCGGAAGCGGATTCGCTCCGGAAAAACGCCCGATAGAAAAAGAGAATGGTTCCCAATATGCGTGCGGATACAGAAGCTGGTTCGTTCGTCCGCCTGTTGTAACGCCGCCAGCATTTCAAAAAAGTATTCCAAAGGATTCGCCTGTCCCATGACCGAACACCGCAGTCGTTCATTGCGCGAAAACTCCGTTAAAACTTCTGCGACGTAATCAGCAACGGCCCGGTCCTGAATTCCTGCGCGCCGCAAAACGTGTCGGACGAGGATATAGAAATAGAAATGCGTCGAAACCCGAAGACATCCATTCTGTTCCAGCAACGCATGAAAGAGTTTTTCATCGTCCAGAATCACGTCCCGTGTCTCAGTGTCGGCAAGCAGTTGAGTTAGAAAAGCAGCGTCGCCAATCTTTTTTTCAAGAACAGTGCAAATGAAATCAATATCGTCGGAGGTGAATTGTAAGCGGCAATTTGGCTGGATGAGTTTCATAAGGATGTGTCGGGTTGTTTTCGAGGAAAGGACGACGAAATCGAAACGAGTGGATCCAAAAGGAACGAGAACCTGACGAGGGGACGTGAATGCCTGCGGGAAAACTCGTGATTCGATTTGTAATCGAATGCAACATACATTCAGTAGAACGCAGGTAACATACCAAGAACTCTCGTGAACGACAACGTTGAAAATTCGGTCCGACGGATTCCCGTGCGATCACGTCGAGAAGCAATGGACTTCGCTCTCGCCCTGGCTAGTCAGTCGATTCATCCAACCATTTCAAACGGCGATGACGGATGGACGCTTGAGGTCGAGGAGGTTGAATATGAAAAGGCGATTCTGACGATCGAACGGTATCGCGTGGAGAATCGCCACTGGCGCGGTTGGAACTGGCAGCACCATTTGCACAGCTCAGATCTATGGTTCCATTCCGGAAGCATTTTTTGGTGTGCCGCCATCGTGACGCTCTATTACTGGAATAAAGTTCGTTACCCTCAACTGGAAGCCCTCGGATTGATGGACAGTATCGCCGTCCACGCGGGACAATGGTGGAGACTGTTTACAGCGGTGACGCTCCATGCAGACATTTCGCATCTCGCTGCAAATGCGTCGACGGGCTTTCTCTTGCTGGGTATTGCCATGGCAACCTATGGTCCCGGTTTTGGGATTGTGGGCGCATATCTGGCCGGAGCGGGCGGGAATCTCGCGGCACTTTGGTTTTATCCTGAACACCACAGAAGCCTCGGGGCGTCGGGGATGGTCATGGGAGCCTTGGGCCTGATCGCAGTGCAAACGCTCGTGCATTGGAAACAAAACTCCGCCTCCCGCACTCGACTGGTTGTGCGCAGCTTTGCCGCAGCGCTTTCAATTCTGATTCTTCTGGGCCTAAGCCCAAATAGTGATGTCGTCGCACATGTCGGAGGTTTTGCGTTCGGGTGTATTTTTGGCTGTGCACTGCATTTAGTGCCGAAGTGGTTTCGTCAAAACACAACCATTAACCAGATATGTGTGCTACTGACGCTCTCTTGGGTAATTTTTACCTGGTGGCTGAGTATGAAGTAAATAAATGGTCGGGACGGTGAGATTTGAA
This sequence comes from Verrucomicrobiales bacterium, assembly GCA_028293445.1. Classification (GTDB taxonomy): domain Bacteria; phylum Verrucomicrobiota; class Verrucomicrobiia; order Limisphaerales; family JACDHS01; genus CBHWET01. Next base: position 30,007 of record JAQGOU010000326.1, on the reverse strand, counting down.
CTCACGACCTCTTCCACCCCAAGGAAGCGCGCTACCAAGCTACGCTACGTCCCGACCAGACGCATGTGAATGCGCGCAGATAGTATGACGCAGAAAATTGAATTCAACAACTTTCGCCTGCAACGAGTTATTTTTTTAGCGGGATACCTGGTCCGTCTATTTTCGCACGAAGGTCGAGGATTTGTTTTCCGATTAAATCCTTCGCTGGCGAAATTTCTTTTAGCTTCTCGAGATAGCCGATTGCGGCGGGAAAATTTCCTGCTCGTTCTTCCAAACGCGCAGCGAAAGCTGTGATTTGCTGACACACAAATTCATCTGGACTACCACCTCTGTTTTTTTCATCTGTCCATTTTTGCAATGCGAGCGCGTATAAATTATGAGCGCATGCTGTGTCTTTGTGGTTCTCTTCACAGATCCGCCCTAATTCAAAAAGGATTTCGTAGCTATTCGGATTGGCGTGCAGGCCTTCGCGCAAGAATTGCTCCGCCTCATTAGTTTTGCCCAGGCGCGTCCGAAGCCAGAACGAGGCGATCGTGTATGTCTCAATCTTTTGAGGATCCAGCTCGGCCGAAAGCTTCAACCAGGGTAATAACTCCCGTTCATTTCCTGTTTCAAGATGCGAATGTTGTGAGGGGAAAAAATTCCGTCCAAACGATTCCAGACAGTCCAGCGGCTCCCCGAGAAAACCAGCCTTTTCGTCATGCTCAGAGTGGTTATGGTCTTCCCCTTCGGGCTGCTCCCCGCCCCCACCCTGCAGGTGCGACCGCTCTGGAGAGGCGGAACGATCAAAAATCGTGGGATAATACCCGCTGTGGAAATATGCATCCGCCTTCGAAAAAAAATGATTCGCGAACATGCGACGGCTATCTCCCATCAGAGACGAAAGCAAACCTGCGCCAGTGTTTACATCCGGCTGCCGAGGCGTCGCAACGGAGATGGAGGGAGTGTTCTCCCGTAAAGCCGCAACGCTAAAGCAAAGGACAAAAAGAAATGCTAAAAACAACTTGGGCATGGGTCACGCCGTTAAACTTTTTCTTCGAAATACCAACCATGTGGCAATCAGAAAAAAAGCGGTATAGCCGATCGCGTACACGGTGGCGATCAGACAGGCCAGCATCGAAATGGGTGGCAAATTGTGAACAATCATTTCCCGAATATCATAAAACTCAAGATGTGGAATCGCAAAATATATAACGGAGACAATCGTCCTGATCGGCTCCTGTAATTGGATGGCAATCCTGTGAAGATGCCGTCCCACCAATAAGATGCCGACAATGAAGATGAAGCAGATGGTCGAGTTGGAAGATGGGGCGGCAAACATGATTGAACCAAGCAAAACCATGGCAACCACGAGCGCCAATAAAATCCAGTGCAGCCACAATGCTTGAAGATAAATGAGGAGCGGCCATTGATGCTCCCGTGCACCGCTTACTACACAAAAGAAAAAATAAAAGACAACGAGCGATAATCCCGAAGCAAACCAACAGCCAAGGAATTTACCAAAGACAAGGTGCCCACGGGTCAGCGGTTTTGCGAGCAGCGGAAAGATTGTTCGATTCTCGCGCTCCGCAGGAATCTGCCGTGCCGTCGTAGTCACTGCGATGATCAGGGATGAAATCCAGATCAGTAACAAACAGATTTCCTTCAGATAGCGGGCGATGCGATCGTCATTGAAGAAATTTACGCATCCGAGCAGAAGCGTGATCAACGCGGTGAGGACGAATAAAACATAAAAATCTTTTCGCCGGTAGAGTTCCTTGATCACGATACCGGCGACTGCTAGCGCGTTATTGATCATACCGCCTGAGAAGATTGATAGCCAATGACCTTCAAGAAGATTTGTTCTAAATTGGTTTTATAATTTTTAACAAGATCGTCGACGCGACCTTCGACTTGTAGTTTGCCCTGATAAAGAATTGCGACACGATCACAAACTGTTTCGACTTCTCCCAATTCATGTGAGGAAAAAAATACCGTCTTCCCCTCCTCCTTCAGTCGCTGAATAATTTCGCGGACTTTCATGCGCCCAATCGGATCCAAGCCGCTGGTTGGCTCATCCAGGATTAGTAAGTCTGGATTATTAATGAGTGCTTGTGCGATTCCAGCACGTTGTTGCATGCCTTTGGAATAAGTTTTGATGAGCCGTTTTCGAGCATGCTCCAGTTCCACCAACTTCAAAATGGAATCAATGCGCTTTTCCAATTCGCCCTTCGGGATCCGGAAAATTTTCCCGTAAAACCTCAGCAACTCCTCAGCGCTCAGAAATTTGTAATAATAGGTAAGTTCAGGAAGGTAACCAATACGCTGACGGGCGATCGGTTCGCGAACATCCACTCCAAAAAGAGAAGCCGAGCCACTGCTCGGACTTACAAAGCCCAGCAACACGTTCATTGTTGTGGTCTTCCCCGCACCGTTTGGGCCCAGAAAACCAAACACCTCTCCAGAACCAACCGTCAGATCCAAACCGTCGACGGCGACTTTAAAGCCATTTTGGGACTCACGACTCCGATATTCTACGCGGAGTTTCTCGATTTTAACCAAATCTGGCATTTGAGACGGATAACCCCGATTTCGTGATCACTTTAAAAAAAAGGGCTTGAAGCTTTCGCTTCAAGCCTTTGAGAATTAATAACTCAGTCGCCAACTAACACATGGCCGACGAGTGTGCAAGTAGCATTTGAGCCCACAGTCTTATAGTCGTACTCTCCCCCTGCAGGGCATACGGGGTGATTTTTAATATAAAGCTGCGGCCCAACTAGGTCCGCTTCTCCAACGACATCAACATTTAACTTTTTCTGCTCTAAGGCCCATACCTGTTTCGCCGATTCGATTTGTCGCAGATTGTTTATACAGGCATTCTGCTGCGCAGCGAGTCGACTTTTAAAAAAGTTGGGGATGGCGATAGCGGCGAGCAATCCAATGATCGCTACTACGATCATTATTTCCACAAGGGTAAACCCTGCGGAAACACGCATATTTACGCGCATAGCCGCCTTGCCTTTGAAAAAGCAAAAGCTTAGCAAATTCTAAGCTTTTGCATTTTTCAAAAGGTTATTGCAACAAATGCGCGCCAGCGGTCAACGTGCTCAAACTGCAGGCCGGGTTCGTTCCGACAACACCGTACGTATACGATCCACCGGCTGGGCAAACTGGAACTTTCTTGATATATTCTTCAACATCGGAAGAGGCCGGAGAATCACCAGTCTTCTTACCTTTTTCAATCGCCCACTGGTCTTTTGCACCGTCGATCTGACGGAGGTTGTTCACGCAAGCATTTTGCTGAGCGGTGGCACGAGCTTTCACGAAGTTAGGAATCGCGATCGCAGCCAACAGACCGATGATGGCGACCACAATCATGATTTCCACGAGTGTGAAGCCGAGCTTATTATTTGTTTTGATTTGCATACTTTACCTTTTTTTTTGCGGCGTGAACCAAACAAAAGGCTGGTTATAATATTACGGACGTGGTTCACGGATTGCCTTTTGTCGAACCGCAGTCTCTGGAATAGCAAAGATAGTGCCAAAGGTCAACAATCAAATATTGTTTTCAGTTCCTCATATGCACGCGTCATTCTTTACTAATATCCATCCGTAAGGGGCAGGAATATGCCTCATATCTGGACAGAGTAAAACTGCACCTTGCTTTTATTTTCCCGCTCCTGTCATAAATTAGCCGATGACAATCGCAAAAAGCGCTCGAATTTATGTCGCCGGACATCGCGGGTTGGTGGGCAGCGCAATTTGGCGCGAGTTGGAAAAACAAGGGTTCGTCAACCTGATAGGCCGCACCCATTCGCAATTGGATTTGATGGATGCCAATGCCGTACGAGATTTCTTTAAAGCTGAGAAGCCTGAATACGTATTTGTTGCCGCGGCGAAAGTCGGGGGAATTCTCGCGAACGACACGAAGCCGGCCGAGTTCCTTTATGAAAACCTCCAAATCCAGAACAACATCATTCACAACGCCTATGTGCATGGTTCCCAAAAGCTTCTGTTTTTGGGCAGTTCCTGCATTTACCCCAAACTCGCCCCGCAACCGCTGAAGGAGGAATACCTTCTCACCGGCCCGCTTGAACCGACCAATCAATGGTATGCAATCGCAAAGATTGCCGGGATCCGGATGTCCCAGGCCTATCGCCGGCAATACGGCTGCGATTTTACGTCGGCGATGCCTACGAATCTTTATGGGACGAATGACAATTATCACCCGCAAAATTCTCATGTCCTGCCAGCGTTGATCCGCAAATTCCACGAAGCCAAAGTCGCTGGAGCCCCTGTGGTCACCTGTTGGGGAACAGGAAACCCGCTTCGAGAATTTTTACATGCAGACGATCTTGGCGCGGCTTGTGTGTTTTTGATGGAAAATTATAGCGAAGAAGACTTCATTAATATTGGCTCCGGAAGCGAAATCACCATTCGCGAGCTATCCGAACTTGTGTGCGAAATCGTTGGCTTCAAAGGCGAAGTGGCGTGGGACACCTCCAAACCCGATGGTACTCCCCGCAAACTCATGGACAGTTCGAGAATCTTCAACCTGGGCTGGAGACCTAAAGTTGCTCTTCGTGCCGGGATCGAACTGGCGTACAAAGATTTCGTGTCCAAGCATTGCCATTAAGGCACTTTGACAGCGCTTTCCTGTGCTTCTCTCTTCCTTGAAATGACCGTCTGTAAATTATTCTGCGCCTGAACATCATTCGGGTTGATTCGGACGGCCGCGATACAATGCTCGATCGCTTCATCGAATCTTTTCTCCGTGACGTAAATAAAGCCGAGATAGATATGCGCCTCCTGCAACGAGGAATTCAACCGAAGCGCCTGGAGAAAAATGGGTTCTGCCTCATCGAACTTTTTCTGTTCCATCAACGAAAATGCCAACCGTGATAATACGGCGGGATTACCGGGAGCAAGCTTCAATGCCCTTCTGTACTCGGACTCTGCTTCCGTGTAGCGCTTCAAATGCGTCAGCGCAATTCCAAGATTATCATGAGCACTCGGCACATCGGGATTCAGGCGAATACTTTGTTGCAGGTGCGTTGCCGCCTCCTCATTCTTTCCCATCGCAATCAACACGATCCCCCAATCAAGATGCGCCAGGTCACTTTCGGGATCCAATTTCGCTGCCCGTTCGAAGTAGGGAATCGCCTCTTCATAACGCCGACAAAAACCCAGAGCTGCCCCCAGTTGAATGTGCGAGACGGGAGTTTTTCTCGTTACCGCAAAAACGTGGGAAAACAGCGTCGCACTGTTCTGCCAGAATGACACCTGTCTTTGCGTCAGCAAGGTGCACGCAATTACAACTGCCGTAGCCAGGAACGGCAACAGGCGCACCTTTTTCAAGCACTCGCCCGCGCCCCACGCTATCAGGATAAAAAGACCAATCGCCGGAAGGTAACTGTAGCGATCCGCCATCGCTTGAATTCCCACTTGAACAAAACCTATGACCGGCACGAGCATTCCCACAAACCAAAACCAACCGGTAAAGATATAGCGCTTTGTCTTTGCTCTCATCAGGACCAGAAGCGAAATGCAGGCAATGACAAGGAATGAGCAGAGGGCACGAGTCATGTCTTGCCTCGGGGATAACGGATAAAAGACCGCAAGGTCTAACGGCCAAAGCAGTTTTCCGATGTACACGACGTAAGATGCAAACGCATTCGCCAGGCGATTAGGAAGTGAGTAATTGGATCCCATCGCCCCCGCATTCCTCTGCACCAGGAAAGTCGTAACAGAGGCCGCCATCGTCAGGACAAAAAACAGCCACTTCTCCAGCAGCAGAACCTTGATCTTCTCCGCCGCCGCACGCAACGAATCAAAGTCACCCATTCTTTCCAGCGGCCAAAAATCCAGAAGCAATAAAACAAATGGCAGCGTCACCAACATCGGCTTCGACATCAAACCAAGGCTGAAACAAACGAGTGCGAGAAAGTAATGAAGCTTCGCGGTCTTTCGATGCGCATCCACACCTTCCCCGCCGTTTGCGGTTGCGGTCCGTTTCCAGTCCGCATAACGCCAGTAGAACCAAATCGTCAGCAGGGCAAAGAAGGCGCTGAGCACATCTTTGCGCTCTGATATCCAGGCCACTGATTCAACATGCATCGGGTGAATTGCGAAGAGCGCCGCGACAAACGCGCTTTTCCACAATGCTTTTGTCATCTCCTTCAAAATCAAAAACAGAAGAAGCGTGTTCCCGATGTGAAAGAGAAGGTTCGTGAAATGGTGCCCTGCCGCTTTTGCCCCGTAGAGACTCCAATCGATCATGTGCGATATCCACGTGAGCGGATGCCAGTTTCCGGCGTGATTGCTTTGTAAAGCCCAGGCCACCTGTTTCCACGTCACCCCTTGCTGCACATGAAAATTTTCCGTGAGGTATTCTGTGTCGTCGAAATTAACGAAGTCACAATGTGTGACCTCCCAGAAACCCGCCAGAATCAAACCTGTTAACAGGATGAGAACCAATCCTGAGCGAATGTGCTCGGGCTGTTTCAGAAACCATTGACTGATTCGATTCATCAAACTGTATGCAATCGCTGAATTCGCGTTTATCTGCGAACTATAAACTAGCGCCAGCCTGCCATTCTGATTTACTGACAAAAACTCGAATGAACTTGCACGGAAACAATTTTATTGGCGAGAAGCTTTCTGCTACAGGGACGACAACGTTTTCAGCCGTTAACCCAGCTTCTGGCGAAACCTTAGCACCAAAATTCTCAGAAGCGACCCGGGAAGAAATCGACAGTGCTGTGGCGTTGGCGGCTGAAGCGTTCGAAACGTTGTCTGCACTGCCGGCGGAACAGATCGCTGCATTCCTCGATCAAGTCGCCGAAGAACTCTTGCGTCTCGGCCCGGATCTGATTGCACGCGCCCAGGCGGAAACCGGTTTACCCGAAGCACGATTGCTCATGGAACGCGGACGCACCGTGGGTCAGATCAAAATGTTTGCGGATCTCATTCGCGAAGGTTCATGGCTCGAAGCGACCATCGACCGCGCCATTCCCGACCGCAAGCCGTTTCCGAAAGCTGATCTGCGTCGAATGCTGATCCCCATCGGACCGGTCGCGATTTTTGGTGCGAGCAATTTTCCCTTGGCATTCTCGGTCCCGGGCGGCGACACGATTTCGGCGCTTGCGGCCGGCAATCCGGTCATCGTCAAAGCACATCCCGCCCACCCAGGAACATCAGAACTCGTCGCACAAGCCTTTCGCCTTGCGATTACCGCCACCAAAATGCCCGCTGGAATTTTCTCCATGGTCCATGGCGTGAGTCACGACGTCGGCTTGCACCTGGTGCGCCATCCTCAAGTCAAAGCCGTTGGTTTTACCGGCTCACTGAAAGCCGGTCGTGCGCTCTTCGATGCGGCTGCGGCGCGTCCGGAACCGATTCCTGTTTACGCGGAAATGGGAAGCACGAATCCTGTTTTCATTTTACCGGGCGCTTTGAAGAAAAACGGCGCCGCCATCGCCGAAGGTCTCGTTCAATCCGTTACGATGGGCGTTGGCCAGTTCTGCACAAACCCTGGATTGGCGTTTGGTTTGAACGGAGCCGACCTGAATTCCTTTTTAGAAAAAGCGGGGCAAGTGGCTACCAACGCACCGTCCGGGACCATGTTATATCAAAACCTTTGCGCCAATTTTAATAAAGGCATCGCGGGGTTGGAAAATGTTTCCGGCGTTCGTGTGGTGGGCAAATCCGCCGCCACAGATAAACAGCGTGCGCCAGCCACAGTTTTCACGACGAACGCCCAAACGTTCCTGGCCAATGAAGTGTTGCACGAGGAACTCTTTGGTCCCTCGACCCTGGTCGTCAGTTGTGATTCAGCAACCGACTTCGAGAAGATAGCGAGAGCGTTGCCAGGGCAGCTCACCGCGACGATTCACGGCACGGAAGAAGATCTCGCCCAACACAAGAATCTCGTTTCCATTCTCCAACAAAAGGTCGGACGTTTACTCTTCAATGGTTTTCCAACGGGAGTGGAAGTTTGTCCCTCGATGCACCATGGCGGCCCCTACCCTGCCACGACGAATCCAATGTTCACCTCGGTCGGCACCGCGGCGATCAAACGATTTGCGCGACCGATCTGTTTCCAAAGCTTTCCCGACTCCGCACTGCCGACGGCGTTACAAAACAAGAATCGGCGCAACGTCTGGCGTCTCGTCGATTCCAAGCTGACGAAGGATGACCTCGTCGGCTAAGGATATCCGTAAGGATCAAAGGGATAATTTTCCGGCACGGTCTTTACGGCTGCTGATAATCGGCGGCGACGTAAAAGGGAGCGGCCTGCTTGAATAAGCTCGCCACGGCAACTTTATCCTTTTCGTCGGCCAGGCTCATCTCGACATCGAAAGCTCCCGCGCGCGCTGCCTGCACGACCATGTTGAAATCGTGAAAGAGCACTTCGTCGCGCGGATCCATTAGCAGCAACAAATAATAAACAGTTGGCTTCGGGGTTGGAGCCGTTCCGACCGGCGGACCAAAGATCCATGCGGCCCGGAAATTCTTGTGCTTCCGGATGAGTTCGAACACCGGCTGAATTAAATTCGTTGGGTAATCGGCCGGGTTAAGCACGGTCAGCGTGACATTTCTTGATTCTCCCGTCGCCATGCCCTTGGGTTTGAGCGCAGTCCCATCGGCGAGAGCGGTCATCAGGTTGGCGGGAATGGTGATTGAACCAGTCGCGCACGCCCTGTTGACCACGGCCCGGATTCCTACCCGACCGAGAAGTTGCAGCGCCAGCTTTGCGGGCATCGACGCTACTGAAAAAGTTTTAGGCGCCACCTTACCGGCTTTCAGACTCTCGTTCAGACGCGCTTCGGAGGAGAAGAGTGGGACCACCTGCCCTTCCGAATCTTTTATGCGAATGAAAGGAAGCTGCGATCCATTTTTGAGCTCAAGAACGGCGTCCTCGACTTCAGGATGATACGCGACGAGAAACCAGATATCTCCTTCGGCCAACTGGCGGTAAAATTCGGGGGTCGCCGAGTCGCTCCGCTGCAAAGCGGTAATCGCGCGATCGAGTGCATTTGAAGGAACAAAGTCGGCCATGGGTTAAAGTTTACTCAGGTCCGGTTTTGTTCAAAGGTCAAAGTTTCCCAAATTGCACACCGAACTAAATTTGCAGAGGCATGGTCAAGCGTCGCCCGACCGTTTTCAAGAGTTGCAGAGACATGGTCAAGCGTTGCCCAATCGTTTTCAGGGGTCGCAGAGGCATGGTCGAGCGTCGCCCAACCGTTTTCAGGAGTTGCAGAGGCATGGTCAAGCGTCGCCCAACCGTTTTCAAGAGTTGCAGAGGCATGGTCAAGCGTCGCCCAACCGTTTTCAGGAGTTGCAGAGGCTTGGTCAGCGTCGCCCAATCGTTTTCAGGAGTTGCAGAGGCTTGGTCGAGCGTCGCCCAACCGTTTTCAGAAGGGCGCAGAGCGCTTTTATCGGCCAAAACGTCAATTTCAAGAGTTGCGGAGAGGTTTTGTCCGCCCAAAAACCGGTTTCAAGAGTTGAAATCGGCGTTTGGGCGCCGAAAAACCAATTTCAGAAGTCGCGAGAGTCTTTTGGGCGGCCAAAAGCGCATTTCAAGAGTCGCGGCGAGGTTTTTGTCCGCCAAAAAACTGATTTCAAGATCTGAAATCGGCGTTTTTTCCGTATTAAGGCTCAAATCGAGCAGGATTTGGGGGATTTTACGATCGAAACTGGCGGTGAAACTCCCTTTGGCGCTATGCCCGGGAAGTTGCCTGCTCCAGAGGCCAACCCGGCTCAATTTCGGCATCAAGCGAAGCACCGGCGTCACCCGCCAGCAGTTTCCGTTCGGCCAGAATGCCGATCATGGCGGCGTTGTCCGTGCAGAGGGTCTTTTCGGCGACGCGCAGGGTGAAACCGTTTTCGGTGCAGGCGGCGGCAAGTTCCTTGCGGAGAGAACGATTACAGGTCACACCACCGGAAGCGGTCACGCACTGAAGTCCGAGACGTTGCGTGGCGCGAATGGTTTTCTTCACCAGCACTTGAACAATGGCGGCTTGAACGCTGGCGCAGAGGTCTCGAATGGTTTGTGAGTCGTCCAGGAGCCCAGGATTTTTTTGCAGGAAGTAACGGACCGACGTTTTCAAACCGGCGAAACTGAAATCATCATTCTTGTCGTTCAACATCGGACGGGGAAAATCAAACGCCTTCGCATTCCCCTGCTCGGCCAGCCGATCGATCTCCGGCCCAGCCGGATACGGAAGGCCCATCAGCTTTCCGACTTTGTCGAAGCATTCACCCGCAGCATCGTCGAGGGTCGAACCTAATACGCGATGATGCAGTTCGCGCTCCACGTGAACGAGCATCGTGTGACCACCACTGACGATCAGCGAGACGTTCGGCTGCAGATTTTCAAAATCCGCGCGCGGCGGGTTTCCGGAAATCCACGGAGAATACAAATGCGCTTCGTGATGATGAATGCCAAGAAAAGGTTTGTGCAACGTGAAGGCCATCGCCTGCGCCGCTTTGAGACCGATCATCAACGCTGCGGGCAAGCCAGGACCGCGCGTTGCGGTGAGAGCGTCCAATTGCATCGCGGTGACATTTGCCTCGCGCAAGGCCGCTTGTGTCACCGGGATCAAGCCGCGGAGATGTTCGCGTGACGCAAGTTCAGGAACGACCCCGCCATATTCAGCGTGCAGTTTTATTTGCGAAGAGACGACATTCGACACAACGACTCCGTCACGAATGACAGCAGCGCTGGTTTCGTCGCAGGAACTTTCAATCGCAAGAATTAACATCAACAAAAAAGCGGCGACCTCATGGCCGCCGCTGATTTAAATCGGCACTGGAAGGAATGCGCCACTAATTTTTTGAAGCAACCTTCTCCGGCTTCACTCCATTGCGCTGACTGTAGAGCAAGACTCCCTTCAGAACGTCGGATGCGCGTTCGAGTTGCACATCGTGAATGCTCTTGATGCGGTCGCGTTCTTTTTCGTCGAGCGTTTCCAGACCACCCGGAGAACGTTTAAAGGAGATATCGCGTTCATCTTCGTCGCTCATCGGCACCAGGATATCAGGCGTGATGCCGTGTTCATGGATGACCTTGTGACTGGGCGTATAATATTTCGCCGTCGTCAAACGCAACGCCGAGCCATCGGGCAGCGGCAGGATGCTTTGGACGGATCCTTTGCCGAAAGATTGTTCACCAATGACGATGGCGTGGGTGAGGTTTTGCAAGTCCTGCAAACAACCGGCCACAATTTCCGATGCACTCGCACTGCCGCCATTGATCAGAACAGCAATGGGGAACTGCGGATGACGATGATCACCGTGCGCACGATATTCGGAACGTTGCATGGAACCGCGACCTTCCGTCGAGACGATGAGTTGTCCGCGAGGAACAAATTTTTCACAGACCTGGCCGGCTTGATCGAGCAGACCACCGGGATTGCCACGCAAATCGAGGACCAGCGCCTGCATCCCCTGCGATTCGAGTTTCTTCAACGCTTTCTCCAGGTCAGAGGACGTTTGTTCGCCGAACTGGGTGAGGCGCACGTAACCGATGTGGTTGTCGCTGATTGGAAATTCACGTTTGCCGTTAACATCTTTGACGGTGTCCACCTTGATGATGGCGCGTGTCAGTTTGAAATCCTTAATCTGTCCTTCTTTCGTCGGGCTCGAGGGACGATAGACTTCGAGGGTCACTGCGGTATCAGGTTCACCGCGCAAACGCTTCACGGCATCTTCCAGCGTCATCTTTTCCGTGCTCTTGCCGTCAATTTTGGTGATACGGTCGCCCGAGAGAATGCCTGCTTTGAAACCGGGAGTGTCTTCCATCGGCGCCACGACGGTCAGGTATTTGTCTTTGCTCATGGAGATGACAATGCCGACGCCGCCAAATTCGCCCTGAGTATCGTCTTTCAGTTCCTTATATTTCTTAACGTCCATGAACTCACTGTGCGGATCGAGCGTACCCAGCATGCCTTTGAGCGCCCCGTGGATGAGTTCCTCGTAAGTTACTTTGTCGCCATCGACATATTCCTGGCGGACCTTTTCCAGAACTTCGGAAAGTAATCGGTAGTTGGTGTAGGGGTCGTTTTTGTCGGAGGCTTTGGCGGAGTATAAATAAATCTGCGCGCCAACAAATAAATTCAGGCCGAGGATAAGCCCGACAAACCCATAAACGAATCGTCTCTTCATATTTCTGCTGACGAAAAATAGTTTGGGAGCGGAACAACCGCAAGCGGGTGCACGAAGTTTTTTCGCTCAATCACGAACAGCATAGTGCCGGTTCGCGGGTCGGAAATCACCTTATTTTCGCAAAAGCAGTTCGATATAGGGCAAATCGCTCGGGAGCGTGACCTTGGGGTTGGGGGTGAGAGAAGCCACGAGCTTTACGGGTTGCCCGATCAATTCGCAGGCGGCGGTATCGTCGGTAACGCTCAAATTCTTCTCACGAACCAGCCCGAGGGCATGGCGAATCACGTCGACGCGGAACGTTTGAGGGGTCTGCACGGCCCAGAGCCGACTGCGATCCAGATGACGCGAGATGGTCGCGCCGTCGGCGGTTTCTTTGATGGTGTCGGTAACCGCTTGCGCGGCGACGGCGGCACCGACTTCGCGCGCGGCAGTAATCGTAGCCTGAATCAAGTCGACGCTAGTGCACGGGCGAGCGCCATCCTGGATGGCGACGATTTGTGCGTCAGGTGAAAGAGCCAATAAGCCATTCCAGACGGAGTCCTGCCGTTCCTTGCCGCCGATGACGAAACGGAAGGGTTTTTTGAAATCATTTTGTTGCGCCAGTTCCGAGAACGCGGATTGCATGCCGTCGCGAACGACAAGGATGATTTCGTCGATGCAGGAGGCATTTTCAAATGTCTTCCAGGTGTGAACGACGACCGGTTTGCCAGCGACTTCGAGAAATAGCTTGTCGATGTTTGGCCCCATGCGCGTCCCTTTGCCAGCGGCGACAATGATGGCTGATGTCATGGGCGCGGAGTCTAGCTAGCTTCGTTCGCATAGCCAATAGACAATAGTTCGATAGCCAATGGGACAACCTAACGTGAAACTCCACCGGCTCGCCCCGCACGCCTATTCGCCTGTTGCGAAGCGCTAGAGAATCTCAATATAGCGATCTCGGCGTTTGGCTATTGTCTATCGACTATTGGCTATTCAGCCGCGCAGCAGCAAAGCCACCACCGCGCGTTTTGAGTAACCTCCCCTTCCTGAAACCCGTCACTCTTTTTGTGATAAAAACCCTGTCGAAAGTTTTATTGTTCCTCTCGTTGGCAATCCGTCTCTCCAATGCCACCGCAGCCGACACCGCTCCCCTTCGCGCCCTGCTGATCACCGGCGGTTGTTGCCATGATTACGAAGCGCAAAAGAAAATTTTATCCGAAGGCATCAGCGCCCGCGCCAATGTGACCTGGACCATCATTCACGAAGGTGGCGCGGATGAGAAAGAAACCAAGTTCAGCATCTACGAAAAACCGGATTGGATCAAAAACTTCGACGTGATCGTTCACAACGAATGCTCCGGCAAACTGGTCGATGTTCCGTTCATTGACAGCATTGTGCGGGCGCATACAAACAGCGGCATTCCTGCGGTGATGATTCATTGTTCGATCCACAGTTATCGTGAAGCGCAAACAGACGAGTGGAGAAAGCTGCTCGGCGTCAGTTCTTATCGCCATCAAGCCCGTCGCGAGTTTGATGTCGTCGCAGTCAAACCCGAGCATCCCATCATGAAAGGCTGGCCCGCAAAATGGCATGACAAGCCCGATGAACTTTACGAAATCAAACAGGTCTGGCCCAACTGCACGCCGCTCGCCAAGAGTCTCACCCCGAACAAACCCAACGATGAGCATCCGAGTATCTGGGTGAACACTTACGGTAAAACGCGCGTCTTCGGAACAACGCTCGGACATTCTGTCGAAACCATGGAGTTGAAAGAATACCTGGATCTCGTCACACGTGGACTGCTTTGGTCCTGCAACAAATTAGGCGACGACGGGAAACCCAAGGCGGGTTACGGTAAATAAATGAGAGCAGCGTTGCTGTTGTGTTGGTTGCTTGTCACCTGTGCTGTTGGGAAAGACACGTCCTCGCTTCTGGGCAAACCGGCGCCGGAGTGGAACGTCACAAATTGGATTCACTCGGCTCCACTGCAACTAAAGGATCTACGCGGTAAAGTGGTGCTCATCCGCTGGTGGACCGCTCCCGAGTGTCCCTACTGTCGCGCCACGGCGCCCGCCCTGAATGAATTTAACGAAAGCTATTCCGATCGTGGTTTGCAGGTGATCGGTTTTTATCACCACAAAGGGGATGCTCCGTTAAAAGATGGCGACGTTAAAGCGCTCGCGGAGAACTTTCACTTCAAGTTTCCTGTGGCGGTTGATCCCGATTGGAAGACGCTGCACGAATGGTGGCTGGATCGGGAGAAGCAAGGTTTCACGAGCGTCAGCTTCCTCATTGATCGCAAAGGTGTGGTGCGTCATATCCACCCGGGCGGACAGTACGTCAAAGGCGACAAGGATTACGAATTGATGAAAAAGAAAATCGAACAGCTGCTCCGGGAGAAATAAATCCTACTCGATGGCGTGCCAGTCCAGCACCTTCAACTGCACGCGGCGGTTGCCGTTGTATTCATTAATCTGCGGGGCAAAGGCGAGGTCGAACATTACTTTCGGAAACGAAGCGTCTTTGCCGCAATTCCACCAGACCGCTTCAAAGGTTTGTTTTCCATCCGTGACGTGGAATTTTGCGTGTTGATTCTCTTTACCCATGCGTTGTGGCGGACGCTGATGGGAGACCTTCCGCGCGACGAGTTGAACTGATGGATTCGCAGGTCCGTGAGGCTCCAGGCGCTCCAATTCCTCCACCCGCTCGAGATTCAAATCGGAAAGAGAAATTTCCGCATCGATGCGCAAGACCGGTTTCAGTTGTTCAGCCGTAAGCGTCGTGCGAGCGATTTCATTCAAGCGACAACGCAAGGCGTCGACCTTTTCTGAGTCGATGCTAAGTCCGGCCGCCATGGCGTGTCCGCCGTGACGCAAAAGCAAATCGTCGCACTTTCGTAGCGCTGCGGCTAAATCGAATCCTTCGATGCTCCGCCCGGAACCACGCCACTCTGCACCTTCCCCACCAAGGATGATGGCTGGTCGATAAAATTCATGCATGACGCGCGAAGCAACAATGCCGACAACACCGATATGCCACAGCAATTGGCCTTCGATGAGGAAGAAATCCG
The DNA here is from genome assembly GCA_028293445.1 of Verrucomicrobiales bacterium. Lineage (GTDB taxonomy): Bacteria > Verrucomicrobiota > Verrucomicrobiia > Limisphaerales > JACDHS01 > CBHWET01. The sequence continues at coordinate 14,811 of JAQGOU010000326.1, read as the reverse complement.
TTTCAGGATTGAAACGAGCCTTGATGGCTCCGATCACCTCCTCGGTGATGCCACGCTCAATCTTCTGTCGCTCGCGGTTGCATGAATCCAGACGTTGCGCGATCGGCTCTGCTTCCGCGAGATCGCGGGCGAGCAGCAGGTTCAATGCGTCTTCGGCCGTCTCGAGACGTCCTGCCGCATTGAGCCGCGGTGCGAGTTGAAAGCCGACTTCACGCGGCCCGAGTGCATTTTCTATTTGCGCGACCGACTTCAAAGCAATCAACCCCGGGCGTTCCGTGCAATTCAGCCGCTCTAAACCGCACGTAACAAGAATGCGATTTTCCCCGTTCAGCGGAACGATGTCAGCAATCGTTCCGAGCGCAACGAAATCGAGCATCGGCCGCAAATCATATTCTGCGGTGCCGGGCAACCCAAGTTCACGCGCCCGCTTCAGGACCGCGTGGGCCAGCTTGAAGGCAAGCCCGACCGAGCAAAGTTCGCGATAATTCGCACCGAGCTGTGGATTAACCAATGCGACGGCGTTCGGCGCAGGATCAGAAACCTGGTGATGATCCAGGACGATAACGTCAATCTGTCGTTCGCTGAGCCAGCCAATCGTCGCGACGGCGGTTGAGCCGCAATCCACCGCGAGGAACAGTTCGGGTTTAAATTTCTTCAGACAATTCTCAACGGCGTCCTGACTGAGTCCGTATCCTTCATCGAATCGGTTGGGTAAATAGAAATCAATGCGCCAACCGAGTGCGCGCAAAAATTCGGTGAGCAACGCCGTCGAGCTGACCCCATCGACATCGTAGTCGCCAAAAATAACGATCGATTGATTCTTTTCCCGCGCGAGAAGCAATCGCTCCACCGCGATTTGCATGTTGGGAATCAAAAAAGGATCGGCGAGGTTCTTGAGGCGCGGTCCGAGGAATCGATCTACTTGCTCTGGCTCACTGATGCCACGATTCCATAAACATTGCGCCAGAAGTGGCGAGGCCTTCTGTTCCACCGCAATCTTTGCGGTGAACAGCGGCTGGCTCGGGGCAATAGACCATCGAAATTTCATTTTGTCCGCTTGCGCGAAAACGCTTCCGCGAGAACGGAAACGATGACCGAGGTCAAAAGAATCCCGGCAATCGTCAAGAGCGATTGTGTGGTTGTGATGCGCACCTTATCCAGAAAGTTAAACTGCTCGTGCATTAACGGAAGAATCATTTTCAGCCCGATAAAGACGAGCACCACGGAAAGGCCAACTTTCAGGAAACGGAAGTAACTGATTGCATTCGCGAGAACGAAATACAGGGATCGCAAACCAAGGATCGCAAAGACATTGGATGTAAACACGAGGAAGGGCTCTTGAGTCACAGCAAAGATGGCGGGAATTGAATCGAGAGCAAAGATAAGGTCGGTCGTCTCAACCATCAGCAAAACGAGGGCGAGCGGTGTTAAGATCGTCCGACCGTTTTCACGGGTAAAAAACTTATCACCAACGAAATCGTTCGATACCGGAAAGAACTTTCGCGTGAGCCGGATGATCCCGTTCTTTTCTGGTTCCACGCCAGATTCTGTGGAGAAAAATGTTTTGATGCCGCTGTAAATTACAAGCAACGCCAGGACGTAGAGAATCCAGTGGAAATGTTGAATCAATATGATCCCCACTCCGATGAATGTTCCGCGCATGATCAGCGCACCCAGGATACCCCAAAACAAAACGCGATGCTGATTCACCAGGGGGACACGGAAATAGGAGAAGATCACGGCGATTACAAACACGTTATCCATCGAAAGGGATAATTCGATGATGTAGCCGGTGAAAAACTGCAGGGATTCCTCCCGCGTGCGAAAGTGCGCTAAACCGAAGGAGAAGAGCATCGCCAACCCAAACCACAGGAAGGTCCAGATCAACGCTTCTTTGAATTTGACGACGTGTGCCTTGCGGTGAAAAACCCCGAGATCGATGCCAATCAGAATCAGCACGACCACGATAAAACCAACCCAATGCCAGGACGTGATCTCGGTGATGGCAAGCATCGTTAATGAATGATTACAGCATCAACTGTTGCATCGCTTCGTCACGATGCAACATATAATCCACAACAAACGATCCCCGCCCCGGGGACTAAACCTTGGCGGCAACCGAATCCATCGTGACCTGCGAGGCAATCTTCGGACGCTCTCCTTTGTGCCACCAGAGAACAAAAGCGCTCGCGATGTAAATCGACGAGTAAGTTCCAGTGATGATACCAACGAGGAAAGTGAACGCGAAATCGTTGATTGCGCCCCCGCCGAAGATGTAAAGCGAGAGAGTCGCCAGGAACACGGTGCCTGAGGTGATAATCGTACGGCTCAGGGTTTGATTCAGTGCCTGATTAATGATTTCAGGGAATGTGCCGCGCACACCGAGCTTCAAGTCTTCACGAATACGGTCAAAGATAACGATCGTGTCGTTGATCGAGAAACCGACGATGGTCAAGAGCGCCGCCACGACTGTCGCGTTGAATTGCGCCGCACCGCCGGTGAAATAGTTCGCCATGCAATAAATGCCGATGGTCATCAACAAATCGTGCATGATCGCGATCACCGCGCCGACAGCAAAGGAGAATTCGTAGCGAAGAGCTACGTAGATCAGGATACCGAAGAGCGAAAGAATCAACGCAACGAGCGCGGATTTTTGAATCTCTACACCAACTGTCGGACCAACCGTTTCTTTCCCAACCAATTTGAAACCGGCGTTCGGGAACGCTTTAACAAGCACACCGGGTATCACTTCCCCGCTGCCGCCCTTACTGGTGACGCGCAACAGGTCGCCGCCAGTCGCTTCATTCTTTTGATACTGAATGAGAGGCTCTGGAATTTTCGCTGCATCGAGCGCCTTGCGCAACTCTTCCGCTGCAACCTTTGGCCCTTGATAGCTGAGCGTCACGTTATCACCGCCCACGAAATCAATGCCGAGCAACTTCTCGCCGCGGGTGAAACCAACACCAAGGCCGACAATGATAATCGCCCATGATGTGATAAACGCCGGCTTGGCCAACTTCATGAAGTTGATGTTCTGCGGGAATCTGAAATGCATCATCTTCATCGACTTGAGCAACCCTTTGTCGAGCATGAAGTCGAACACCAAACGAGTTACGACGAGCGCCGTGAACAAGCTGGCGGCCACACCGATCGTCAGGGCGATACCGAATCCTTTGATGGAACCTGTGCCCATGAAAATCAGGATGATTGAGGAAATTAACGTCGTAACGTGTGAGTCAAAGATGGTCCCGAAAGCGCGGGAATAACCGGCATTCAGCGCACCGCGCATCGACTTCCCGTGCGCCAACTCTTCACGAATACGTTCAAAGATCAGGACGTTCGCATCGACCGCCATACCAGCGGTTAGAACGATACCGGCGATACCCGGCAACGTCAGCGTTGTTCCGACCGAACACATGACGCCGAAAAGAATGATGATGTTGGTAATCAGCGCCACATTCGCGACCACACCTGCGAAGAGGTAATAAATCGCCATGAACGCGGCCACAAAGATAATACCGTAGATCGCGGATTTGATACCGCTCGAGATCGTGTCCGCACCCAGCGAAGGATCGACACTGTTTTCAGAAAGAATCTTGACCGGTGCCTGCAACGGATTTTCCAAAGTATTGGCCAGGGAGAACGCTTCCTGAAGGGTGAAATCACCAGTGATTTGCGCGCGTCCGCCAGAAATCGCACCGTTAATGGTCGGGGCCGAATAAAGTTCACCGTCGAGCACAATGGCCAACTGATGGCGTTTGCCCTCGCGAGGAGCATACTCGGTTGTAATTTGCTCAAACTTTTGGGCGCCTTCCGCATTCAATTCGAAATCAATGTAAGGATGGCCCGTCGTTGGATCACGGCTCACGCCTGCGTGGGTAACATATTTGCCGGTCAAACCCTTCTCGGCTTTCTTGCTGACGACGTAAGCATTCGGTTCGTTGTTAGCGCCCGCTTTGTGACGAGCTGGTTCCTTCAGAATTACCCAACCCGGTTCCACACTCCCCTGCTTGATCATTTCGTAGCTGTCGGGATGGACCATGCGGAATTCGAGAAAGGCTGCTTTTTGGAGAGTAGTGCGAATTTCTTCGCGTTCAGATTCAGAAGCACCTGGAACCTGCACGAGAATACGGTCTTCACCTTCAGGTTGGATTAGAGGCTCAGCCACGCCGAGACGATCGACACGTTTGCGCAACACTTCAACGGCTTGATCCAACGCGCTCTTCTTATCATTGACACTGTTTGTGAGACTACTCGCATCCATGGCCAGGAGGAACGAGGAACCGCCGCGCAGATCAAGGCCGAGATGAATTTTGCCCGCAGCTTCCTTTTGCACGTAGTTCAAAACTGCTCGTGTCGGATCCGTTTCCGACTTCGCATCAACGAGCGGGAAGTATTTGGTGACGTCGTTGGTCGTGCCGATCGCTTCCTTTAGATTCGCGTAGGGGTGATCCGCCTTCTTGTCCTTGCGGTCTTGATCGCGCAATTCTTCCGCATGCTTGACGATGGCATTGAACGCGGCATCGGGCTTTTCAGCTTTTTCGCGAAAGGTCTGGATCAAATCACGATTGGTGGGCGGATAAATGGAGTAGACAGACCAGGCGACCAGGAAAAGAACCAGCGCCAATTTCAGATAGTAATTGCGATTCATGTTATTTGGATTCAGTTGTCTCGCTGCCACGTTCGCTGAGTTCGGTAACAGCGGACTTCAAAACTTCGAATTTGGAATCTGCGGAACGAATGGAAACATTCTTGTCTTTTACACTGATGACCACGCCAACAATTCCGCCACTGGTGACGACCTTGTCGCCCGGCTTCAATGAGGAAAGGAGAGCCTGATGCTCCTTCGCCTTCTTCTGCTGCGGACGGATCATGATAAAGTAAAGAGCAGCCCCCATGACGGCCATTGTGCCGATCATTTTAACCGTCTCAGCAGTCGGGTTCGGCTGGGTTACAGTGTCTGCCAATAGTAAATTGAAATGGTTCCAGATCATTATTTGAAAACGAGCCGTTAAATCTATGTAACGAAGGCCGTTTGGCAAGCATAACGTTGGAAGTTTTTTTCCACGGGATATTTACGAGTGCAGCAGGCTGGACAAAATCGAGCGCAAACGGGATGCGCGGAATTCCGGCGAACATGACGACGTTTTGGCTCCAAAATGGTTCTGGACGTGAAAAGGATCCGGGATCTCCGAACAATAGGGTCCTCGTGGTGCGGCTTTGAATTCCAGTTTTCTTCCGATTCGCCCCTATTTCTCGAAAAAAAGACTCATTTGTCGCAAGTGCCTGATTTTCCGCTATTTAAGAAACCCCAGAAATTTCTGGAAAGTTTTTTAGCTTCTAAAAACAATTCCAGAAACTTCCGGACTCCGTTTTGGTTCAAGAAACGATATTGGACTCTTGCGAAATGGTTTTCAGCGCTCTCACGCCAGTCCGCATATATATAGGCATATGCCTTCCTTCCGAAGCCTTTAGCGCCAGACGCTTTCCCCTTGAGTACGAACCAAACTCGTCAGACATCGTCGTAGGCCCACGTGGGGGAAAACGCCTTTTACTTTTGCCGTAGTCCTCCCTAGCTTTAGGGCGTGCGAACCAAAAAAGTTTTAAACAACGAAACCTTTCTGGAACGTGTCCGGGAATACCTGCCCGATAACGCGGCCATCTCGAGAATCGATTGCGCCCACAAAGCGTGTGACGCCATTTCTCCTGAGTCACTCACAGAAAATACCTTTTTCCTCTTCGACGCCAAATCGGTCGCTGCCTTCAGTCGCGCGATTGAAGAATTTGCGCTTGAAGAAGAGAACGGCAGATTCCTGGCCACCTTTCAGGATGCCGAGCAGTTCGAAGCCGAACACGAACGCTATCTGCAACTGGCCAAAGTCCTGGAGGACGTGCAGGTCATCGCCACGGGGAAACTCGCGCGGAAGACTCATCGCGTGAAGTATTGCAACGATGCCGAGGCGTTCCTTGGAAAATTTCGGGTGATCCTGTATGAAGGGATTCGCAATCGCGTGATGTTCCTGACCGAACAAGCGAACAACACGAGGGCCTTCGAGCGAAAACAATTCACCGGGTTTTACACCTTTGACCGAAAAGTGACGTCACAAGCCCGTGAGGACATCGTCGACCTTCTCGGTGGACGTTGCCCGGACTTACGGAGTTTTAAACACCTGCGCCAGGTGGACCTCGTGGCCCGGCGTTTACAAGTGGAGTTTGCCAATGAAAGCCGCCAACTCGAACTCGCCATCCGCCGCCTGCGGGAATCCAAAAAATATCAGGCGCAACATTTCATTGAAGATTTTGACAAAACGTTGCAGCGTCTCACCGACTTGAAGGCACATTTGCCAGATTTAATCGGCGGGCATCAACGAACGAAATGATTGAACTGATTCAGTTCCCCTGGAGTCCCTTCTGCATCGTGCAGCGGCGAATTCTGGAATTTTCCGGAATCCCGTTTAAAACCACCAATCTTCCGAGCGTCAACGATCGTTCGCTCATCTGGAAAATGACGAAGGAACGTTATTACCAGGTGCCAGTCGTGCGGGATGGTCGCACAGTGATCTTCGAGATGGATAATGATTCGCAAGTCGTCGCCAAGTATCTCGATCAAAAATTTCAGCTGGGACTTTTTCCCTCCGAGTGGCGTGGACTCCAGAATCTTCTCTGGAACGACATCGAAGGCGATGTGGAAGGATTAACCTTTCGGCTCAACGACATTCATTTCCGCGAGTTCGTTCGCAAAGCGGATCAGTTGGAATTCATCCGCTTCAAAGAACGGAAATTCGGACGTCACTGCATCGATCATTGGCGCGAGCAACAACAACTCCTGCTGGAACAACTCGCGCAGAAACTGATGCCTTTCGAACAGATGCTCATCACGCGACCGTTCCTCCTGGACCAGCAACCGCGTTTTGTTGATTTCGATTTATATGGTATGCTCGGAAACTTTTTGTATTCCGGACATTATCAGTTACCAACTTTGCACACTCGTATAAGCGAGTGGTTCGCACGCATGTCTAAAATTAAAAACTCAACCTTACGTGAAAAACTACGTTCTTGATACTAACGTTCTCCTCCACGATCCAGAATCAATCCTTAACTTTGAAGACAACAATGTCATCATCCCGATTGAAGTAATCGAAGAGATCGATCGCTTCAAACGGGAATCCTCTGAGCTGGGCCAGAACGCGCGCGCAGTCTCGCGCACCCTGGATTCACTCCGTGGCAAAGGACAACTAGCCAAAGGGGTCAAGCTTCCGAACGGCGGCAAACTTCGCATCGCCTTTCGCGAGAAGAACGACTCCAGTATGACTGTGTTCGGCAATAACACCGTCGACAGCCGCATCGTCTCGATGGCGATGTCGATTCAAAAAGCGAGCCCACGCATCAAGACCGTTCTGGTAAGCAAAGACATCAATCTCCGCGTTAAAGCCGATGCCCTTGGCCTCGACGCCGAAGATTATGAGACCGATCGCGTTTTCCTGACGGATCTTTATAGCGGGATGATCGAGAAGACGGTGTCGGCCGCGCAAATTGCCAAGTTCCGTTCCGATGGCGAAATGGAACTGCCTCCGGGCAAGAAATATTTCCCGAACGAATATTGCACCCTCGTCGAAGAAGGAAATCCCAAGCGCACCGCTCTTACCAAGGTAGATCCGACAGGCAAGAAGTTGATTCCGATTCTCGAAGTGCGCGATGGCGTCTGGGGAATCAAGCCGCGCAATCGTGAACAACATTTTGGTTTCGACGCGTTGCTCGACGATCGCATCAAGCTCGTCACTCTCATGGGCAAAGCTGGCACGGGCAAAACGCTTATGGCGATGGCCGCTGGACTCAAGCGCACCGCCAATGATCGTGAATACCGCCGGGTCGTCGTGGCGCGCCCAACCATTTCGATGGGCAAAGAACTGGGATTCCTTCCCGGTTCCTTGGAAGAGAAACTTGCGCCCTGGATGCAACCGATTCATGACGCTCTCGAATTATTGAGCGACCTGAACATGGGCCAGGAACATCGTCGCAGTGCCGATTTGATGCGCAACGGGACGATCACCGTGGAAGCGCTCAGCTACATCCGCGGACGCAGCATTGCGAATCAGTTCATGATTATCGATGAAGCGCAAAATCTCACGCCGCTCGAAGCGAAGACAATCATCACGCGTGTCGGCATGGGAACGAAATTAATCTTCACGGGCGATCCGTGGCAAATCGACAATCCTTACGTGGATTCTTCCTCGAACGGATTCAATTACGTCGTGAGCAAGTTCCGCGAATATCCGATTGCCGCCCATATCGAACTGCAACGGGGCGAACGCTCCGAGCTGGCCGAATTGGCTGCTAATATTCTCTAAATCCGAAAACGAGTTACGGTTGGACGGCGGCCTGGATGAACGTGAAAACATCCTGCCCCCAGACTTCGCAACCGGTGAGGACAAAAAGATTCGCGTCCTTCTGCGTCTTGCCGTACGGGGGATAGATTTTCAAACCGTTCGGCGGTCCTTTTTGCGCGAAATCTTTTCCCCGTGCCTCGCTCGCGCGGAGATTGTAATCGTTTTGTGCCTGGATCAAAAGGATCGGGGCATCGGCGGCTTTGACACTTTCCACCATCAGATCCTGAAGTTGCTCGCTTCCGCCCCAGGTGCTCGAAGGAAGCGTGAACGGAATGTAGGCGCGAACGCCCAGGTGCTTTTTCGCCTCGTAAAGCGTTTGCACTGATCCCATGGAATATCCCGACATGACAATGCGATTTTCATCCACGTATCCCTGCCCTTTGAGCCATTCCAGAGCGTCGATTGAAACCTGATGATTTTCTTCCAGCTGTTCTAGAGCGTGCCGGAAAACGAATTCCTTTTCGGGCGACGCAACACTTCCAGAGATTCGGTCGGCGAGAGTTCTAAAATAGATATTGCGATGAATGCGATCTGGAATAAACAAAACGTACCCATTGCTGACGCACAACGCGGCGAGGGCATCGAACCGCGATACAGGACCTGATTCCATTAACGGCTTGGGACTGCCGTGTTGCCAGACGATGGCAGGAAACGGGCCCTCACCTTCCGGACGGTAAATGTAAGCCTTCAGAATGGTGTCGCCTGTTTTATAGGCGACGGTTTCGGGTATTGGCGCGGGCGTCTGCGCCTTAATGTCGACGCTCCAACTGGTAGTGGACCACGCTATAATGGTGACTCGCATAGCGGTATAAAAAGGATTCTTGTGCATTTATTTAGTATTTTAAAAAAGATTGAAAAGAAGCGGGCCTGTTCACGCGTTGCTGGCAGGCAGATAGATTTTAAATTCAGTGCCTTGCATTTCCCGGCTTTGAACTTCGATACAGCCGTCATGGTTATTGATAATCCCATGCATGATGGAGAGTCCGAGGCCGGTGCCTTTGGCCTGTTCTTTGGTGCTGAAAAACGGATCGAAAATTCGCGCCATGTTTTCGGGCGGAATACCGACGCCGGTATCGGACACCTGCCAGGAGACATAACGGCCGGGCCTGGCATTCACGATCCTGGGAGCCGTCTCCTCGTTGAGAATGATATTTGTTGCGATGAGCGTTAAAACGCCGCCGCTCGGCATGGCGTCGCGTGCATTGATGAATAAATTCATGAGCACCTGGTGCAACTCCGTGGCATTGCCGTTTACCACCCAGAGATCCTTCGGGATTGTAAAATGAAGAGTAATAGACTTCGGGAATACTTCGCGAATCAACCGCGCAAATCCTTCCATGAGCTGATGCATCTGGATCGGCTCCTTTCCGGTCTTGAGGCCACGAGAGAAGGTGAGGATTTGTTTCACAATCTCCACTCCATGCAACGCGCTCGATTCCAAAGTATCCAATCGAGCCAATGCCTCACTACGCTTCAGTTCACTCCGCAGCATGGGTGTAATCATCAAAATGGGAGCGAAGATATTGTTGAGATCATGTGCGATGCCGCTGGCCAGCGTTCCGAGACTCTCGATTCGTTGCGCGCGTAGAAAATGCGCCTGCAACTGCTTTTTCTCGGTGATATCGGTGTTGATGACCAACACGGATTTCGCCCTGCCCTGGGAGTTCTTCACCAAAGTCCATCGACTGCTGACGAAAATCTCCTTGCCAGATTTCGCGGTCTGCACAAGTTCCCCGCTCCACTCGCCCTTTTCCATCAACGTAATCAACGCCGCCTGGAAACTGGTCTTCTTGGGAAACAGGAATGTGGATACTTGTTGTCCAATTACTTCGTCCGTCATCCACCCATAAAGTCTCTCGGCACTCTTGTTCCAATATTTAATCCGTTGCTCTAAATCCCACACGAGAATCGCGTCCTGCGCTAGGTCCAAGAGGCTGGCCTGTTCACGCATCTGTTCCGCCATCACCTGGCGTTCCGTCACGTCTTCCACCAGGGAAATAATTCCGATCACTTTACCCTCTGCCGTCAGGAGCGGCGTATTGCACCAGTCGCAAATAATTTTACGGCCATCCCGCGTAAGATTTTCGTTCGTCATCCGTTCGCCACCCTGCCCGAGGAGCAGGTCACGACCGATCTCTCTGACGAGCCCTTTAGAGCTCTCCGGCACGATCATGCCGCCTGTCTTGCCAACGACTTCATCGGCAGTGTAACCAAACATTTTTTCCGCAGCCGCATTCCAGCCCGTAATTCTAAATTCCGTATCCCACTCGATCAGGGCCATTCGTGTTTGCTCGGAGTGCAGTCGGAGCTTGTATTCAGAACGTTGCAAAGCCGCTTCCGCTTCTTTTCGGGAAGTAATATCGCGCAGGCTCAGGACTACGATAAGTTGCCCCAACGCGTCAGGCAGACTTTTGCCAATCGCCTCCATATGTCCCCAAGAACCGTCCTGGTAACGGGTGCGCACCGGGACGAGACCACTGGATTGACCGGGGTTCAACAAGGCCTGGACAAAAGACGTCTTGGCAGCCAACAAATCGTCCAGGTGAATCAGGTCAAAGGCATTTGTCCCAACGATATCTTGCGGTCTATATCCGAGGATCCGCTCGACCGATGGGCTGACGTAGCGGACAAATCCCTCGTCATTCAAAACCGCAACGATGTCGGATACATTCTCAATCAATGAATGCAAATGCCTCTCGCCGTAAACTCCTGCGGCAGGCGGAGTCGATGGAGGAAAGGTAAACTGCGAAAAATTTCCAGGCCGATTCGCCTCTGGATTTAAAGGTGCGTTCATGATCTTAGTTCCTGCGGGATTCATCTCGGGGGCCCTTTGCCGATGCGGAGTTAAACCGACGCTCACCCAGGTCACGGCAGACCTCGACCGCTTTTTCAAACTCCTCTGGTTTGTAAAAGTAAAACTCCGCGCCCAGCTCAAAACACTTGTCACGCAACTGCGATTCATTGTGGTTGGTGAGCATGATCACCAGCGGGGGGTAAGTGTGGCCTTTAACTGCCTTCAGAAGTTCGATACCGCTTGCACCCGGCAAGTTGATATCCAACACCATCACGTCAGGGCGAAACGCTTGCGCGAAAGCCAATCCGCTCAGGGCATCCGGAGCCTGCCCGACGATTTCAACGCCCGGCAAGACAGAGATGAGCGCCGCTATGCGCTCACGAAAGATGGAAGAGTCATCCACCAGCACTACTCGAAGTTTTTTACCTGTGTTCATTTAACTGCACACAAGTTAAGGAAGAAAACCGGATGCGGCGATTGAGCCCGAAGCGCGATGTTGCGTAAGCCTGAGAGGGAATTGCTGTCAGCCTGTGGCTTACAATGTGCAGCAACTGAATCTACGAAAATCGCGTCGTGCGCGAAGGAATCTGAAGAACTTTAATCGACTAATTTATTGATCAACGCGTAGCGGGTCAGCTCGATATCGCTGTTCATCCCCATCTTCTGAAAAAGCCGCGTGTGATAGGTCCCCACCGTTTTTGCGCTGATTGATAACTCGACGCCAATCTCTTTTAGGGAACGCCCCATCGCGATCATTCGCATCACCTGGAATTCGCGATTGGACAGAGATTCATGCAACGGCTGCTGCGACTCACGCTGCAAATCGGCCGCAAGTTTCTCCGCGACCGTCGCGCTGATGTAGCGCCCGCCCGCGAGAACCTTTTTAACGGCATCGACCATTTCCTCGGACGCCCGTCGTTTGCTGAGATATCCCGCGGCGCCTTGCTTTAAAGCGCGCACGGCCAATTCTTCTTCGGGATACATGCTCAGAATCAAAACCGGCAATTTGGGATTAGTTTTGCGCAATTCCTCCAACACTTCGAGACCGCTGCGTCCCTCCATGTTGATGTCCAGAAGCAGAAGATCCCATTTCTCCTTTCGCACCATATCCAGAACTTCTCGCCCGTTCTCCGCTTCACCGATGGTCACATTCCCCAATTCATCCTCGAGAGTGTCCTTCAATCCCTTGCGCACGATGCTGTGGTCATCCGCGACGAGAATCTTTTTGGTTGGCTGCTTCATAGATGTTGCGGTACCGCAGTTCTATCAAAAGGAATCCGCACTGTCACCGTCGTTCCTTTTCCGCTCTGGCCATCGAATACAATCGCGCCCCCAAGAATCATGGCTCGTTCCTGCATCCCGAGAATTCCGAGCGATTTTGCATTGTCGATGTCGCTGGCCAGCATCCCGCGTCCGTCATCCCGCACCGTCAGCACCATCTGATTCTCTTCAGGCTTCAGGCAAACGGAGATCTTCGTCGCCTGCGCATGACGGGCAATGTTGGTGAGAATTTCCTGAAAAATCCGGAACATCGCCGTCGCTTGTTCCTGAGGCATCGCGACGCAGTCTTTCGGAAGGTTCCATTCGCACTGGAGCCCGGTTCGCGATTGAAATGCCTGCGCTTCGACTTCCAGCGCCGCGGCCAAACCTAACCGATCCAATACTCCCGGCCTGAGTTCCGACGCAATCTTCTGCACGGAAACAATTGTCTCGTCGGTGAGTTTTTGGGCTGCATTAAGTTTGATCAGCAAACTGACGCGGAGGTCGGTTTCTTCAATACCCGGAAGTTTTCTTTCGATCCACCGCATATCGAGTTTTAACGCAGTCAACAACTGCCCAAGATGATCATGAATCTCGCGCGAGATGCGAGTGCGCTCCTCTTCGCGTAGCGATTGTAATCGGGATGAAAGGGCTCGCAGATGTTCGCGCGACAGCAGCAACGCCTCTTCTGCGCTCTTTCGTTCCAACGTATTTGCGATCGCATCGCCCAACATCCTCAACCGCCTGGCATCTGCCTCGTCCCAGGTCTTGATGTGGGTGCAGGAAAAAAGGCCGATGGAACCGTTTACATTTCCGCCACGGCCTCGCAACGGCGCCTGGACCGTCGCCAGCGTTCCTTCCGATTTCCATCGTTCCCGAATCGAATTGGCCTCGGGAGGAAGCTCATCGATAGTTGCGATGACAAATTGATTCGCCCGAATACGATCCTCAGTCCATGCGGCTGTTCCCATCGGCACGTTTTGATAATTTTGAAACCGGCTCGCAATTCCCTCCGCACACCATTCATAAACGACACTCCAGGAACTTTGATCGGCGGAAGCGCGGACGATAAAGGCGTATTCACCTCCCAGAAAACGACCGACCTGCTCCAGACTCTCGCGAATGTGTCCGTCGATCTCAGCACCGGTAGCGCTGGCGAATTTGGACAGGAGCGATGTCATCAGTTCATTGAACGCTGCCTGTCGCTGTAATTCTTTTTCCGTTCGTTGCAGTTCTGCGTAACGCTCTTCGAGTTGGCGCACCATTTTTTCGATGGATGCGCTGAGGTTCTCCAGTTCACCATGAAACGGTTTGGCTCGTTTATTTCCGTCGCTCGCACTACCCGAGCTTACCGCTACGGCGTAACTCTCAACCTTCTTCAGCGGATGGAGAACCCAGCGCCAGAGCAACAGATAAAGGCTCAATGTCAGAATCAGGTCCAGCGCGAGAATGTAGGCAAGCGTCGAGACAAACGTCCGTTTCAACTGCGCCTCCACAAACTGGGTCGTGGCAAAGAGTTTTACGGTGCCAATGGTTCCACTCGAAACAACTATCTTCCGCTCTTCGAGAGGGAGTCCGCTCACGCGGGGTTCGGAGACAATCTTCTCAATTCTCCAGAAATTATCCCTCACCAACCCATGGACGGATCCCTTCGCATCGGCGAGGGTCACGACAACGGCGTAGATCGCTTCGTTCCGCATGGTGCTCTCGAGAATTTTATCAATCTGCGGACGATCAAAATTCCAGACGGGCAGCGCCAGACCGGCTGCGATCTGATCGGCATTTACCGCAAGCCCATTCCGCAGCTGCGTCCATTCTCGCTCCCGCTCCCCGCGATAATTGATCAGCCCAAACGTCCCCAGCAACAGTGTCGTCACTATCACCAGGGCGATAATGACGATCGTTGCTACGGATGTTTTTCGGGAGAGCATTAAAAGTTTATTCCATTAAATATCTATTTATAGGTCTGCGGATCAAACCAAAGCCGTTTGTCTTGGAACGGCGTTTCCGGTCCAAGAAACGGATTGTTAATCTTAAAGATCTTGCGCGTTTTCAAGTGCAGGCCTTCAATTTTGCTCCGTTGATATTTGTCGAAAATTTGATCGTAGCTCCCGTCCTCGATCATCATCCGCATCCCCTGCTCCGCCCGTGACGCCAGGCGTTTGCCCTCATCGGTTTTCGAAAACCAGAAATACATCGGCAGTGGATAATAGAAGAGCAGGTTCTCTTCAATGTGCAGCTCCGGCATTTTCTCTTTGCGCTGTTGATACTCATCGGTGACCTCCACCGCCGCTCGCAAAAAAATGTCGAATCGTTTGTTCACGAGCATTTCAAACAGGCCTTCATAATTGGACCCGGTAACAACATTGA
>JAQGOU010000296.1 GCA_028293445.1 Verrucomicrobiales bacterium | reverse complement strand
GACGGGAGTTCCACGCGTGTGGAAGAGGGCAATGAGACTCATGGACGACTTTCCCGCCCGTGGAAAAAGGAAATGAGACTCAGATGGGAGTTTCACAGCTGTGGGAATGGGCAATGAGACTCCGATTCGTTTTCCACACGCGTGGAAAACGCAAATGAGACTCACGGCCCACTTTCCGACTCGCGGAAAACGGGCCGTGAGCTGAAATTTCCCGTTTTCGGCTCCGAAAAACGAAGAAAACGGCTGAAAACCACCTTCCCGCAGCCAAAATGCCTACCTTTCCTCTCCGGACGAGGTTTCGGAAGGAAAAATCTCTGGAAAACCACTTCTCCGACCCTCCACGAGCGGGGACGCTAAAGAAAACGAAGAAAAACGTCAGACTCCGACCGTCAACGTACCGTCGATCCAGTTAAAAAGTTCGCCGATTCCTGCACCCTTGACATTCCCCCTTCAGAATCTCAGGTTCGAGGCCTCTGCAACCATGAAATTCTCGCCACTATTTGCTCTCGCCGGGCTGGGGGACGTTCCGAACTTTATATTCATTATGGCTTTCAGCTTTTGGCCATTTCACATTAGTACCGCTCTTGGGATTACGGGGTACGACCTTAGACTTGGAGGCTTTGGGACTGCGGCTGTCGTTTGTCAGTGTTTCATGCTTTTTTTGCTCATTGTCGCAGCGCCATTTGTCTTCCGATCCCAGAGGATCCGAGGTTGGGTGAAGGTTCTTTATTTGCTGTTGGGCTATCCGCTTGTCACGGTGGCCACCAATCTGATCCCCGCCTTTTTATGATTGCCTCTTGGCCGAACAAACCGGATGCAACGAAGCCCGCGATGACGTCTCGGTTGCATTCTGAATATCACTGGCCGAGGCTCGCTGATCCGGAGTATCGTTAGGCCGCCTCACACACACCATGCGGTTCTTCATCCGACACCGAGACAATCGAGACATCCAAGGGCCGTTCGCTCTGGAGCAGATCCAAGAGATGGTTGCGTCCCAACGCATCACCGCGGACTGGGTCACGACCGCTGACATTGGTGAACCGCTCGACCGCGTCCGACGGTCGCATGAATCGGATTGGATTTACGTTGGCGAGTTGGAGGGCGTGCGTAGCACTGCGGTTCCCGCTGTACCGTTGCGTACCTTTAACTATCCAGTCTTTAGGCTGTGGATGATTCGGCTCATCGTCCTCGCCGTGCTCGTCGCCGGTGGTTTATTTGTTTACTTTTTATATTACGCCCTTTCTCACATCGGCTAACCAGAAGCCTCTGCATCCACTCCCGTGGATCACTCTTCGTTCGCTTCGCGGTTCGCGCTCTTGACCCGGGCTGGCTGAGCTGGTTTCGTTATGTCTCAGATGCGCGATCTGGACCCGGTCATCAAAAAGCTCGAAGAACTCGTTGCGGGTCGCAACACGTCAGTGCCCTATGCCAATGAGATCGAAGGCGATTTGGCAGAGTTGTTCAGCGTCCGTGATGATGAGGTGATCGACGACTTCATTTATGATTTGGCTTTTTATCGGCCGGAAGGTGGGGACGGATTATATGACTACGAGCGATTTAAGCCTATGGCCGAAACAGCCCTGAAGCGGTTGAAGAACTTAAACCGTGAGAGCACATAACAAACCGGATGCCATCTAAGCTCACGATTACGTCTCGGTTGCATTCTGGATACTACCGGCGCGGGCTCGCTGATCTGGAGTATCGTTAGGCCACTCAACCACCACACAAACAAACACACCAAAAAATGGAGAACCAGACAAACTTGATCACAGTTGAAACACGAGTCCACGCGCCCGTTGCCAAAGTATGGACGCATTGAGTGACACCAGCCCACATCATGAAGTGGAACGCCGCTTCAGATGACTGGCACACGCCTTCAGCGACCAATGATTTGAGAGTCGGCGGCACATTCACCAGTCGCATGGAAGCGAAGGATAAAAGCATGGGCTTTGATTTTGGCGGCACATACACGGAGCTTCGGACGCACGCTTTGATTGCTTATCGGCTTGGTGACGGAGCAGGTGCTCGCGAGGTCAGAGTCGTGTTCGAGCCAGTGGGCGATTCGACGATTGTGCGGGAGACTTTTACTGCCGAAACCACACACCCGATTGAAGCGCAGCGTAGTGGCTGGCAGAGCATTCTGAACCGCTTCAAGAGTTATGTTGAGCAGCAGCCATGACGACGTGGCTAACCAGAGCGCTGCATCCACGCCCGTGGACCGCTCTTCGTTCTCCCGCTGAGCGGGACGGCTCACGTTTATTGACACGGGCTGGCTGAGCTGGTTTCGTTGGCGTCGTCGGCTCTCGCACCATGAGCACTTTCGATATCAATCAACTCAGAGATATATGGGGAGGTTGGTCTACGCTTGCAGCGATGGCCGGATTGTTCGGCGCACTCGTCAGCTTTCTCTCGCGTTACCCACGATTGCTCTCAGCCAAGAACGGTGATGCTATCCAAGTGATAGCAGCCTTGCCTTGGCTGATGGGCTTGTTCGCAGTCTTTATTGGAGTTTTTGTTCTGGCAGCGAGCGAGGGCTACAGTGGTCCCGTTCCTTCGGGGCTACGGGAAGTGCGACATTACGACATTAGATTGGCCGCAGTGATCGCTTTCGCTTTCGGTTTTGTCTTTGCGTTCGATACGCTGCGATTCTCAAAGCTTCGCACCCAGCCAGCTACCTGGCTTTGTATCGGCGTGTACGCATTCATTGGTTTCGTCGTAATGAATAATCTATTGAGTCATTCCCATGAGAACGCTGCTTAACGATGCCGGAAGCAGCGAGCTCCGCGATCACATCGGCATGAAGAATAAAATGCATAACCATCAATTTTCCCGTCGCCAATTCCTCGGCGCATCGGCTGCGGTCACCGGCGGCTAGGCACCTTCGCACCATCTTATTATGAACGCTAAAATGGTAGTCAAACTCACACTTCTTGGAACTTTGATAGTGTCAGTTTTTTCGTGTCTTCGCGGCCATGACATGCTCACCGGATTGGCGCTGCTGCTCCTGTTTCTGTTTGCGGTTGTCGCGGTCCTTTCCACCATCATTTCCCGTCGTGGTGGATCGTCGGCAAGCGGTGGCGGTTCTGGTTCTTCCGGTTTGCCAATGCCAATGCCAAAACTGCCGGGTGGATGGCCACCAACCTTGGCAGCAGCAATCGAGGTGAGACGTTGAACCATCCGCATGACCAATAAAATGCATCATCAACTTTCCCGTCGCCACTTCCTCGGCGCATCGGCTGCGGTCACCGGCGGCTTGCTGGTCGGTCAAACGTTCGCCGAACCGAAACCAAAACAGAAAGCGCTCATCGCCATCAGCCTCGACCTGGAAATGGCGCGCAATTTTCCGAAGTGGGAAGATTCACATTGGGATTATGAAAAAGGGAATCTCAACGATGAAGCCAAAAAATATGCCGTGGAAGCGTCGCGTCGGGTGAAAGCAGCCGGCGGTGTCATTCATTTCTTTCTCGTCGGACGCGCTCTCGAACAGGAGAACGTCGATTGGTTGAAAGAGATCGTCCAGATGGGGCATCGCATCGGCAATCACACTTACGATCATGTTTATGTCCGGGCGAAGACCTTGCCGGAGGTGCAGTATCGTTTTTCACGCGCGCCCTGGTTGTTGGCGGGCAAGACACCTTTGGAAGCCGTTCGAGAAAATGTCATTTTATGTTCCGAGGCCATTAGAACACGGCTCGGAATCGAACCCGCCGGTTTTCGCACTCCCGGCGGTTTTGCGGACGGATTAATTCCGGCTCCCGAAGTGCAACGCATGTTTCTTGATCTTGGTTTCAAATGGGTCAGCTGCAAATACCCGGCGCATCTCTACAACGAAACGCCCGGCGCGTCCCCGACCAAGGTGGTGTTTGATTCAATCCTCAAAGAGCAAAGCGCCGCACAGCCGTTCGTTTATCCGAGTGGCCTGATCGATATTCCGATGAGTCCCATTAGTGACATCGGCGCGTTTCGCAACGGCAAATGGAACCTCGACGAATTTCTCAAAGCGATTCGGCTCGGCGTGGAATGGGCGATCGAACACGGAGCCGTTTACGATTTCCTTTCTCATCCGTCCGTGCTTTATCCGAAAGATCCTGAATTCAAAGCCATCGAACTAATTTGCGATCTCGTCAAGAAAGCGGGCGATCGCGCGGCCATTGTCGATCTCGATACGATTGCACAACGCGTGAAAGCGTGAACTGCCCTCGTAGCAGCCGACGTAAGAAGGCTCTGACTTTTTTCCGATCAAATATAAATGAGCCTCCTCACGTCGGCTGCTACAATTAAGGATTCAATGCGTTATCTTTGCGTTTTAATCGGTTTGCTGTTCGCCTGGAGTTTGGAAGCTACGGCTTCAACGAACCTCAGTCATCCGCGTCTCTATTTCACCAGTGAGGAATTGCCAAAACTCCAGAAGCTCCGCAAAAGCGGCGTGCACGCGAAGATTTATAAGAACCTGATCGACTCTGCGGATTGGTGCCTGACCAAAACTCCTCGCAAGGCATGGATCGCTCCCGTTTCTCCCGATCCGATTTACGAAAATCTTTATGATCGTTTTTACGGGATTATGGGTGATCTCGCGATTACCGAGCATCTGGCTTTCGCCTACGCCCTGAGTGGAAAACCGCAATACGGTGAAGCAACCCGCCAATGGGTCTTGTCGAGTTGCCGTGTCTGGCAACGTGAAGCCGAAGGCCAGCCGGATGGAGGCAAAGCGTATTCCGTCTCGCGTTTGCTCAAAGGAATCTCGGTTGGTTACGACCTCGCCTGGGATCGGTTCAGCGAAGCTGAACGAAAGGAGATTCAGGACACACTGGTCCGCATCGGCCGTTTATATTTCGAAAAATATTTCCAGACACCGACTATTTCCGGTCCCGGTTTCCATACTCACCACGCGGTGGTGGAATGGAGTTCGTTCGGAGTCATGGCGCTTACGCTCCTGAACGAAACACCAGAGGCGCAGAAATGGCTCGACGCAACGACCCGCAAATTCGAAGAGCATCTTCTGCCGACCGGCCTGGCTCCCGATGGCGCACAGGTCGAAGGCGGCTCGTTCTGGGCATCGACGATGCAGTATCGGCTCTTCTTCATGGATCCGCTGCGACGCGTCACCGGACGTGACCTTTTCGCTCGATTCGAAAAACAGATGAATGCCGATCTGGCGCTGGCCTCCATCGCTTCTATCAACGAGCCCGGTTACCACCAGTCGTATGCCAACATTGTCCAGCAACCGTATTACGCTCAACTCGATTACTACGCTCCGATCCTTTTGTTTTTAGCGCGCGAGTATCGCCAGCCGATGTTCCAATATTTCGCGTTGTGGGATCGTTCTCTCGGACACATCCAAAAGACGCGCGCCATCACACCGCATGGCGAACAGTTGTCCTTTGAATTGGGTGGTTACGCCTACGTCTGGTATGACGCGACAGTGCGCCCGAAAGCCGAGAACAAAAAACTTTCCTACCATTTCCCATCCGTAGATGAGGCTTATCTGCGCGCCTCATGGAAACCCGACGACCTGTTGGTCGGCGTCTGGAAAGGACAAATCATCGTCCACGCCGGTGGTCGTCCTGTCCTGATCGAGACATATATCCAGGAACCGGTCGCGGACCTGAAGATACAAAGTGTTCGCGACGACGGTAACATCGGTGTCATTCAGTGCGGAACAAACGAAACCAATCGGGTCACGATCGAATTGAACCGGACCAAACGGACCGTGACCATTTCCCGCAATGTCGCCGGTGATTGGACCTGGTGGTGCCAGGGCAAACCAAGTCATGAGGGGAATGATTTGCGGTGGGATAACAAAACGTTTGTTCATGTGCGCGAAGGTGCGATGAGCGAGTTTCTGCCCGAGGGTTACGCGCCTCTGTTCGCGACGGGTTTCAACAAATTGAAACTGCTCGACCCGCTCCCAATGAAATTTCCAAAGGTCACAATCAAGCCGTCTGCAAATAATCGGGCGGTGCTGGAAGTGGGTTTTGGGAAACCGAAGCGCCAGTAGGAGGCCCCTATGTCTGAACATAAAGCCATCATCGATTGGAAATGCACGAGCCCTGATTTCCTGAAGGGTAGGTATTCACGTGAACACACGTGGACATTCGATGGCGGTGTCGTTGTTCCAGCGTCTCCGTCGCCTTCCGTGGTTCCAGCGCCTTACTCTAACCCTGCGCACGTCGATCCAGAGGAAGCTTTTGTGGCCGCCATTTCAAGTTGCCATATGCTTACGTATCTCTATTTGGCTTCCCGGCAGGGTTTCGTGGTGGACAGTTATTACGATGAGGCGATCGGTGTCATGACGAAGAACGAGCGAGGCGTACCCTGGGTAAGTCTGGTCACGCTTCATCCTCGAATTGCCTACAGCGGTGAGAAGATTCCAACACCGGTGGACGAGCAGCATCTACATCATTTGGCACATGAGCAGTGTTTCATCGCGAATTCGATCAAGACAGAAGTGACAGTAAGAGGAGTTCGGGATGCGTGACGCCGTCACAAATGCACTTTGCCAAAACACGGATTGGAGGAATGGAATGGGGACTCGTGGAACTCGCCCTTCCGAGGTTGTTGACCCAATCTATTCCGTGTCTTTATCCCGCAAAGCGTCTTCGACCATTTTCTTGAATCGAGGGCGGGCCGCTTCAACTTCGCTTTTGGGTCCAACGAGGCGGATATGAACAAAATCCTTTCCCGAGGGGATGATGGCGCCAAAGACTGCGCAACCCGGCTTTGGTTTGCTCCCGGGATAAATCTGCGTGCCGTTGAGCGAGACGTAGGTCAGGTCATGATTGCCGATCTTCTTCTTTTCTTCCGAGCAGTCTGATTCTTTTGCCTGGGGAAAATAAGACTTCCAAAGCGCGGCAGTGACCGTTGCATTCATTTGCAGAAGATAGAAACGAACGTCGGCCCCCGTCGGAATGCCTGCGCCATCAGGAATGATGAAACGGCTGAGGACGTTCGACTTCCCGGAGGATTCCCATTTCCAGGTCTCAGGACGGGTAAAAGTGAAATCACCGACGAGTACGTTCGCGGGATCGGCATAACCGGGTGAATGAAAAAGGAATGCGCAAACGAAAAATAAAATTGTTCGGGCGAGCATCACCGCGGGACGATAGAACGTGCTGGCGGAACTTTCCAGAGTTTGATTTATATCGCGCACTGCGGTGTTTAGTCCCCCTCTTTATCCCGCAACGCGTCCTCGACCATTTTCTTGAATTGAGCGCTGGCTCTTTGCACTTCGTTTTTCGGTCCCAGAATGCGGACATGCACAAAATCCTTCCCAGACGGAACAATCGCGCCGAACCAGGTGTAATTCGGTTTTGATTTGTTTCCCCCGGGAACATAAGTGCCGCTGACCGAGACGTAGGTCAGGTCATGGTTGCCGATTTTCTTCTGTTCTTCCCAAACCTCCTTGGGATCTTTGGCTTCCGGAAAATACGACTTCCAAAGTGCGGCCGCGACCGCCGCATTCTTTTGCCCCACATAGAAACGAACATCGGTCGTGGAAGGTTTGCCGGCGTTGTTGGGAAAGATAAAGCGGGTGAGGGCCTTGGACTTCCCTGTAGCCGATTCCCAGATCCAATCCTTCGGACGCGTAAAAGTAAAATCGCCCACGAGCACATTCGCGGGTTCGGCTTGCGCCGGTAAATAAAAAAGGAACGCCCAAAGAAAAATTAAAACTGTTCGGGCACGCATCACTGCCGGAAGGATAGAAGGTGTCTGTGTAAGTTTCCAGAATTTGATTTGCAGGAACGGTTTTCGGATCACGGCGTGATGGCGGTTCATCGCTGATGATGGTGGTCGAATTGAGTGGTTTGAAGGAGTGGTCGGAAATGGTGATATTCGTAGCAGCCGAAGTGACGAGGCTCATTCAATGTTTCCCACCCACCTTCGACTCTGGACAGGGGAAGCATGGAAAACGTATCTTCCATCTACACATGAGCGAGAATACAGGATCATCGAAAGAACGGCATCGGAAGTTTATCGAACAGGTGCTGGAGACCGGCGAGGTCTGGGGCCTGCAAAGCGTCGACGGTTGGTGTGTCAGCGGTGATGAAGGCAAGGAGTCGATGCCGTTTTGGTCAGACCGCGCGGGTGCCGCGGCGTGCGCAAAGGAGGAGTGGTCGGGTTTTGAGCCGACTTCCATTCCACTGGAAGAATTCGTGGAGAACTGGCTGCCGGGCATGGCAGAAGATGGCGTGGTGGTTGGCACGAACTGGAATGCGGATCTGGGCGGAGTGGAGAGCAAACCTTTGGAATTAAAGCAGGAACTCGAAAAAGAAGAGTGAGCGGCGCCGTTTAAAGTGACGATGGAAGTTGCGGATTTCCAACGGGATGGAACAGGGAATCAATTCGTTATTTGCCTCGGAAAACTTTTGTGATTAAAATCGGGGCAACCAATCCGGGCATCTCAAACAGCGTATGAAAAAATTTATTTTTTCGTTCCTTCTTTTGTCATCGGCAGGAATTATTTCCGCGCAAAACGACATCATCATAGATAATGGGCAGGCAACTTTTGACGGGCCT
Organism: Verrucomicrobiales bacterium; assembly: GCA_028293445.1. Taxonomy (GTDB): domain Bacteria; phylum Verrucomicrobiota; class Verrucomicrobiia; order Limisphaerales; family JACDHS01; genus CBHWET01. Next base: position 21,438 of record JAQGOU010000296.1, on the reverse strand, counting down.
TGGGAGACTTCGAAAGGTTCCAAAGATCGTTACGGCGATGATTATAAATCGAGCTTTTGCGTGGTGGGTCCTGCAACCGCTACAGCCACATTCCGCCCGAAAATTGCCGTCTCGGGAAAATACAATGTGGAGGTCATTTATCCACGTGGTGACAATCGGACCACGAACGCGCCGTGGCTAATCTCGTTCGACGGCGGCACTCTTTCGACGAACATCAGCCAGAGAGTTTCTGATACCAAATGGGTGCGTCTCGCCAGCGGAATTCTTTTCGCGGCGGGTGAGGATGGATTCGTTCGACTCTCGAATAACTCAGGTGGCGACAAAGAAACCTCCGCCGGTAAAGCGGTGGTGATTGCGGACGCGGTTCGGTTTGTTCTCGTAGGAAAAAGCGGTCCGGCCCCACAGGCGTCTCCCGGACCTGCTCCCGCCTGGCGATTCGCCGCGCAAATCTCCGTCAAAGGCAGCGGCGATGTTCTGAAAGCTCCGGACCAACCGGGTTACGCGGGTGGCGAGTCCGTTGAGTTTACAGCTCAGCCTGAGAAGGGGAATGTGTTTGTGGGTTGGAGCGGCGACGCGGTCGGGATGGACAATCCGCTGAAGGTTAAAGTAAACAGTAACGTAATTCTCACCGCGGAATTCCTTCCTGAAGCGCTTGGGGTCATTCTCGAAAGTAGCGAAGCGAAGTTGGACGGTCGCTGGGCACCGAACACCCAGAAATGGGTTGGTCAACGGAGCGAATCATACCTTTTTGCGATCTCATCGACGGACGCTGACAATGTGGCGACTTATACGCCCAATCTACCGAAAGCGGGGAAATATGATGTTTACATCTATTATCTCCAGGGCGAGAACCGCGCGGTCAAAACAAGTTGGGAAATCGTTTCAAAAACTGGGGCAACCACGGTCCAAGTCGACCAAAGGGCGAACGGACGCGAATGGTTTCAAATTGCTGCCGGGAGAGAATTCGAAGCTGGTAAGAAGGGCTACGTCCGCGTGACGGGCAAAGCGGAACCGATTCCGTCGGTGGTCGTCGCCGATAGCGTGGCGTTTGTGTATGTGGGGCCTTAGCTGACGGGACAAAGCTCCAAGCACCAATGGTTGAAGCGTCGCTTGGAGCCTTGGACGCTTGGACGCTTGGACGCTTGGACGCTTGGACGCTTTTATTGCGGCTGCATCGGCGCCGGCATTTTGTCACCGAGACGAATATATTGCCATACAGCATTAATTTGTTTCGCCGCGTCGCCGTCGTAAATTTCCGTCAGGGGGCTTTTCCCATCCTCATCGAAGTAGACCGGCATTTTCGTGGTGGGATCGACCAATGGCGGGTTGCGCAGCCAACGTTTAAAGTAAGCGGGCTGCAAACGCGCGCCGCTATGAACGAGATTCACACCAGGCGCTTCAAAGACCTGGGTCGCGGCAAAATTTCCGACCGAATGACATTGAACACAGGAAAATCCCAACGGCGGTGAGGAAATTAGACGATTACCGAGTTTTACGGCCTCCTGATCGATCGCAGGTTCCACAGGCGTTTGCAGAGGTAAGCCATTTTGCGCCGTGAGACCCTGTGCCAGTAATTCTGCCCGTTTGGGGAACGCCGGCATTTGTGCCTCCAGCCAGGGGCGCATTTTTTCTTTAATTTCGCCGCCGATGAATTTTCCAGCCCATTCAGGTTTCAGTTTGCCACCCAGTAAATCGAAGTTCGGAACGCCTTCGATCTGGCCTTCGTGACAGTTGCGACAATTCAGTTGTTTCACCTGACGCTCGGCGAATTCCGCAGGAACGTGGCGTGTCAGCGACAGGCGATCCCCGGCGAGGAAGGACTGGATGGCTTCACGCTCTTCGGCGACGAATTGGAAGACCGGCGCTTTCGTCGCCTCAGGATTTTCGGCGAGACAACCGGCTTTGAAGTTTTTCAAGTCAGCCAATGTCTTCGTGGTGAACTTGTTTTCCACTTTCAACTCGTGGCAATTCAAGCAGCCAGACGTTTGCACGAGAGCTTTGCCTTTCTCTAAAAGGGCTTTGTCGGTCGGTGTGGGAATGCCTTTCAGCTTTTCTGAGTTCGTAAATAAATAGGAGGCGAGTTGCTCGCGTTGCTTGTCATCCAGCCTGAACGTCGGCATGCGCGTCCATCCATAATGCGCGTCCGGCTTCTTCAGGAATTCGAGCAGTGCATTGGACGAAAACTTTACGGCGACTGTCTTCAAGGAAACTTTGGTGAGATCCTTCTCATTAACAGCCGGATCACTGTGGCAAGCGGTGCAATGCAAGGATCGAAAAAGCTTTTTCCCTTCCGGCGCATCGGCTGCATTCAATTCTTTAGGGACAAACTTGTCGACCATGGCAAGTCCAGCGAGATAAGCCGAAACGGCCATCGCGTTTTCGCCTGTGTTCTCAACGCCGTGATACATACGAGGCATCCGCGCCTGCGGACGGACCCCTTTTGGATTGGCGATCCAACCAATAAACCATTCGAAGTTTCGCCGGGCACCTATGTTCTCGAAGCTGGGAGCATCCATCGTCAATTCGGGAATTCCAGCGTTGCTAGCGGGACCGACGTGGCATTTTGCGCAGCGATGTTCCAAAAAGAGTTCACGTCCGGTATGAAGATTCAAAGCGCTCTGCAGTTGTGGGGAGTTCGCGTGCGATAGAGCCCCGAGCGGAACAGGTTGGAGAAACGCTCCCTTTGGGGTCCAACGCATCCGAACATAGGCATCGCCTTTGTCTGGCGCCGTAAAGGTTGCTCTGAACGCATTCGATCCTTTGTTCAAACGAATCGATTTGCCGGGGTCAGAAAGCGCGTCGTTGCCCGAGACATCTAGAACGATGTTCGTATTGAGCTCAATCTTCAAACTGCCATTCAGTTCCGCTTGAAAGGTGTAATCACCGCGCAAATCAACGGAAAGAAAACCATCCCAGGTCGCGGTGAATTTTCCGTCCGGCAGAAAAGGGCTTGGTGTCTTGCCTGCGGGGACATAGAGCCAAACGTTTGGGACGAGAGCAATGTCGGACGTTTTCCCATCGACGGTCGTATACGTGACGCACAGCCCTGCATTGGCTTTCTTCACGTCCGCGGCATGGGCAAGCTGGATGAAAGAAACAGACAAAAGAGCGACGACGGAAATAATGTTCTGAATCGGACGCAAACTTTTTTGCATAGCGAAGTTGTAAGGGCGGCACAACGTGACCGCCAATACATTTCTTTGACGGATAGAGTCGGTGGTTTCTTGAATATTTCTTGCAACCCACAGCTTCGCGCAAGGCGCCGGTATCCATCTTTATCGGAGATTGTGCACATAAAATCGCTGTGGCATCCTGCAAACGATTTCACCATGTGGCTGCGCATCCATCTCGTCAGGCTTTTAGGCGGCATCGCATTTTGTTGCCAACTGGTTTCCGGGGTTGCAAGCGCAGAGAGTTCCCAGTCCAAGGATTTCTTCATTCAAACGATTCATCCGCTGCTGCAAAGCAAATGTTACGGCTGTCACGGCGAGGATAAGAAAAATATCGAGGGTGAGTTAGACATGAGCACGCGCGAAGGTTTGCTCAAAGGGGGTGAAAGCGGGAAACCTGCGCTCATTCCGGGCAAACCAGAAGATAGTCCGATGTTTCGCGCCGTCTTGCGCCGGGAGAAAATGAAAATGCCGCCGAAAGAGCGGAACAAACTCGCACCGGAAGAAATCGAACTCTTGCGAAAATGGATTGCCGAGGGTGCCGTTTGGGAAAACGCATCCACGACAACGAACGGCCAACCCAAATGGAATTACAAAGAGGAAGATATCTGGGCCTTCAAGCCAGCCAGGAAAATCATCGCGGCACAAACGGAGCCACGCGACGCCATAGACGGGTTTATTCAGCAGAAGCTCCGCGAAAAGAATCTACAGCCCGCGCCGCTGGCAGACAAAGTCACACTGATCCGCCGTGCAACCTACGATTTAACCGGGCTCCCACCAACTCCCAAAGAGATCGATGAGTTTGCAAACGACAAAGCGACGAATGCGTTCGATAAAGTCATCGAGCGTCTGCTCGCCTCCCCGCGTTACGGCGAACAATGGGCTCGGCATTGGCTCGATGTCGTGCGCTATGCAGATACTGACGGTTACTCCAATGACTATGAGCGCCCGAATGCGTGGCGTTACCGTGATTACGTGATCCGCAGTTTCAATTCGGACAAGCCTTACAACCGTTTTGTCGTGGAACAGATCGCCGGAGACGAGTGCTTCAGCGCCGAAGCCAGTAATCCCGCCGAGAATGAAAAGCTAATTGCCGTCGGTATGCTACGAATGGGGCCGTGGGAACAAACCGCCATGAGTGTCGCTGCGGTCACGCGTCAATTATTCCTGGATGATGTGACGGCGCAGATCGGCGCGACTTACCTGGGTTTAACAACTGGGTGCGCGCGTTGTCACGACCACAAGTTCGATCCGATTCCAACGAAGGATTATTACCGGCTCCAAAGCATCTTCGCTCCGACGGAATTTGAAACCCGCAACGTTGATTTCGGCCCAGGGGAAAACGTGGCCGGCTTTGAAAGCAAGATTGCGGCGGTCAAGGATGCGACGGAGAAGCTCAGGAGTCGCATTTCCGAAATAACCGGAAAACATGATCGCGCCGTGAAGAAATATTTGGCGGAACGTGGCTATAAGAATCTCCGGGACGTTCCGCTCAAGGAGCGTCCCAAAAAGGACCTCGGTTTAACCTCAACGGATCAAAGCATTGAGAAAACGTTGCGCAAACGAATCGAATATCGTGAGCGCGAGTTGCAACGCTATCGCGCGCAGGCGTTGAGTGTTTCCGGAGGCCGGATAGGGACGAATAAAACGGAAACAGCGCGGTTACATATACTGGTCGGTGGCGCGTTGGAATCACCGGGCGAAGTGGTCACGCCGGGTTTGCTCAGCGCCGTTTACAATTCCGATGATGTAAAAGCGCCCAGTGACTGGAACAGGATTCCCGAAGCGACCGAAGGCCGTCGCCTCAAGCTCGCGCAATGGATTGCCAGTCCCGAAAATCCGCTCACCGCTCGCGTGATGGTCAATCGCATTTGGCAATATCACTTCGGCAAAGGAATTGTGAAAAGCAGCAACAACTTCGGAAAAATGGGAGACAAACCGAGTCATCCTGAGTTGCTTGATTGGCTCGCGAGTTATTTTATCGAGCATGGCTGTAGCGTCAAAGAGATGCACCGTCTGATCATGCGCTCGTACTCCTATCAGCAGGGGGCGAATGCTAACGATGCAGAAGCGACCAGGAAAAATGATCCGGAAGAGAAGTTCGTGTCGCACTTCTTGCCCCGTCGGCTTACCGCGGAAGAATTGCGCGACAGTATGTTGAGCGTTTCTGGTGAATTGAGCGAAGCGATGGGTGGGCCCCCTGTTTATCCGGAGATCAATCTGGAAGCAGCGCTGCAGCCACGTCATATCATGGGAAGTGTTGCACCGGTCTATGTGCCGTCGCCCAAACGCGATGAACGGAATCGCCGTACGATTTACACGGTGCAAATCCGCAGTCTGATCAATCCCATGCTGCAGGTCTTTAATTCTGCTCCCAGTGAATTTTCCTGTGAACGCCGCGATGCCACAACGGTGACTCCTCAAGCGTTCGCATTGTTCAACAGCCAGAATGCTTACGATGCGGCGCTGGCGATGGCCGCTCGACTGGACAAAATGAGCAAGAGCCGCGCGACGCAAATCGAGAATGCCTTTCGTCTGGCCCACGGACGCAAGCCGGATGACGCAGAAAAAAAGATTTGCCTGAAACATCTGGATGAACTCACCACGCATCATCGCCAGACCAAACCGGTTGATTTTTCCTTTCCGGCCAAGGTCGAACGCGAAATGGTTGAGGAACTCACGGGCGAGCCGTTCCAATTTGAAGAGGACTGGGATTTGTCCGGTTACGAATACAATCTGCGTCCGAGTGAAGTGACGCCCGAGGTCCGCGCACTCGCCGATTTGTGTCTGACGATTTTGAACAGCAATGAATTTGTGTATATCTACTAACAACGGACCATTGGGATGCGTATCAACCCACACATGCTTTCTCATCGCGAGGCGTTCCTGCTGAACCGGCGGGCGTTCATGTATCGGCTGGGGTATGGCCTTGGCGGATTGGCGTTTACCTCGTTACTTGCGCAGCAACAGGCACGGGCGGGTGTGCTCGCCGCGAAACAGCAGATGGTCGCCGCGAAAGCCAAGGCGTGTATCTTCCTGCTCATGGAAGGCGGGCCAAGTCACATTGATACCTTTGACCCGAAACCGAAACTCGCGGGTTTGCACATGAAGGAGTTTGTGCGCGAGGATAAATTTGCGTCCGCGATGTCGAGTGGCAAACGCTATTACGTGCAGAGTCCGTTTAAGCTTCGCAAGGCTGGCCAATCCGGCCTCGACATCTGCGAAAACTTTGCGCACCTCGCGGATTGTGCCGACGATCTGTGCGTTTATCGCGGCGCGGTGGCGCAGAGCGTGAATCACCCGACGGCGCTGTACCATCTGAACACCGGCAATCAATTCGGCGGCGATCCATCGCTGGGTTCATGGGTGACTTATGGTCTCGGCACCGTGAATGAAAATCTTCCAGCCTTCATGGTGTTGCCGGAGAGTGCGTATCCGCAAGGCGGTTCGGCCAACTGGTCCAATGGATTTTTGCCGGCGCACTTTCAAGGCACACCGCTTCGTCCGACCGGTTCGCCGATTCTCGATTTGAATCCGCCGCCCGGCGTCACCCGGGAGGAGCAGCGTAAGAATCTGGATCTCATGGGTGAGTTGAACCGGTTGCATCAGCAGAAGTATCCGGGTCATGAAGAGTTACCGGCGCGTTTGGATTCTTACGAACTCGCCTTCCGCATGCAGACGGAAATCCCGGACATCATCAGTGTCGAAAAGGAATCTGCCGAAACCAAATCGCTCTATGGTATCGGCGAAAAGGAGACCGATGATTTTGGTCGACGCTGTTTGCTCGCGCGGCGCCTGGTCGAAAAGGGGGTGCGCTTTGTGCAGGTTTATTCCGGTGGTTGGGATTCGCACGATAACATCGAAAAAGCTCACAGTGCGCGCATTCGGTCCGTGGACAAACCAATCGCGGGCTTGCTAAAAGATTTGAAACGCCTCGGGATGCTCGAGAGTACGCTGGTGGTTTGGGGCGGAGAATTTGGTCGTTCTCCGGATAATGGCGTTCGTTCCGGTGCGGTGCAATTCGGACGGGATCACAATGCGAAAGGTCAAGCGATGTGGTTCGCCGGTGGTGGAGTAAAAGCTGGGCACGTAATCGGTGCTACCGACGAAACAGGCGAGAAAGCAGTCGAAGTTGCGCGTCCGTTAAAAGATGTCCACTGCACCTTACTGCACCTGCTGGGGTTGGATGATAATAAGCTAACGTATTTTCACGCAGGGCGATTTAAGCAACTGAGCCAGGTCGGGGGCTCCGTCATTAAAGAGCTGCTGGCCTGATCAATCCCAGCGCAGAACGGAGACGGTCGTGCCCTTTTGCAGGATAGCGTTCGGGGGAAGGTCTACCAGGCCGTTGGCGTTCGCGAGAGAACTCAAAATGTGTGATGCTTGGATTCCTGCTGACTGCACATTCCCCAATTCATCGACGCTCACCCGCATGAAGTGCCGACGGTCTCCATGATTCGACAAGGGTTCGGCCAAAACTGCGGGATGCGTCGGCAATAAACAATTTGTCGTCCCTTGTAACCGGGCCAACGCCGGACGGACGAGGAGGAAGAATGTGACGAGTGCTGAAACCGGATTGCCTGGAACCCCAAAAAGAAATTTCTCTCGCCAGCGCCCGAAAACAAACGGCTTGCCTGGACGAATGGCAACCTTCCAAAAGGAAAGTTCGCCACCGAGCTGTTCGAAAGCGCTCTTCACGAAATCGAATTCGCCGACCGACACGCCGCCGCTGGTCACCACGCAATCGCATTCGGTAAAGGCCGTTTCCAAAGCGGCTACGGTTGCGTCAAGTGTGTCTTCAACGAGCGGGTAAACTTTTGGAATGGCACCTGAGCGGGTCGCGAGCAAGGAGAGTCCAATGCGATTGCTTTCGAAGATTTTGCCCGGAGCGAGTGGTTGCCCGGCTTCAAGCAGTTCACTGCCTGTTGCCAGCAAACCGACGATCGGTCGGCGGGTGACAGCAACGCTTCTGGTTCCTAACGACGCGAGTAAGCTGATTTGGCCGAGAGATAATTTATTGCCCGGGTTCGCCACAGTCGCGCCCGCTTTGACGTCTTCCCCATGAAAGCGAATGTTCTCCCAGGGCTTAACAGAATCGAGGACGAGAATTTTGTTTCCGTCGCTTCGCGTGTCTTCCTGCATGACAACGGCGTCGGCTCCCGAGGGCAGGGGAGAACCGGTAAAAATTCTCACGCACCTCCCGCTTTCCACTCGTGAAGTGATGTTTCCTCCCGCAGCAATAGTTCCGACTTGAGATAATGATACAGGACTGGCAGCGGACGCTTTCGCGACATCTTTCGACTGCACGGCGTAACCGTCCATGGCCGAGTTGTCGAACGGAGGAAGATCAATCGCTGAGACGATCTTTTCTGCGAGTACCCGTCCCAAGGCATCGGACAACGGAGTCTGTTCCGCTGCGAGCGGTTGAATTGCTTTAAGGATTGTGTGCTGCGCTTCTTCCAGGGAAAGCATGGATAAGAATGTCAGCCGCGAAGAAACAGGCGTCGAGATAATTGTTCAGGACAAGCTTAGTGAAACGTTGCGTAATCGGGTCAGTTCTTCCGTGATCCGTTTCCAATGGGTGCCGCGCCAAAAAATTTGGTGACACTCGCCGCACTCAAAATATTCGTCCAGCCAAAGAGCTGTCCTCGGTGGAATACGGTCAGCAACTATTTCTTTGTCGACCTGATACAGAGAGCCGCCGCAACTCATACAACGTGGTTCGCGAATCGGTAGCGCAAGTTCACGCAGGACGATAATCAACTGCTCTTCGCACGTGAGCGAAGAGGGAACCCAAACCCACGGAACGTTTCCATCGCGCAACACTCCGCGTTCCATCATCAAACTGTCGGTGGTGATCAGCGTGGCTTCCAGACGTTGGGTTTCGCGAATCACCGTGGCATCGTCGAGGTTGGGTTTCCAAACCGATTCATAGCCGGCACCGCGAAGCCAGCGCGCAAGGCCCCCCAGTCCAACGTCGCAAAAAAACCTTTGGGGGAATTCATTCGTCTCACCGACCGAACGTCGCAGATCAGCGTGAATAATCCCTAGCGCCATGTCTGGTTTCAGGTGCTGCGTCTGGCTGAGTTGAACGGCTTCAGCGAACAATTCACCGACTCGCTCCGGAACTCCTGTGCCTGAGGCGAATCGACGGAAGCGCAAATCGTAGAATTTTCGGATGCGACTCACTAAAAGAAAGAAAGTCCTGACCCGGTATCGCGTCAAGTGGCGGATGCGACAGTGCAAAAACCTTGTCACTGGATACCAGTAAGGCTAGGAACTTCTTGTGCTGTTAAATTATATCCTGGGCGCGCTGGCCTTGCTGAGCGTTTTTTTGATGCTCTGGCAATGGGTTGCGGGGATACAGTTTCCCCTGCATGAGCGCGTGAAGGCGGTGGGGTTTGCTCCAGGGGTCACGATCCTAAAACCGTTGAAAGGCTGCGACGCTGAAACGCGCGCCTGTCTGCAAAGCTGGTTCGAGCAGGATTACGCGGGTCCGCAACAGCTTCTGTTTGGTGTTGCCTCCAAGGACGATCCGGTCTGCGACATTGTTCGTGAGTTAATCGAGGCATTTCCAAAAGCCGACGCGCAGTTGGTAATTTGTGACGCATCGCTTGGACCGAATGCAAAAGTATCCTCACTCATCCAACTCGAAGCGGTCGCACGCCATGAGATTCTTGTTATCAGCGACGCCGACGTTCGTGTTCCGAAGGATCTCCTAAAAAATGCAGTGGCCCCTTTGGGAGATTCAGCGGTTGGCCTCGTGAATTGTTTCTATCGGTTTGCGAATCCAACGACACTCGCCATGCGATGGGAAGCCATTGCGGTGAATGCCGATTTCTGGAGCCAGGTGTTGCAGTCACAGACGTTGAAGCCGATTGATTTCGCACTTGGTGCCGTGATGTCGGTGAGTCGTTCTCCGTTGAAAGCGGTCGGTGGATTTGAAACCTTGGTGGAATATCTCGCCGACGATTATCAACTCGGCAACCGGATCGCCAAGAGCGGTAAGAAGATCGTCCTTTGTCCTGTCGTGGTCGAGTGCTGGGAGACTCCTCGTGGCTGGGGACCGATTTGGATTCATCAATTGCGATGGGCTCGCACCATTCGCATTTGTCAGCCCGTTCCCTTCTTCTTCAGCATTTTAAGCAATGCGACCTTGTGGCCGCTGCTCTTTTTTATCTCGCTGCTCTGCACGACTTCGGTGCCGGCCAAGTTTTTGGTTGTGCCGCTACTGCTGTCGTTGCCGGTAAGAATGTTCTCTGCCTTGAAACTTGAAGAAAAGCTGACGCGCAACGAGTCGCACTATTTGTATGCCTGGATGATACCCGTGAAGGATCTGCTGAACGCCGTGATCTGGGCCTGTGCATTCTTCGGAAACACTGTGGAATGGCGTGGGGAGCGTTTTAAAGTATTGCCTGGGGGAAAACTAAAAAAGCAGCGATAATCTCGCTGCTCTATTCTCAAATCCGTTGTGAACTCCGAAACCGTTACCAGTTCTTTGAAATGAGGAAACTGGAATTGGGCAGACGAAGTTTGACGGTCGGGTTTTTGAGGTAGATACCAACAAAACCGCGCTTCTTCATGTCTTCCGCATTACCCATAGGACAGGAGTGAGGTTCACCGACTAAATATTTTTCCCGCAAAGTTCTTTTATCCGGTCCGACAATATCCAGGCAGGATACGGAACGGTTTCCGACGAAGGTCGCATCATTACAAGGGTTTTCTTTAATTTTCATATTCTTCGTTGTTTCGTTGAACCACAGATTATCTTAACCGCAAAAACCCACAATCAGGCCCCCGACTTTTGCGGTCTCGGGTTTGGGATGAAAACCCCTAAAGTACGTGCGCAAAAGGTCGTCGGGCCTTTGCCCTAGGTGGTGTATCCGAGAAAGCGGCAGGGATCCGGGAGAATCAGTTTTTGGTATCGACAGGCGTGCCCTGGGCTCTCCCCATGATGCGCTGCAGATTCCGCATTGCATCTGGATGATTCGGGGCGAGACGTAGAGCCGCCTGGTAATGAGTCGCCGCCTCTTGGAAGCGCTGTTGTGTTTCGTAGATGTAGCCGAGATTATTTTCCGAGTTTGCGTGTTGCGGATCGAGCGCTAATGCCTCGTGCAAAACGCGCTCGGCTTCGTCGAATTTCCCTTTTTTCGCCAGCGCAACGCCGAGATTGCTCAGGGTATCGGGTTTGGCGGGAGGAAGACGTGAGGCGATGGTGAATTCTTCAATCGCCTCATCCAGCTTCCCCAGTGCGGAAAGCGCATTGCCAAGATTGTTGTGAGAATCGACGTGAGTGGGTCGTTTCTGGATCGCATGACGGAAATGTTCGACCGCTGTTTCCATCTTGTTTTGCATCATGTAAACGCGACCTGCATTGCAGAGGGCGTCGGCATAATCCGGATCAAATTGCAGAGCCCTTTGAAATTCCTGCATGGCCCGATCGAAGTCGCCGCGCTGCGCATAGATCACGCCGAGATTGCTGTGAGCCATCGGATAGTTATCTTTGCTTTGGATCGCCAGTTGATAGTTCTCAAGGGCCGCGTCTGGTTGATCGTGCTTCAAAAGATCCGCGCCCAGATTATTGTAAGCGAGGTAATTGTTCTTCGTCACTTGCGCGGCATGCGTCATGAGTGAGTGGCAATCTTTCCAATAGCGAATTTGTTTGGCGCTCGCAACGGCACAAGCGGCGATCCCAACGGCGGCGACGGTGCAGAAAACAAAGGACCTTTGCTTTACCAACGCGGAAATTCCCCAGGCAACGGCGATGAAGACACCGATGAGCGGAACATAAATAAAGCGATCGGCCATCGCCTGGTCGTGCACTTGCAGAATGCCGATGACGGGCACCAGCGTGCCCAGAAACCATAACCACCCGAAGAGAATCGCAGGAAGCCTGCGAGCCAGAAATAAAGCTGCCGCGGTAATGGCAACGAGAACCACGGCGGCGATGGCGATTTGCGACGTCGGCCACGATTCCGGCAACGGATAGAAAACCGCCAGGTCATTCGGATAAACGATTTTCCGAAGATACGTCGCATAGGCCACCGCTGAGTTCGCGAGTCGAGCACTCAATGGAATGTTTTGTCCGTCGGCGATCATCCCGAGTTGTTCGTGGCCTTTGAGGGTTATCACGCTTGAGATGACGGAGAGGGCAAATAGCGGAACCTTTTCGACCACGAGTTGCAGAAAGTCTTTCATGGCGATACGTTCGCCCCGGGAGCCGTTGATCCGGTTCAGTGGCCAGAAATCGAGCAACAGCAAAGTGCAGGGAAGGGTGACCAGCATCGGTTTACACATCAGGCCCAGCGCAAAGGTGAGAAACACGACCGCATACGCGAGTTTCGCTCGGCCCTCCTTCTTCTGCGATAATTCTACGTAGCGAACGTAGGCGAATAAGGTGAGCAGCCAGAAGAGCGTGCTCAGGACATTCTTCCGTTCCGCGATCCAGGCTACGGTATCCACCTGCAACGGGTGAAAAGCAAACAATGCTGCCACGACCACGCTCAGTCCGGTTTTTTTTGTCAGCTTGCGCAGGAGATGAAACAGCAGCAACGCATTCGCGGCATGGAAGAGCACATTCACCAGATGATGTTTGCCCGCATCATCTTTGAATAGTTGCCAATCCAGCATGTGCGACATCCAGGTGATCGGATGCCAATAGGTGCCGGTGCCCGCGAGTTTCGTGAACGCCCATTTCAGTCCTTCAGCGCTTAAGCCGTTTTGCACGTATCCATTCTCGGTGATGTAAAGGGGATCGTCGTAGCACATGAATCCGTGCTTCCGGACGCCGGCATAGAGCAGGAGAATTCCTGCAACCAGGAGTGCAGAGAGCAGCAGGGGGGTGGAATCCTTCTTTTTCTGCTCGGGCATGGCGCAGCTTAATGAAAACCTAACGAAGATTTCAACCCGTTTTGCTGTCGAACGTTCTCTACTCGATCTCGAGAACTTGTTTCAACAAATGCGGCAGCTGATCGAGAATGCCCGAATCACTGGCGACCAGGGTGGCTCCGGCTTCACGAGCGGCCTGTTGGAGCGCCACATTTTTCTCCGTGGTAAAAGCCAGCACCGGGATGTGCATCGTCGTGAGGTTGGCGCGAAGCTTTTTAATCTCGCCGCAGACGTCGGTTCTTTTGGAAGTCAGATCGACCATGATCACGAGAGGTTTTTCCCGTTCGGATTGGTCCAGCAGCAGATAACCATCATGAAAGCTCAGCACTCGATAGCCCAAATCAGCCAATCGATTGATCAATTGGCTGCCGGGCAAAAGGTTCTCGTAAAAAACGAGCGCGAGCGGCTTCGTCATGGCGCCGAGATTATTGAAAGACCGGAAGGCAAATTGCAAAAAATTTCGCTACATTTCAGTGAACGCGTTCCTGATCTGGCTGAATCAGGAGCGAAAGCGATGTCCGATCCGGCTGACGAGTCGTCCCGGCCCTCCTAATACCGAAATCCGTGCTCGCTGACGCGCACCTTGTCTGATCCGACTGAAACCCAGACTTCAGCATTGTTCGTCGCAGCAAAGTGCAACTCCCAATCACACTCTGAAAACGTCCTGGCGACCGTGGCAGCGAGACAATAATAATCCACGTGGCGAGATTGGAGCGCCTCCAAGGCTTTCGTATGAGCGTCGGCCAACGATATCTTCGGCTTTTGATTTTTATCCCATCCGGCGTTCTTGGCATAGCAGAGGCAAACTACCGCCAGTGAGAAGAGTGCGATGGTAATGGTTTTTTTCATAAAGTGTAAGTGACTCTCATAGAACTGAAATGTGGAGGCAGCGATTATTTATTCTTCTCGCGAGAAACGATGCCATTGGAATCCACAACAATGATTATTTGCCCATTGGTAGTCCCTGCCAACATGCGCCACTCCAATCGCCAGAATGGCTTTTCATATTCGTTGTGCAGATTCTTGTATTCAATGGCCGCAAGAAAGTGATGAGACACATCGATCTTCTCTGTCGTAGTGTAATCTCTGGCAACCTTGATTGCCTGCTCAATCGTCAGTTTGGGGACATTTATAACCTTGGCGTCCAGACGGGCGCCGATGACTAATACCGCAGCGACAGCGATACACATTATTAGGTTTTTCATATTCTTGACGTGTGATGTGCCCGCCATGCTGGCATCACTGATTTTGTTCGGCTCATCCTTCATCTCGTTTTCTGTATCATGACTGGCTGGAGCCCGCTGGTTTCAGTGACCGCGATAATCGCTGTCTCATCCTGCAATATCTCGTTCGAATCGTAGGCGATTCGCCGCAGCCGGACATTGACGCGGTATCCTCCCAGCAACTCATAGCCAGGCTCGTGTGTGATCTTCATGTCAGCCAGCGGATACGAACTGATCTTCTTTAAATCTTCTCCCGACACCACGTTCGTCCGGCCAAACGCGACAATCTGAAGCATGGTAATGCACCCACCATCGACCTGACCGCTTACCTTGACCAGTCCTGCGCGTTGGATGTTGCTCGTGATATCGACAGAGGACCACGTGGCGTGCTGTTCCTCTGACGCGAGGGTTGGGAGGGTCAGCAACAGGCAGATCAGTAGCGAGGCGAACGTTTTCATACCGGTTGCGAAAATGCGATGGCCATCCTGTTCATACCTGTCTGACGGGAAAGGTAATGAAATACTCCCGTGACTCCGTGCCGCCAGTCAGGCGCGATCGCATCGCTGGCTGCATCCGCAGTTAGGCACCATGCTCATTCCTCGTCCAACTTCAGGGTTAAATAGCCTTGGTCATCGGTATCGTATTTGGATAAAAAGTCCTTGAGTGGAGTCAGCGCGATTTTCTTCACGATTTTCTTCCCTCGCATAACGTAGAGAGCGTTTACATTGCTCGACGGATGGCCTCCTAGAATAATGAGATCAGCACATTTGACCTCCCAATATTTGTTGGCCTGCGAATAGCTGACTGTTACACGACCATTGTGCGGTACGGGATAGTCGTCATTGTGCGGCACACGAATGAAATATTGCTCCGGATTGGAGGCTTGAATCGCAAACTTGTTACTCCCCTGCGATGTCCATGCATTTCTGCGCGAAATGCAACCTGCGGAGACGAGACAAACACTGAGCAGTAATGGATACAAATAGAATAACTTCCAGCGTTGCGTCTGCATAAAGGGTTTCATCGCCGCGATGTTGCTTAATGTCGCTGCAGAACCGGTAAAGTCTATTTTCCCGAATCCGGCTTTAGCTTCAGACCGCAAGCGCCGTTGCAAACGGCGCACTGTTGAATAGTCGTAAACGCGGACACCGGGTAATGCGCTGAGCCGCCTGTTTTTAAGTCGTTCAAATTCCCCTTCAAGCGATCCATCCCTATCTTGCGCAACTTTTCCAGCGAGGTCTGGAGTTGGGTCCGTTCCTGATCCGTCAGCCGGAGCAACGATATCCGTTTCGCGACCCAACCTTGAATCAATGTATTGATCGCAGCGAGGCGGTCTTCGGGTTTCGCGCTATAAAGCTGCTGCTTGAGTTCAGCCGACAATCCGGAACCGAACGTCGACCCCTGTTTTTTCATGCCGTAAAATTGCTTTGGCCGTGACTGATAGGCTTCCAGGGCATGGATTGTGGGCGTGCAAAGCGGACACGCGTAAACGAAGTGGGCATAATGATATTTGTCCTTCTCCTCTTTTAAAAGAATCTGCGAAACATCCTCGGTCGAAAGGCCATCCTCATAAGATCCCTCCAGGACTGCATAAAAAACGAAACGGTGCGCATCATCGAAATCTTTGGCTGGTGCTGACGATGTAAACAGTGCGAAGGCAATAAAACTGACGATTGAAAACAAGTGATTCTTCATAAGTGATGGTCATGAGCCTAATGGCCTGAATATGCGTCCGCGACGCAACCCAAACGCGCTGGCTGAATTGCGTTAAATATTATTCTGCGACATCGCTCGGCGTGGTGTCCACCATATAGCCGGACGCCACTATAGTGTAGTCGAATCTGGCGAGAACTGACTTTGAGCGCGGACAGTAGAAGTCCAAATGAGAATGGCGATGTCCAAGGTTTGGGCTTTCATAGTCTATCGCGCCTAACCGAACGTGAGTCTCACAAATCGTCCCGTCCGTTCACTGTCGTGACGTCACGGGATAAACATGCCGTAGTTGGGAAATGTGCCAGGAAGATTCACTTTGATCAGGTCAGCGGCGGGTACCGCTTTTTTCCACAAAGCATGCCCGTCGCCATAGACCTGATTCTGCCCCGAAAAATCGCCGTCAGGTTGATACGCTGGAGAACCTCCAACCCCGGTGGCTGACACTACCTGGCAATGAGGACCAGTACGCGCATGGTTGTAGCACCACATTCGAGAACTCCATTCAGTGTAGAGAGTATCAGCCATCAAAATGCGATCATAAGTGAGTTCTGTCGCTGTTATGGTGCTGGGATCCTGAATGCGCAGGTCAGGTCCTGATGACCATTTATCCACCCGTGCAAAATAGGAGTACGAAAAATGTATGGCGCCCATACTCTTCCACTGTGCTTGGTCCGTTATGTCATAGGCTTCGGACAGACGCGCGGTGCCTGGACAACGCCAAATTCCAATAGTCTTCTGGAGACTTGTATCAACCGGCTTTAGATAGGGTTGGATGGCGAGCATATTGAAATAGGGTGAGTTCGCAATGGGCCCCTCGATGCCGTCGCCCACTTGCAAGGTGCTGGGATAGCGGTCGCTAGTGTTGCCAAATTTAGGAGTTTCCATCAATGAATTGTTGTCATTCATATATAGCGTGATCGCCACGCCGAACTGCTTCAAGTTGGAGCAGCAAACGGTTCGTTGCGAACGCTCTTTCGCTTTAGCGAGCGCAGGAAGGAGCATCGCCGCGAGGATAGCAATAATGGCGATGACGACTAATAGCTCTATGAGAGTGAACCCCGAGCGAGGCGGTGTGACACGAATAGCGATAGGGCAACGGAATGCTTCGGCGGTTGGTTCCGGCGAATTAGGCCACTTCATATGTTTTGATCTAACTCAACTGGATAAATGCATGACCGATCAGTTGCCAACCGGGGGATATGACGGGGGGATTTACCGTCTGCTGAATCAGCATCTCTCGTTCTCAATGATTTTGTCAACTGCCGCGTTGACCACGAAAGGAGTCTCTCGGACAAGGGATTGGGAGTTCGAGTGCTTTGTTGGCGCTCATAATTCCTTATGGACTCAAATCATCGCCGCGTCACCGGCGGTTGCCAGTCGAGATGCCAGTAGTATTTCCAGAGGTCTTCGAGTTGCGCTAATTCAGTGTGTCCATCGGCCAGGCCCATGTTAATGGCACCGGGCATCTTTTCTCCGGGAACCATCTCACGTGGAGCGCGGGAGGCGCTGCGACCGCCATGACGCGCGATGGTGAGGCGTCCCATCTGGTCGGGCGAGACGGCGAAGGGTTGCCCGGTGTAAAGGTTCGTGAAGGGTTTGTCGTTCTCTTCGGGCCAGGCGTCCACCCAATTCTCGTCGAAGAAGACGGGCGTCAGCGACGGCTTCTGAATGGTTGACTCCCTTGTGAAGACCTGCAGCTGTTTGGGATCACCCTTCTCGGAGAAAGTGATGTCGGAATAAAGCCAACCGTTATAGCCGTAGCTGCCGCTAAATATCGTTTCTTTGTCCGAAGTCCATCGCACCCAGGCGCTGTCGGCAGAGCCTTGTTTATTGCCGCTGGCAGGAGTCGGTAGCTGCAACGGGGCCGAAGGGCAGATCAAAATCCCTTTCGTTTTGGCATATACGTTTAAAGTTCCCATCCAATTGCCACCGGGAAACGCTGCCGTTTCGATGCCCGCGTGTCGACTGTTCTCGCTGGCGTACATGAAACTGGCGAGGGTCAGTTGCTTGACGTTGCTCAGGCACTGGGTTCGTTGCGCCTTCAGTTTCACGCTGCTTACTGCGCTCAGGAGCAGCGCCGCGAGAATGGCGATGATGGCAATCGTCACGAGTAACTCGATCAATGTGAAAGCGCGTTTTGTGTTCACTGTTGTTTGTTCTTCGGTGGAATTTCGAGGTTGGTTTCCTGGCTGGTGAATCCAGGTCCTTGCGGTCCTGCTGGCCTGTAAACCGCAATGACGCGATATGACGTCCCGGGGCTCAAGTCGTAACCAAACAGCGCACTGCCGGTGAGGAAGTCGAGCGATTCAAAGTGGTGCGTATAAGTCGAACGCGCTGGGACGATGTGCGTTTCAAATCCCGGATCGACCTTCGCGAGACCTTTGGGAGGGACGGCATTGCCGAGTGGATCGAGAACAAGGAACGCGAGCACCAACCGGTTGTGTGGGCTTTGGATCGTCAAAGGCTGCGAGCCCTGGTTTGTAATCAGCACATCGCCGGAAACTTTTACCTGATCGTTTGTGCCAATCGTCGCAGCAACGCGAAGTTCCACTGCAACGGTGGCTCCTTGCGGCCATTCGGTGCCGCCCGCCTCACCGATGGCGTAAATCACAGCCGGCAGCAAAGAGGCGAAAGCGAGAAACAGGATCGTCAGTTTCTTCATGTCACGATTAGACGGGAGTCGTGTCGAGGTGCTCCCAGCATTTGCAGGAATGTTTTCACAGGATGTCTGCACCGCTACTTTTTGATTTGTTCAACCACGAGCATTTTAATGGGTTCCTTGCCCGACACCAGTTCAAGGCCTAACTGGTTCAGGAAATCCCGTTTCAATTCGGCTTCATCCAGCGTGGTGTAACCATCTTTGATGATCGTTCTGATTGTAAGGGTGAAGTTATTCGTAAGTTTCGTTCGCACCAGAACGGGTTTGCCCAGTTGACCTTCGAGATTTTGCGCGATGACCCAAAGTGGGAGATTTTCCATGGTGCTCTGCGACCTCGAAAAGATTGGCTGCTTTGCTGTGTTTAGCCTGGGTGCGATTGTCTCGCTGTCCTTGATGACCAAAGCCTCCACCTCGCGAATTTCACGTCGCAGTGCCAAACCAAATTGTTTACTAATCTCCTTTTGCAGTCTTTCCCGCGGATTGGCGACGGTGAGCATCAGGTCGAATCTTTCCTTGGGCAGATTCGGCGGCGCGATGATTCGGGAAGGCCAGGTGCAATAATTCCCCTTCACTTGGAAATCAGCGGCGGCTGCGAGTATATACTCGAACGAAGAATTTTTTAGCACCATCCGCCATCGTTCGAAATCGCCTGTGATGCTAGCTTCGCTCCCTTCCTCAAAACGGGTTGGACGCAGGATCAAAACCGGGGGAAGGGACTCCAGTCTTGGGGTTTTCCAGAGAGATTCGCTGATACTCGACGGGCTGACTTCTTTGTATTCTTTGTAGAGGGCCGTCTTGTCGGAATTCGTTGCCAGCTCGACCACGAGCATTTCGATCCGTTGCCGGGCAGGCACAAGCTCAAGACCGAGCTGATCAAGAAGGGCTTCCTTGAGGGAATCACGGTCGTCTGCCTCGAAATCCAGGCTAAAGTCGTATGTGTTGGTCAACCCCGTTTGGTCAATCACTGGTATCTTGAGAATATCCCCTTCAAGATATGTTTGGAAATGGGCCATGGGCTCATTGGTGGAATGATAGAGGTATTTGCCGTACGTTCTTCCTCCGTGGATGGTTCCTGGCCGCAATCCCGGTGCGTCGACGGTTTTGACTTTCAGCAAAAGCACCTCCATCTCTCGCAGTTCGAGATGCCCCGCAATGCCGGTCACCTTTTCAATCTCCGCTTGAAAGGCCTTTGGAGGACAGTCCGGCAAGGTGGCCAGGTAATCAAAATTGGCAGGCGGCAACGCGTTGGGAAGAATCATTCGAGTCGTCCCGAAGCCGTAGGCACCGTTCAACATCCAATGCAGCGGCGCATTGCGTCCCCCCGCCCTCACCGTATTGACGACGCCTCCACGGGATTCGCTCATAGTAGTGGCATAACCATTCTTTTCCGGGAAATGAGTGGTTCGAACCATTAAGACAGACGGTGCCTTGTCCAAATAAGCGTCGCTGGAGAGATAGGCGTCGATCGCGGACAAGGGTTGCGCGGGAGAGGAGATTGGTGGCACGACCAGCTTTTCGACCACCACAACGGTGGCGCCAGTCACCAGTAGAATTGCGGCGCCGGCAGCAATAGCGGTTTTCGCTTTGATCCACGCCATCAGTTTTAAAGAGCCGTTCACGAGGGTCAGCGTCGAACCGGTAGCGGCTGCGCCTTTCGAGATGGCCACGGCCGTAATGGAAGTGGCCAATGCAGCCGGTGCGGCTTGAACGGAATTGGCGGAAATTGCGGCGGTCAGAACGGCAACGGGCAGAGCAATACCCCTTTTGGTGAAGAACGAGCGCAGCTTCTCCATAGCACGACCCACTCGTTTCTTGGCCGCCGTTTCATTCGCGCCCAAAGCGTCACCGACTTCTCTCATGCTTTTGCCGTCGAAAAAGCGGAGCACAATGGCGTGGCGATCCTTTGCATTTAACCCGCTCATGGCCGTATCCAGTAACGGGCTGACCTGTGGCCAGACATCCGATTCGGTTTCTTCCGTTAAACTTTGCATGTATGCCTCTGCTTCCCGATGGGCGCGGCGGATTTCGCTCCGAACGAAGGCCAATGCCGTCAGCCGCGCTGTTTCGTATAACCAACCGGCAAGAACGACATTCTTATTCAGCTGACCGGATTTCCTCGCGAGAATGACGAAGACCGCCTGCGTTATTTCCTCGGCGTGGTGTGGATTGCGAGTGTGCCGCAACGCGACGGAATGGACTTTATCGATGTGGCGCGCGACGAGGGTCGCAAACGCTTCCTCCGAACCGTCCTTCGCGTAGTTCTGCAATAAAGTGATGTCGTTCAAATCCTGCATCTAATAGCTAATTGTCGCTGATACAGAAAAGGTGACAATCTTTTCGCGACCCCGGAAGTCCGTGGACCTGTTGAACCACGAATGCACACGAATGAACCGGAAAATACTTTTGGCGACTGCTCTATTCGGGCTGAATGACAACGGAGCCACTTCGATTGGTTCCAATAAAATAACCGAGGCCAATGTCCGGCGTCAGAGAGCCTTTGATTGCCGTGGTCACGTGAGTGACGGAATGAACGAAGCGCCCGGTGAACGTTCCATTCGTCGCATTTAAGAAGATGGTGAGGTGATTGGTGCCAGGCGCCATGGTCACCACGTTGTTGGGACTTACGGTGAAACTCTCCACGATTTCCGAAGGCAAGTTTCCATCAAATAAATGAACAGAACCGTTCGTGGAGCTTAAATACGGTGTTCCCTCGGAACGCGGGATGTGGATCGCTCCGACCATGACCAATGAGGTGGAAGATACTGAAAATCCGCCCGGATACAAC